>JABDMC010000102.1 GCA_013001695.1 Akkermansiaceae bacterium
CACGGAGTCCACCCCCATCCCCCCGTCACATCCCGGCCCTTCCCGCTCGCCGCCGGTTAAAGCCGCCGCATCCGCCGCCCTTCCGCCTGAAGGCGGAACTACGAACAGCTGAATTCCACCGCTCCCGCTGCTTCCACCCCGAAAGTTCCGCGTCCGCCTCCCAGTATCTCCCCCATCCATGAACCGTCTCGCGCTCTGCCTCGCTCTCGCCTCCTGCATCCTGCACCCTGCCTCGGCCGCCGAGCGGCCGAACGTCCTGCTGATCCTCGCGGACGACATGGGTTACGGCGACGTGCGGGTCCTCAACCCGGACTCGAAGATCCCGACGCCTCACCTCGACCAGCTCGCGCAGGGAGGGGCCGTCTTCACCGATGCCCACAGCGGGTCGGCGGTATGCACCCCGACGCGCTACGGCCTGCTCACCGGGCGCTACTGCTGGCGGACGCGTCTCAAGAGCGGGGTCCTCTTCCCCCCGCGCGACAAGCCCCTCATCGCGGACGACCGGGTGACCCTCGCGAAGTTCCTGAAGGGCCACGGCTACCGCACCGCCATGGTGGGCAAGTGGCACCTCGGCATCGAGTGGGCCCGCGACGACAAGGGGGGCGCCATCTTCGACGCGCCCTTCACCAACGGCCCCGTCGAGAAGGGCTTCGAGACCTGGTTCGGGGTGGCGGCCTCCCTCGACATGGTCCCCTACGTTTACCTCCGCGACCACCAGGCGGTCGCCAAGACCACCGGGAAGCAGCCCGCCATCGGCTTCCCGAAGTACGTCCGCAAGGGCCCCAAGGCGCCCGGCTTCGACCCCGGCGACGTCCTCGACGACCTCGCGGAGGAGGCCTCGGCGTTCATCAGGGAATCCGTGGCGGGCAAGCGGCCCTTCTTCCTCTACATGCCGCTCACCGGCCCGCACAAGCCGGTCTGGCCGCACGCGCGTTTCGTCGGGACCACGAAGCTCGGTCCCTACGGCGACTTCGTCCACCAGGTCGACGCCACCGTCGGGAGCGTCCTCGATGCCCTCGAGAAGTCGGGCGCCGCGGAAAACACCCTCGTGATCTACACCAGCGACAACGGCTCCTTCATGTACCGGCGGGGCGACGGCGAGAACCACCACCTTGCCGACGAGACCGACCAGGGATTCCGGCCCGCGGACCACACCGCCAACCACCACTGGCGCGGAACCAAGGCCGACGTCTGGGAAGGCGGGCACCGCGTCCCCTTCTTCGTCCGCTGGCCGGGGCGGATCCGGCCCGGGACGACGCTGCCGCGCCCGACCTGCCTGACCGACGTCTTCGCCACGGTGGCCGAGGCGATCGGGAAACCGGTCCCGGAAGGCGCCGCGGAGGACAGCTTCAGCTTCTTCAACGACGTCACCGGCAACCGCAAGAGCGACCCGCCGCGCCCCGGCGTGATCAATCACTCCGCCGGCGGGATGTTCGCGATTCGCAGCGGCCCCTGGAAACTCGTCCTCGGGAACGGGTCCGGCGGCCGCGAGAAACCGCGCGGGAAGAAGTTCGAGAAGCCCTACCACCTCTACAAGCTGAGCGACGACCCCGGCGAGACGAGGAACCTCATCGAGAAGCACCCGGACATCGCGGCCCGGCTCGAAGCGGAATTCCGCAAGATCGCGGGGGACCAGTAGCATGACCGTCCCGGCCGTGACCGGAATCCGCCGGCGCGAAACGCGGCCCGAAACGACGAGGACCCGGGGAAGGAAGGAGATCCTGACCGCTTCGGGCGCGGGCTGGCTGGATCATGACCGGGCCGTCATGCCACGTTTTTGAGAATCTCCTCGCCTTGCTGCCGTATCCATCGTCCGGTATCCGAAGCTCATGAAACACGTCCTTTTCATCGTCAGCCTCGCAGCCTGCCTGCTCGTTGGCGCCCCGGCCGCGGAGGCGGCGAAGCCGCAAGCGGATGGAGTGTCACGCTCCCCGAACATCATCCTCGTCATCACCGACGACCAGGGCTACGGCCCGGTGGGGAGGCACGGGCACCCGTGGATCCGCACCCCGAACCTCGACAAGCTCCACGACCAGAGCACCCGCTTCACGCGCTTCCTGGTGAGCCCGACCTGCGCCCCGACCCGGGCCGCCATGATGACCGGACGGCACCCGATGAAGAACGGGGTGACCCACACCATCCTCGAGCGCGAGCGCATGACCCTCGACGCCACCATCCTGCCGCAGGTCCTCAAGACCGCGGGATACACCTCCGGGATCTTCGGGAAGTGGCACCTCGGCGACGAGGATGCCTACCAACCGCACAATCGCGGCTTCGACGAGGCCTTCATCCACGGCGCGGGCGGCATCGGCCAGGCCTACAAGTGCTCGTGCGCCGACGCCCCGGGCAACAAGTACTTCGACCCGGTCCTGCGGCACAACGGGAAGTTCGTGAAGACCGAGGGCTACTGCACCGACCTCTTCTTCACCGCGGCCCTCGGCTGGATCAGGGAGGTCAAGGACAGGAAGGCGCCGTTCTTCGCCTATATCACGACCAACGCCCCGCACAGCCCGTTCATCGCCCCGCCGTCGAACACGAAGCACTTCACGGACAAGGGCTTCGCCGCCAGGACGGCCGGCTTCTACGGCATGATCGAGAACATCGACGAGAACATGGGGCGCCTCATGGCCAAGCTGGAGGAGTGGAAGCTCGACCCGAACACGATTCTCATCTTCATGTCCGACAACGGCATGACCGGCGGCGGGTCGGGCCGCCCGGGGCAGGATCTCGCCCCGGGACACCCCTTCTACAACGCCGGGCAGAAAGGGCTCAAGGGCAGCTCCGACGAGGGCGGCGTGCGCGTTCCCTTCTTCGTCCGCTGGAAGGGCCGATTCAAGGCGGGCCGAGACATCGACACCATCGCGGCCCACATCGACCTCCTCCCGACGCTGGCCGCCATCGCCGGCGCCGAGGTCCCCGCCAAGCAGGTCGAGGGACGCAACCTCCTCCCCCTCCTCGAGGGACAGCGGATCGACTGGGCCGACCGCTTCCTCTTCACCCAGAAGGCCCGCTGGAAGACCGGCTCGGAACCGAATGACCACCAGTGGAGCAACTTCGCGGTGCGCAACCAGAATTACCGGCTCGTCGGCGAGGCCCTCTTCGACATGAGGACCGACCCCGGCCAGACCACCGACATCGCGGCCGATCATCCGGAGGTCGTGAAGGCGATGCGCAACGCCTACGACACGTTCTGGAAGGAGGCCCGCCCCCTCATGGTGAATGAGGACGTTCCCATGTCCGCCACGAGGCCCTTCCACGAGGCCTATTTCAAGCAGGAGAAGGAGGGAGGGATCCCGAAATGGACGCCGCCGCAACTCTAGGAACGGAGAGGCGGCGGCCCGCCGTCCGGCCGGCGCTCCCGTGGGTGCTCGCCATCGTCCTGCTGGCGGGCATCCCCGCCGCCGCCGGCCCCGCGGAGATCTTCAAGAAGACCTGCGCCACCTGTCACGGGGCCAAGGGCGAGGGGAGCCTCGCGCAGAAGACGCCCTCGATCGCCTCCATGCCGGCGTGGTACATCGCCCGGCAACTCCACAAGTTCCGCACCGACATCCGCGGCGCCGACAAAAAGGACCTGGAGGGGCTGAAGATGCGGGCCATCGCCCACACCCTGAAGGACGAGGAGGTGAAGGGGCTCGCGGAGTTCATCTCGAAGCTCCCCCGCACCCCCACGCGCCACACGCTGAAGGGCGACACCGCCGAAGGACGCACCCTCTTCCGCGAGTACTGCATGGAGTGCCACCGCTACAACGGCCGGGGCGAGTTCGTCTTCGGCAGCCCGCCGCTCACCGGCCTGCAGGATTGGTACATCCGCGACCAGCTCCTGAAGTTCCGCTCCGGGGTCCGCGGCGCCCACCCCGACGACGAGCAGGGGGCCAAGATGCACAAGCGGACCAACGCCCTGACCGCCCGCCAGCTCCTCGACATCGCGTCCTTCATCGGGGTGCTCGCCGGGGAGCATGACCGCGAAACACCCAAGAAATAGCGCCCCGGGGGCCGCCCGGAAGCTTTGTGTCCGCCGGGCATCGGGGGTATGGTCTTCCGGAAGCAAGGACGCCGGCTCCGGCCCGTATTATTTCCCCCGCCCCATGCGCTCTCCCATCCAGGCCATTCTCCTCTGCGGATTCGCTTCCGGCCTCGCCGGGGGTGCGGAGAAGATCGACTTCAACCGCGACATCCGCCCGATCCTCTCGGACCGGTGCTTCAAGTGCCACGGGCCGGATGCCAGGAACCAGAAGTCCGACTTCCGGCTCGATTCCTTCGAGAATGCCACCGCCGACCTGGGCGGATATGCCGGGGTGGTTCCCGGCGACCTCGAGGCCAGCGAACTGCACTTCGTGATCCATGCCGAGGATCCCGACGAGAGGATGCCCCCGCCGCAGTCGAAGATGAGCCTGAGCGCCGGGGAGAAGGACCTCCTCGACCGGTGGATCAGGGAGGGCGCACCGTACGACACCCTGTGGTCGTTGAAACCGCTTCCCCCCACGGTCCCGGTGCCGGAGGCCACCGCATGGGCGCGCACCCCCGTCGATGCCTTCATCGAAAGGGGCGCCCGCAAGGCCGGGCTGACGCCGAACGAGGACGGCGCATCCGAAAGCTGGCTGCGCCGCGTGACCTTCGACCTGACCGGGCTGCCGCCGACCTTGAAGGAACTCGATTCCTTCCATGTCGCCCTGCGAGGCCCGGAGGGCGGAGAACGGGCCTACGCCGCGGTCGTCGCCCGCCTCCTCGCCACCGACGCCTACGCCGAGCGCCTGACCAGCGAGTGGCTCGACGTGGCGCGCTACTCGGACAGCTACGGGTACCAGCGCGACAACGAGCGCTTCGTGTGGCCGTGGCGCGACTGGGTGATCCGCGCCTTCCGGGAGAACCTCCCCTACGACGACTTCATCACCTGGCAACTCGCCGGCGACCTCCTCCCGAACCCGACCCGCGACCAGGTCCTCGCCACCACGTTCAACCGCCTCCACCCGCAGAAGGTCGAAGGCGGGAGCGTCCCGGAGGAGTTTCGCGTCGAATACGTCTCGGACCGGCTGCACACCTTCGGGACCGCCTTCCTCGGCCTCACCCTCGAGTGCTGCCGCTGCCACGACCACAAGTACGACCCGGTCACGATGAAGGAGTACTACGCGCTGAGCTCCTTCTTCGCCAACATCGACGAGGCCGGGCTGTATTCCTACTTCACGCGCTCCATTCCCTCCCCCACCCTCCTCCTGACCACCGCGGCCCAGGACAAGCAGCTCGCGGACGCCGACACCGCCATCGCCGCGGCCGAACAGGCCGTGCAGGCCGCCGCCGACACCGCCGGCGGCGCGTTCGACCAGTGGCTCATGAACCGCGCCCGCGGACACGAATGGCACGGCCTCCTCGCCCACGTCACCTTTGACGACCGCAGCGGCAACGGCTTCCCGGACCGCGTCCGCGGCGAGAAGCCCGCCACCAGCAACGCCAACAACAAGTCGGTCCCCGGCAAGCGCGGCGAGGCGGTGCAGCTCACCGGCGACGACCCCGTGAAGCTCCCGGGGGTGGGGAACTTCGCGCGCTGGGAACCGTTCACCGTCGGCCTCTGGCTGAACACCCCGAAGGCCTTCGAGCGGACGGTGGTTGCGCGGCGGTCGAAGGCGTGGACCGACGCCGCCAGCCGCGGTTATGAACTCCTCCTCGAAGACGGCAAGCCGAGCGTGGCCCTGGTGCACTTCTACCCGGGCAACGCCATCCGGGTGCGGGCCACGGACCCTCTCCCGGTCGACACGTGGCAGCACGTCGCCTTCACCTACGACGGGTCGAGCACGGCCGCGGGCCTGCGCCTCTACGTCAACGGCCGGCCGGCGGCCACCGAGGTCGTCCGGGACCATCTCACCAAGACCATCCGGGGCGGCGGCGAGAACGACCTCGCCCTCGGGGAGCGCTTCCGCGACGTCGGGTTCAAGGGCGGAATGGTCGACGACCTCCTCGTCTTCGACCGCGAGCTCACGCCGCTCGAGGTCGCCGAACTGCACGACGGCCGATCCCTGCAGGCGGCCCTCGAAGCGCCGGCCGACCGGCTCACCCCGGAACTCCGCGCGCAATTGCGGGCCTGGTTCCTCGCCGGCCACCCGCCGCACGCGGCGGCCCTCGCGAAGCTCGAGGAAACCCGCGCCGCGAAGGCAAAGCTCGTCGACGGGATCAAGGAGATCATGGTGATGCGCGAGATGGACGAGCCGCGCCCGAGTTACGTCCTCGAGCGCGGCCTCTATTCGGAGCGCGGCGAACCGGTCACGGCCGGCACGCCCGCGGCGCTCCCGCCGTTTCCCGGCGACGCGCCGCGCAACCGCCTCGGCCTCGCGCGCTGGGTGACGTCCGGCGACCACCCGCTCACGGCCCGGGTCACGGTGAACCGCTACTGGCAGATGTTCTTCGGTCACGGGCTGGTGCGCACCCCGGAGGACTTCGGCAGCCAGGGGCGGCCGCCGAGTCATCCCGAACTCCTCGACTGGCTCGCCCGCGATTTCGTCGACTCCGGATGGAACCTGCACCACCTCGTCGGCAACATCGTCCTGTCCTCGACCTACCGGCAGAGCACCCTCACGGACGCAAGGAGCCGCGAGATCGATCCGGAGAACATCTGGCTGGCGCGCGGGACCACCGGCCGCCTCGCCGCGGAGATGATCCGCGACAACGCCCTCGCGGTGAGCGGGCTCCTCGTCCGCAAGACCGGCGGCGCCCCGGTGAAACCGTACGAGGTGGCGGTCTCCTTCAAGCCGGCGAAACCCGACACGGGCGAGGGCCTCTACCGCCGCAGCGTCTACACGTGGTGGAAACGCACCGGCCCCGCGCCCGTCATGATGACCCTCAACGCCAGCAAGCGCGACGTCTGCCGGGTCCGCCGCGAGGTCACCGCCTCGCCGCTGCAGGCCTTCGTGCTGCTCAACGGCCCCCAATTCGTCGAGGCCTCCCGCGTTGCGGCCGCGGAGTTCCTGCGGGAACATGCCGACGACCCGGACGCCCTCATCCGCCATGCCTACCGGGCCCTCACCAGCCGCAATGCGGCGCAACAGCAGGTCGATATCCTCCGTAGCCTTTACGATGAGCAGCTTTCCCAGTTCACGGAGCACCCGGACCGCGCCGCGGCCCTCCTGAAGACCGGGCAGGCGCCGCCGGCCGGGGACCTGCCGGCCGCCACCCACGCCGCCGCCACGGTGCTCGTCAACGCCATCATGAATCTCGACGAAACCGTCACGAAACGATGAACCACCGCGCTCCATCCACGCCCCCCTGCACCGGGTTCGATTCCCCGCTCGGCCTCTCCCGGCGGCAGGCGCTGAAGTCCTTCGGGATGGGCCTCGGGTCCATCGCCCTCGCCGACATGCTCTCCGCCGCGGAAGGCGGCGGCCGGCACGCGGAATCCGGAATCGAGGCTCCGCCCGTCAAGGCCAAGCGCGTCATCTTCCTCTTCCAGGCCGGGGCGCCGTCGCAGATCGACCTCTTCGACCACAAGCCGCAGCTCATCAAGGACCACGGCAAGGAACTCCCCGACTCGATCCGGAAAGGCCAGCGGCTCACCGCCATGTCGGGGAACCAGGCGAGCCTGCCGCTCGTCGGGACGCCGTTCAAGTTCGCGCCGCACGGCGACAGCGGGGCGTGGATCAGCGATCTCCTCCCGCACACCGCGAAGATCGCCGACGACCTCTGCGTCGTGAAATCGATGTTCACCGAGGCCATCAACCACGGCCCCGGCGTGACCTTCATGCAGACCGGGTCGCAATTCCCCGGCCGCCCGAGCATCGGGGCGTGGCTCGACTACGGCCTCGGCAGCCTGAACTCCGACCTCCCGTCGTTCGTGGTGATGGTCACCAAGGGGAAGGGCGGGCAACCGCTTGTCTCCCGGCTGTGGGGCAGCGGCTTTCTTCCGGGCAAGCACGACGGGGTGCGCTTCCGGGCCGACAAGGATGCCGTCCTCTACCTCAACAGCCCGGAGGGCATCGACCGCGCCAACCGCCGCCGGGTTCTCGACAAGATCCGGGAACTCCACCAGCTGCAACTCGAGGCCACCGGCGACCCGGCCCTCGAAACCCGCATCGCGCAGTACGAGATGGCCTTCAACATGCAGCGGTCGATCCCGGACGTCACCGACCTCTCGGATGAACCCGAGAGCACCTTCGCGCTGTACGGCGAGGATGCCCGGAAGCCCGGGACCTACGCGCACCATGCCCTCCTGGCCCGCCGCCTCGCGGAACGCGACGTGCGCTTCATCCAGCTTTACCACCAGGGGTGGGACCACCACGGGAATCTCCCCGGAGGCATCCGCAAGCAGTGCAAGGAAACCGACCAGGCCTCCGCGGCCCTCGTCACCGATCTCAAGCAGCGCGGCATGCTCGACGACACCCTCGTCATCTGGGGCGGCGAGTTCGGCCGCACCAACTACTGCCAGGGGAAACTCACCGCCACGAGCTTCGGACGCGACCACCACCCGCGGTGCTTCACGATCTGGATGGCCGGCGGCGGCACGAGGCCCGGCACCAGCCACGGCGCCACCGACGACTACTCCTACAACGTCGTCGATGGCGGCGTCCACATCCACGACTTCCACGCCACGCTCCTGCACCTCCTCGGCATCGACCACGAGCGCCTCACCTACAAGTACCAGGGTCGCCACTTCCGGCTCACCGACGTGCACGGCCACATCGTGAAGCCCATCCTGGCGTGAGGCCCGGAGGGTGCGGATGGTCGGCTGCGATGGCACGGGAGTCTCTTCCCGACGCCAGCGCCCGGTCCCGCGGCAGGCCGGGTCGCCGCTCTGCAGCGCAAGCGAGCGCCTTCCCGCGTCGCCGGGAGTCCGGATTTCGCCGACCCCATGTCCCCGGTGATTCCTGAAATCACCTCCGCCCCTCCCGCGTATCTGACCACCCATGAAGCGTCTTTCCCTCCTGTTCCCCCTTCTCGCCGCCCTCCTCTGCCCGCTGTTCATGGCGGCGAAGAAGGACGAGGCGAGGAAGATCGTCTTCATTGCCGGCAACCGGAGCCACGCCTCCGGCGAGCACGAGTTCAACGCCGGCTGCCACCTTCTCGCCAGGGCCCTCAACGAGCAGAGCGGGCTGAACGTGCAGGCCACCGTGTTGCGCGCCGACTGGCCGAAGAGGGACAAGGCCATTCTCGAGGACGCCGACACCATCGTGATCTACGCCGACGCCACCAGCGGTCACGCCGGGCAGTGGGAATTCCTCGACGGCCTCGCGAGGAAGGGCGTCGGGATGGTCTTCATGCACTACGCGGTGCATCCCAACCCGCAGATCGGCGAGAAGTACTACCGCCCGTGGATCGGCGCCGCGATGGAGGACAATTTCTCGGTGAACCCGCACTGGGTGGCGGACCTGAACATCATCAAGGACCACGAGATCGGCAACGGCGTGCCGGACGAGGTGACCTGCCTCGACGAGTGGTACTACAACATGCGCTTCGTCCCGGAGCGCGCCAAGGTGCTCGATCTGTTCACGGCGGTCCCCACGCGCGAAAACATGCACCGCTACATCAACATGTGGAACCAGCACGGGGTGGACGGCCTCGGCAAGCCGCAGACGCTGATGTGGGGGTACGAGCGGCCCGCGGGCGGGCGCGGGGTGGGCTTCACCGGCGGCCACTACCACCACACCTGGGCGATCGACGGGGTGCGCACCGCGGTCCTGAACGCCATCGTGTGGACGGCGGGCCTGAAAGTCCCCAAGGGCGGCGTGAGGTCGAAGCCGCTCACCGAGGACGAGTTCAACGCCAACCTCGACGACTACGGCGCCAAGACGCGGCGGCTGAAGCTGCCGGACCCGGCGGAGTGGCGGAAGCTCCCGCCCGCGAAGGTGAACGAGGAGCGCGAGGCGGGGTTCAAGGCCGCCGCCGCGGCCCCGGCGGGCAAGCCCGGCAAGGCCGCGAAGAAGACCCCCGCGCCGAAGGAGAAGTCCATCGCCACCAAGCCGCTCTACAAGAGCCCGCTGATGAAGAGCGGCGACAGGAAGCGCCTCCTCGAGATCGACATCCCGGTCAACAAGCGCGGTCTCTACCTCGTCGTTTCGGACGAGGGGAACAAGAGCCACGACTGGGCGAACTGGATCGAGCCGGTGGCGGTCATGGCGGACGGGCGCGAGGAGGATGTCACGGCTTTCGTTCTCCGCAAGGCGACCGCCGGGCACGGCCGGGTGCGGGTCGGCAAAAATTGCGAGGGCGGACCGCTCACGGTCGCCGGCAAGACCTACGAGAAGGGCATCGGGACGCACGCCGACTCGGTGATTCACCTGAACGCCTTCGGCGGGGCGGTGCGCTTCAAGGCGAAGATCGGCCTCGACGACGGCGGGGCGATCCGCGGCAGCGGACCCACCCCGGCCGCGGTGCGCTTCTACGTCTTCGACCAGGAACCGAAGGGACTCGAGAAGTCCGGCGACAGCTTCGACCCGGAGAGCACCGAGCCGCAGATGGTGCCGGTGGAGGCCTTCGAAGTGCCCGACGACCTCGAGGTCACGGTGTGGGCCACCAGCCCGCTGCTCTACAACCCGACGAACATGGACACCGACGCGGCGGGCCGCATCTGGGTCGCGGAGGGCGTGAACTACCGGCGGCACCAGGGGCGCCGCCCGGAAGGAGACCGCATCGTGGTCCTCGAGGACACCGACCACGACGGCCAGGCCGACAGCGTGCACACCTTCGTGCAGGACCCGGAGCTGGTGGCCCCGCTCGGGGTGAGCGTCCTCGACAACCGGATCGTGGTGGCCCAGCCGCCGCACCTCATCGTCTACACCGACGTGGACCGCAACCTGCGCTTCGACCCGAAGGTCGACAAGCGCGAGAACCTCCTGAGCGGGTTCAACGCGAAGAACCACGACCACAGCCTGCACGCCGTGGTGGCCGGCCCCGACGGGAAATGGTACTTCAACAACGGGAACTGCGGGGCGATGTTCACCGACAGGAGCGGGAAGACCTTCAAGATCGGCGGACCCTACAAGGGCGGCGGCGGCGAGTGGTTCGTCGATCACCAGAAGTTCGGCGGCGAGAAAAGCGACGACGGCCACGTGTGGGTGGGCGGTTTCGCGGCGAAGATGGACCCCGACGGGTCCAAGGTGCAGATCATCGGCCACGGGTTCCGCAACAGCTACGAGCACACCGTGACGTCCTTCGGGGACGTCTTCCAGAACGACAACGACGACCCGCCGGCGTGCCGGAACACCTGGCTCATGGAGGGCGGCTTCCTCGGGTTTTTCTCGCCCGATGGAAAGCGCACCTGGAAGGCCGACCAGCGGCCGGGGCAGTCGGTCCCCGAGGCCCACTGGCGGCAGTGGGACCCCGGGACGCTCCCGCCGGGCGACGTCTACGGCGGCGGATCGCCGACCGGCATCTGCCACTACGAGCACGGGGCCCTGCCGGAGAAATACGAGAACCTCCTGCTGAGCTGTGAGGCCGCCAAGAAGGTCGTCTTCGGGTACCACCCGGAACCGGACGGCGCGAACTTCAAGCTCGACCGCTTCGACTTCTTCAAGGCGACGACCGGCAACATGTTCCGGCCGTCGGACGTGATGGTCGGGGCGGACGGCGCGATCTACGTCGCGGACTGGTTCGACCCCGGGGTGGGCGGCCACGCCGACCGCGACGCGAGCTGCTCGGGGACGATCTACCGCATCGCCCCGAAGGGGTTCAGGCCGAAGATCCCGGAGGCCTCCCCGGATACGATCGAGGGCGCCATCGAGCTGCTCCGCAGCCCCGCGATCAACGTGCGCTACGCGGGATACCTCGCGCTGCGGAAGGCGGGGGCCAAGGCCCTCGTCGCGGTGCATGACCTGCTCGACGGGAGCAACAAGTTCGTGGCGGCGCGGGCCGTTTACCTGCTGCCGTTCCTGACCGATGAGGGCGCCGAAGGGGTCGAACTGATGTTGAACCACGACGACCCGCAGA
Source organism: Akkermansiaceae bacterium (assembly GCA_013001695.1). Classification (GTDB taxonomy): domain Bacteria; phylum Verrucomicrobiota; class Verrucomicrobiia; order Verrucomicrobiales; family Akkermansiaceae; genus Roseibacillus_B. The sequence goes on from JABDMC010000102.1 coordinate 11,905, forward strand.
TGCGCCTCCTCGCCTTCCGCTCGCTGCGCAACTTCGGCGTCGACCCGCTCCAGCTCGCCGCCAGGCTCGTCGACGACCCGAGTCCCGCGGTGCGGCGCGAACTGGCGGTCAGCCTGCGCGATGCCGACCCGGACGCCAAGCTCCCCGTCGTGACGAAGCTCCTCGCGCACTACGACGGCGAGGACCGCACCTACCTCGAAGCCTGCGGGCTGGCCGCGGACGGCATCGAGGCGCGTGTCTGGGATGCGATCCGCCGGAAGCCGGAATCGCGGGAGCCGCTCCAGTGGACCACCCCCACGGCGAAAACGGCGTGGCGGTTGAAGCCGGTGGCCGCCATCGCGGACCTCACGGCGCGGGCCGCCAGCCCGAGCCTCGCCGACGATGCCCGTCTCCTCGCCGTCGATTCCCTCGCCTTCATCGATGCCAAGCCGTCGGCCCATGCCCTCATCAGCCTCGCCCGGACCCCCGGTCCGGTCGGCGCGGCATCGACGCGCTGGCTGATCCACCTCGCCGCGACGCGCTGGAGCCGGTTCGGGGTGATGGACCTCCTCAAGGAGGAAGGCATCTACGATCCCGAGACGGTCGCCATCAGCGAGGTGGTGGTCCCGCAGTTCGACGGGAAGTCGCGGCTCCCGGCGGTGAAGGAGATCGTGGCCCTCGAGGGCGACGCGGCCCGCGGCAAGACCCGCGCCGCGATGTGCACCATGTGCCACGAGATCGACGGGGCGGGCGTGAACTTCGGCCCCTCGCTGCGCGGGTGGATCAGGAACCAGGGCCGCGAGATGTTCGTGCGCGCCGTCGTGAAGCCCTCCGAGCAGATCGCGCACGGCTACTCCGGCTCGACGGTGCGGCTCAAGGACGGCGGCGAGGTGCAGGGGCTCGTCCTCAGCCGGAACGACCCGGTCATCGTCCAGTCGCAGGGCGGCCTCGTGCAGATGATCCCGAAAAAGCGGGTCGCCAAGGTCGAGCCGCTGAAGCGCTCCCTCATGCTCTCCGCCGACCAGCTCGGCCTCGACGCCCAGGCGGTCGCCGACATCGCCGCCTACCTCGAGAATCTCGATTGACCGCGACCCGCGCCGCCTTGCCATCCCCCGCCAGACCAACCACACTTGGACCCATGACAACCCATGCCCGCCTGCTCATCCTCTGTTTCCTTCCGTGCCTGGCACCCCTCCACGCCGACGATCCCTCGGTCTTCGGCGAGAAGTTCCCGAAGCTCGACGGCATGGCAACCGGGGAGTGGTGGAAGGTCGCGAAGCCCGTGGACAAGCCGAGAAAGGGCCGCAAGCCGAAGAAGATCATCGATATGGACGTCCCGCGGGAGGATGTCGTGGCTTTCGCGGTCTACACCCATGACAAGGGCGTGCTGAAGCTCAGCGCCCAGCTCTACCCGCTCAAGCCGGACGAACCGAAGGTGGCCCGCCTCGAATTCAAGAACGGCGGCGCGTGGAAGGAAGCCGCGAGCATTCCGGTCACCTTCCCCGGCTGGAGCGCCCACTTCCGCATCGAGAACTGGGACAACACCCAGAGCGTCCCCTACCGCGTGCGCCATGGAGAGAAGGCCATGTTCGAGGGGCTCATCCGAAAGGACCCGGTCGACAAGGACGTCATCGTGGTGGCCAACATGTCGTGCAATTCGAGCCGCACGCCGGGCCAGCGGCCCCTCATCGTGAAAAACCTTCTCGCGCACGACCCCGACCTCCTCTTCTTCGCCGGCGACCAGACCTACCACCACACGCAGCACACCGCCGGCTGGCTCGAGTTCGGCCTGCAGTTCCGGGACGTCCTGAAGGACCGGCCGACGATCACGATCCCCGACGACCACGACGTCGGGCAGGCGAACCTCTGGGGGCAGGAAGGCAAGCAGGCCGAGACCCCCGCCGGCCCCGCCGGGGGCTACTTCTACCCGCCGAAATACGTCAACATGGTGCAGCGCCAGCAGACCTGGCACCTTCCCGACGCCTGCGACCCGTCCCCGATCAAGCGCGGCATCACCGTTTACTTCACGAACCTCCGCGTCGGAGGCATCGATTTCGCGATCCTCGAGGACCGCAAGTTCAAGACCGGCCCGAAGGGCACCATCCCGAAAATGGGACCCCGCCCGGACCACATCAACGATCCGAAGTATGACCGCAAGGCGGTCGATGTCGACGGGCTCCAGCTCCTCGGCGACCGGCAACTGAAGTTTCTCCACGAGTGGGGCCAGGACTGGACCGGGGCCGACATGAAGTGCGCCCTTTCGCAGACCGCCTTCTGCGGGGCGGTGCACATCCACGGGAGCCCGACGAACCGCCTCCTGGCCGACCTCGACAGCAACGCCTGGCCGCAGACCGGCCGCAACAAGGCCCTCACCGAGATCCGCCGGGCCTGGGCGCCCCACCTTTGCGGCGACCAGCACCTCGGCGTTTCCGTGAAGCACGGCATCGACGCCTTTCGCGACGGCCCCTACGCCTTCACCAGCCCGGCGCTGATCAACACGATCTACGGCCGCTGGTGGCACCCGGAGGACGAGAAGGCCGGGCCGCACGCCGTCAAGGACAGCCCGCTCCCGTGGACCGGCGACTACCTCGACGGCCTCGGCAACAGGATCACGATGCTGGCCTACGCCAACCCGGAAGACCGCAGCGACGAGAAGAAGCGCGCCGACGGCTACGGGATCGTGCGCTTCAAGAAGTCGACGCGCGAGGTCACCTTCGAGTGTTACAAGCGGTTCACGGATGTGAGCAAGGACCGGGACGCGCAGTTCCCGGGGTGGCCGATCACCTTCAAGATGGCCCGCAACGACGGCCGCAAGGTCTTCGGGCACCTGCCCGCGGTGCAGCTCGAGGGCGTGGCGAAGCCCGTCGTGCAGGTCATCGAGGACAAGACCGGCGAGATCCTCTACACGGTGCGGGCCCCCGGAAAATCGTTCCGGCCGCGCGTCTACGCCCCCGGGACCTACACCGTGAAGGCCGGCAAGGACAAGCCCGACACCACCGTCCACAAGGGCGTCAAGGCCGAGCCCGGGGAGAAGGCAAAGTGAAGAATCTTCGCGGCCTCGCCATCCTCTGCGCCGGCGTCCTGCCGGCGTCCACCGCGCTTCGGGCCGCCACGACGCCGGGGGACGATGCGTCACGCTTCCCCAACATCCTGCTCGTCTACACCGACGACCAGGGATACGGCGACGCGAGTTGCCTGAATCCGGACGCGAAGTTCCGGACCCCGAACCACGACCGCCTGGCGCGGGAGGGGATGACCTTCACCGACGGGCATTGCTCCGACACGGTGTGCACCCCGTCGCGCTACGGCCTGCTCACCGGCCGCTACAGCTGGCGCACGACGCTGAAGCGCGGGGTCTTCGGCGCCGAGAAGCCGTGCCTCATCGCGGACGGGCGGGTCACCCTGCCCTCCCTGCTGCGCGACCACGGGTACGCCACCGCGATGGTCGGGAAATGGCACCTCGGGATGGACTTTCCCGGAACCCAGGGCGACCGGGACTGGTCGCAGCCGGTGCGCGACATGCCGCTCGACAAGGGGTTCGACTACTTCTGGGGGATTCCGGCCTCGATGAACTACGGGGTCCTGGCGTGGTTCGAGGGGCGTCACGCCGCGGTGCCGCCCACCCTGTGGACCAAAAAGAAGCCGAACCAGATCGCCCTCGCCGACTACCGCATCATGCCGCCCTACGAGCGGGAGCGGAAGCCGGGGCTCATGGAGGTCGCCCCGGATTTCATCGACAGCGAGTGCCTGACGCGATTCACCGACCAGGCCATCAAGTGGATCGAGGGCAAGGCCGAAGGCGCGCGCAACGGGAAGCCCTTCTTCCTGTATCTCCCCTACACCTCGCCGCACAAGCCGGTCATTCCGGTGGAGAAGTTCCGGGGCCGGGGCAAGGCCGGGGCCTACGGGGAATTCATGATCGAGACCGACTGGCATCTCGGCCGCCTCCTCGATCTCCTCGACCGCGAGAAGCTCGCCGCGAACACCATCGTCATCTACACCGCGGACAACGGCCCGGAGACGACCTGGAAGGAACGCATCAAGAGGTTCGACCACTTCAGTTCCGGTCCCTACCGGGAAGGGAAGCGATCGGTCTACGAGGGCGGGCACCGCGTTCCGTTCTTCATTCGCTGGCCGGCGGTGATCAAGGCCGGATCGACCTGGGACCAGCCGGTGTGCCAGACCGACATTCTCGCCACGGTTGCCGAGATCCTCGGGAAGGCCCTGCCGGCGAAGGCCGGGGAGGACAGCGTGAGCTTCCTGACCGCCCTGCGGGGAGGCACGCCCGCGACGGCGCGGCCCCCGGTCATCCACCACGGCGCCAACGGGCGCTTCGCGATCCGCCACGGGAAGTGGAAGCTCGTCATGGAGTCGAAGAGGAAGGGCGAGAAGCGGGAGCTCTACGACCTCGCCGCCGATCGGGGCGAGCAGAACGACGTTCTCGCCGGGCACCCCGCCGTCGAGAAACGCCTCTTCGCACAACTTGTCCGGATCGTCACGAGCGGGGAGACCCGGGCCGGCGCCGATTCCGCGAACGACACCCCGCCGTGGGACGAGCTCGTGTGGCTGAAGCCCTAGTGTGGTGTCCCGTAAGTAGTGCAACATGATGCGCGAGGATGATTTACCAAATTCAAGGCGCTCCGAAGGAGTGAATCGAGATTCACGACTGAGGAGGAACGAAGAAGTTGGGAAACCAGGCCGCGCTTCGACCTTCCCCGCGAACGAAGTGAGCCACTTTTTGAAACTCTGAA
>JABDMC010000158.1 GCA_013001695.1 Akkermansiaceae bacterium
TAGTCACTGCATAACCAGGGGGCAAGGATTGGGGGTGAGGGGTTGGGAGTGAGGGGCTTGCGTGCCGTGACGGGCCGGCGGATTTGTATCATCTGGTTGTAAAGCTGCATAACCCGATTGTTTTGGAACACGAAAAGGATGGGAGATCCATCCTTTACGCGGCTTGGTGCGGGGGAGGGACCGGCGGGGCGCGGGGAAGGCGGGGCATTAGTGCCAGCAGGCCGGCAAATCTGCGACCGTCTCGCGGAGGATGGCGCGGAGGCGCTTCTTTTCGGAATCCCCGAGGTGGGCGAAGGCATCCTCGTTTCCGTTGAGGATTTCCCAGAGGCGCGCGAGGACGCGGTCGCGGATGGGGGGCGGCAGGGACTTGAAGGCCGTGGAATGGATCATGTACGAGCAGCGGTTTTTGAAGAGGCGGCCGTAGAGGCGGAGTTCGCGGAGGGAATGGCCGTCGGCCGTCGTCACGGCCCCGGCCTCGAAGCGCTCCGCGAAGGACGGGTCGCCCTCCACCCCGTCCCCGAGGTCGGCTTCCCCGCAGAACAACATGTATCGCAGGACCGTCTCGGCACTGTCGCGCCCGGCGCGGGCCGCCATGCCATCCTCCGCTTCGAGGTCGGCCTCCGGGTCGATGGCCTTCTGGAGAAATGCCAGGCGCCGGTATTCCATGCCCGCCTGGATGAGGAGGTTGTGCATCCGGCATTGGTGCTCGAGGACCATGAGGGCCACGATGTCGCTGGTGGGCCGCAGGTAGTTGGCGGTGTTGATCTTCCCGTCGAGGGTCGTCCAGTTCGCGCCGGCCTCGAAGTCGAACTCGGCGCCGCCATCATCGAGTTCGTCCGCGAGGGTGTTGCCCATATGGCGGAAGTCGCCGTGTTGGCCGGTGACGTACCACCCGCCCCAGCGTTCCTTGAGGGGACTCGCCTGGGTCGTCAGGTAGGTCCCGGCGGCGAGGAGGGCGTGCCCGTCCCGGTTCGGAAAGACGGAGCGCACCAGGACGCCGGGAACCAGCTCGGTGCGCGAGGTCCCGTGGCATTGCAGGCAGCTGTTGTCGCGCTGCGCCCAGTCGGCCCGGCCGGTGCGGGAGAGATCGATCATGTAGAACACGACGCCGAGCACCGGGTCGCTGGCGGTGACCTCGATGTTGCCGCCCGGGACGTAGCCGACGTAGGTGTCCCGCGAAAAGTAGATCGCGCGCGGATTGCGCGGATGGATGAGGCCGACCTGCTGGCTGGTCTTGGAGAAGACGAGCATCTGGGATTCTTCCGGGACCGCGAGGGCGCGCAAGACGGCCCGCAGGACATCCAGCGGCTCCCCATCCGGCAACGGGCGGGCCCCGCTCTTCCAATCGCGGATGAGGCCCGCCATCGGGTCGGTGGCGAGCGTTTCGGAATAGCGGATCGGCGCGAGTTCGAAGAAGTCGCGCTGCGCCCCCGCCGGCAGCGCACTGGTCACGGCGAGGATCGGAAGCAGAAGGAGGGTCCTCATGCGGGGGATGTCCCGTTTACCCTGCGAGACGGTCCATCCTTGCGCAAATGACGCCTTGGGGGGAGGCCGGGGCAATTCCCGGCGGCATTTCGGCAAGTCATGCGGGCTTTCCCCGCTGGCGGCCTTCCGCTAGCGTCGCCCCCGTGCGCGCCGTCCCCGCCCTGTCCGCGATCCCCGGTGCCGCCCTCGCGGCGGACGGCCGGGAGGCGGGCGGCCCCCGGGAAGCGACCGCCGGCGCTCTTCAACCTTGCCAAGGACCGCGCCGAGTCACACAACCTCGCCATCGCGCCGCCCGATCGCCCCGAACCCCGGCGCCGGGCCCTCGCCCCATGGGATGCCTCCCTCCACAATTCCGCCCCCCTTCCATGCAACGGCCCCGCGACGCTTGCGCGACCGCGGGGCCGTTATCCCCCCCAAAAAATCTGTTCCCAAATATTGGACGCACCCATCTTTAGACAAGCCTAATCCCGCCTCTCCGCCCGCTTTTCCCACCGCGCGAGGCGAGGCGTATACACCCTGTGGTCACAAGCTGCCCATATCCCCTCAAAACCGATTCCCATGAGCCCCACCGAGAACGATTCTAAAACCGCCCCCGGATCCACCGAGGAGGAGCTTCTCGCCGTCCGGCGGGAGAAGCTGGAGAAGCTGCGCGCCCTCGGGGTCGACCCCTTCGGCGGAAGTTATGTCACCGACACGTCGCCCGCGGAGTTGAAGGCCGACTTTGCCGACGACCGCAAGGTGCGCCTCGCGGGCCGTCTCCTCGCCATCCGCGACATGGGAAAATCGCAGTTCTTCGTGATCGGCGACGTGCAGGGACGCATCCAGGGCTACCTCAACCAGAAGGCCGTCTCCGAGGAGCAATGGGCGGTCTGGAAACTCCTCGACCTCGGGGACTGGATCGGGGTGGAGGGCACCACCTTCACCACCCAGAAGGGCGAACCGACCGTGAAGGCCGGGGAGATCACGGTCCTCGCCAAGTCGCTGCGCCCCATGCCCGACAAGTGGCACGGCGTTTCGGACCGCGAACTGAAGTACCGCAAGCGCCACCTCGACCTGATGTCGAACGAGGACAGCGCGGCCCTCTTCGTGCAACGCTCGCGGATCCTCGCCGAGATCCGCAACTTCTTCCACGACCGCGGCTTCCTCGAGGTCGAGACGCCGATGTTGCAGGACATCGCCGGCGGCGCCGCGGCCCGGCCGTTCGAAACCTACCACAACGCCCTCGGGATGCCCCTCACCCTGCGCATCGCCCCCGAGTTGTACCTGAAGCGACTTCTCGTCGGCGGCTTCACGAAGGTCTTCGAGCTGAACCGGAACTTCCGGAACGAGGGGATCTCCCGCCGTCACAACCCGGAGTTCACCATGCTCGAAGCCTACTGGGCGTTCGCGGACTTCGAACTGATGGCGGAGTTGGTCGAGGAGTTGGTCTGCACCCTGGCGGAAACCTTCTGCGGGACCCTCCGGATCGAGCACAAGGACGAGGACGGCGAGGTGGTGCGCACCATCGACCTCTCGCGCCCGTGGAAGCGCGCCCCGTACCACGACCTCATCCGGGAGGCCGCCGGGTCCGACTGGTTCGAGCTCACCGCCGCCCAGCGCCGGCGCAAGGCCCAGGACGAGTTCGGCCTCGAGATCGGCGCGGATCTCGAGGATTACGAGGTCACCCAGCAGGTCTTCGAGAAGCTCGTCGAGGAAAAGACCTTCGACCCGCTCTTTGTGACCCATGTGGCGAGCGAGCTCATCCCGCTCGCCAAGCTCAATCCCGAGGACCCGAAGGTCATCGACGTCTACGAACTCATCATCAACGGCCAGGAAATCTCGCCGGGGTACTCGGAACTGAACGATCCCGACGCCCAGCGCGAGCGGTTCGCCCGGCAGTCCGGCGGCGAATCGCAGCTCATCGACCATGACTTCGTCGAGACCCTCGAGCACGGCATGCCTCCCGCCGGCGGAATCGGCATCGGCATCGACCGCCTCCTGATGCTTCTCACCGGCGCCCCCACCATCCGCGACGTGGTGCTCTTCCCGCAGCTGAAGCGGAAGGGGTAGAACGGCGAAGGTGGAAACCCGCGGCCCGGGGACGGTTGTCGATTTCCGTCACTTCCGGGCAGGACCGGCCCGCAATTCCCATTTTTTCCATGAGGTCTGGCCCGATCTGGGCTAGTGATTGATCGACGTCCGTCATTCATGACCAACGAGGAACGCTACGAGTTCAAGGACAAGCTGGGTGAGGGTGGCCGCGGGTCCGTGTATGAGGCTTACGACCACCAGTTGCGCCGCAAGGTCGCCATCAAGCGCCTCCACCCGGGCGACGAGATCGATCCGGACGAGGCTTACGAGATGGTCCTCAAGGAGTCGCACGCCCTGTCGGCGCTGAACTCCCCGAACATCGTGCGGATCTACGACGTCGGGCAGGACCAGGAGGGCCCCTTCGCCGTGATGGAACTCATCGACGGCAAGACGCTCGACCAGGTCGTGGAGCGGGCCCCCATGGTGGAAGAGGACTTCTACACGCTCGCCGAGCAGGCCCTTGAAGCGCTGGTGGCGGCCCACAGCGCCAACCTCCTGCACCGTGACATCAAGCCGGCCAACCTGATCCTCGCGTGGCTTCCGAGCGGGCGCATCATGGTGAAGCTCCTCGACTTCGGCCTCGCGAAGTTCACCACCACCTCGACGATGGACGGCGGCGGCGGCGGGTCCGTGGTCGGGTCGATCTATTTCATGGCGCCGGAGCAATTCGACCACCAGCCGCAGGACGAGCGCACCGACCTCTACGCGCTGGGGTGCGTCCTGTACTTCGCGCTCGCGGGCGACTATCCGTTCGGCGGCGACAACGCCACCGAGATCATGGCCTCGCACGTCACGGGCAACTGCGTGGACCTGAAGGCCCAGCGTCCCGACCTGCCGCCGGCGCTCTGCGAGTGGGTCATGAAGCTCATCGCCACCGAACCCGGCGAGCGGCCGGAATCGGCCCACGAGGCCCTGGAGGCGCTCGAGGTTTTGCGCAAGGAGGCCCTCTCGGGAACATCCGCGGTTTCGGCGCACACCAGCCGGGTGAAGCTCGCCACCGGGCCGGTGACCGAGAAGCCCGCCGGGGAGACTACCGGGCCGGTCCTCGCGCGGCGCTCGCTGTCGGGCCGTTCGACCGCCGATCACGATTCCTCCGGCCCGCCGCCCCGTCTCGATTCCTCGCCGGGGCTGCCGAAGTGGTTCCTCCCGACGGCGGGGGCCCTGGTGGTCCTGATCCTCGCGCTGGCGGTGGCCCTGCTCACGCGTTCCGGCTCCGGCGAACCGGAGTCCCCGCCCGGGGCAACCCCCTCGCCGCCGGCGGGGAAGGTCGTCGTGACCCCCAAGGCGTCCGAGGGGGTCGGCGCCGGCCCGGGACCCGGGGCGCGGGAGCAAGCGCCGGCCAAGAGCGACGATCTTCCGGAGCGCTTCTTCCGCGAGCGCGACGAGAACGGGGACGGTCGACTGACCTTCAAGGAGTACCTGCCCGTCTTCGACCCGGAGATCCGCAAGGCCGAGAAGAAGACCTTCAACACCTTCGATACCGACGGGGACGGCGTCCTCAGCCTCGCGGAAGTCCGCCGCAAGGGCGCCGGCATGGCCCAGTTCCTGGCGCGCGACAAGGACGGGGACCTGCAGCTCAATCTCACCGAGTGGCTCAGCTTCCGCCCCCCGCCGAACCGGCCGGCGCAGACGGAGATATTCAAGAAGAAGGACACCGATGGAAACGGCATCCTCACCCTGAAGGAATACCGGGTGAGGGCATCCCCCCCGGAGAAGTAGGTCCGGCGGCGCGAAGCGGCCGGCCGGCCCTCAGTCTTTCCACTGCCGAACCAGTTCGACGGCGCGGCTCCAGTCGTCCACCTTTTCGGCGGCCTCGGCGGTGCTGATCGAGGGCTCGAAGATCCGGTCGACTTCCCAGTCGTCGCGGAGGGCGTCGCGGGAATTCCAGACTCCCGTGGCCAGCCCCGCCAGGGCGGCCGCCCCGAAGGCGGTCGTCTCGATGTTCTTCGGCCGCACCACCGGGCGCTGCAGGACATCCGCCTGGATCTGCATCAGCAGGTCGCTGCGCGCCGCGCCCCCGTCGGCCCGCATCTCCATGAGCGTCACGCCGGAATCCCGCTCCATGCAGTCGAGGACCTCCGCGGACTGCAGGGCCACGGCCTCCAGCGCGGCGCGGCAGAGATGCGCCTTCGACGTCCCCCGCGTCAGGCCGAACATCGCGCCGCGGGCGTAGGGGTCCCAGTGCGGGGCACCCAGCCCCGCGAAGGCGGGCACCAGCATGCACCCGCCGCTGTCCGGAACCGATGCCGCGAGGGCGTCGACCTCCGGGGCGGTTCCCACGATCTGGAGCTCGTCGCGGAGCCACTGGAAGAGCGCCCCCCCGATGAAAACCGACCCCTCGAGGGCGTAAGCCGTTTCCTTCCCGGCCGTCCACCCGACCGTGGTCAGCAGGCCGTGGCTCGATCGCACCGCCTCCCGCCCGGTGTTCTTCAGGAGGAAGCAGCCGGTCCCGTAGGTGTTCTTGGCCATGCCCGGCTCGAAGCACGCCTGCCCGAACAAGGCGGCCTGCTGGTCACCCGCAATGCCCGCCACCGGCACCCCGTTCCACTCGCCGACCACCCCGCTCGACGCAACCACCTTCGGCAACACCGACCCCGGCACCCCGAACTTCTCCAGCAGTTCCTCGTCCCACTCCATCTTGTGGATGTCGAAGAGCATCGTGCGCGAGGCATTCGACACGTCGGTGACATGCACCCCGCCCCCGGTCAGGTTCCACACCAGCCAGGCGTCCACGGTGCCGAAGCGCAGCTTGCCGGCCCGCGCCAGCTCCCCCGCCCCGGGGACGTTCTGCAGGATCCACTCCAGCTTCGTTCCGCTGAAATAGGGATCGAGTCGCAGGCCCGTCCTGGCGGTCACGACCTCCTCGAACCCGTCGGCCTTGAGCGCCGCGCACCGGTCCGCGGTGCGGCGGTCCTGCCACACGATGGCCCGGCCGACCGCTTCGCCCGAGGCGGCGTCCCACACCAGCGTCGTTTCGCGCTGGTTGGTGATCCCGATCGCGGCCAGGTCCCCGGCGGCGACCCCGGCCTCCGCCATGGCGGCGGTCATCACGGCGCTCTGCGTCGACCAGATTTCGTGCGGATCGTGCTCGACCCGTCCGGGTTCCGGATAGTGCTGCGCGAATTCCCGTTGCGCCGATCCCAGCACCTTTCCGGACGGATCGAAGATCATCGCCCGCGAACTTGTCGTCCCCTGGTCCAGCGCCAGCACCAACTCACCCGGCATCCGCCCAGCCTCTTTGGACCGGCGCATTTTGCAAGAATTCCCTGCCGCGGCCGTTTCCTCCCCCCGATGCCGCGCGCGCTTCTCGTCATCCTCTTGCTCACGCCCGCCGCCTTGGGCGACTGGCATGCGAAAGTCGCCGAGGCAGGCGCGATGTTGAAGATACTCGACACGCCTCACCCCACGCCCATCACCAAGGTCGCGGTGCGGAAGGACACGATTCTCGTCTCCGGAGGCACTCCGGGTGGCGCCGTCCTCCATGAACTGCTCCCGCACGAGCCCTTCGGAGCCATCGGCGAACCTGCCGCGGTGACTCGCACCTCGATCCGCGACGAGTTCTTCGACCGCTCCCTCCCGCGCTTCGTCAATGGACGGGACCGCCTCTACTCGCGCTGGGTCATCTGCCACGACGGCCAACGCGCCTCGCAGGAGGCATGGGCCACCGACCTCAGCGCCGTGGATGCCCGCAAGCCGCCAAGGCTCACCTCGAAGACGAAGAAGGGCCTCGGCGGGCTCGACACGCCCCGCCACCTCGAGGACCTCGTCGCCCTCGGCGTCGGCCACGCCACCGTGAACATCCAGCTCACCGCCCTCCTCCACCCCGAGGCCCGCCCCGGCACCTTCCCCTGCCTCTTCGAGGGAACGAAGTACCACCTCAACCGGAACATCATCGCGCGCTACGACGAAACGATCGGCTTCCTCTCGAAGCATGACATCATCGTCAGCGCCATCATCCTCGCGACCCCGCCGCGCAACGGTCAACGGCACCTCCTCACCCATCCCGAAGCCACCGAGGAGGCCACCCTCGCGATGCCGAACCTCGCGACACCCGACGGCGCCAAGGCCTTCCGCGCCGCCATCGATTTCCTCGCCGAACGCTACAACCGCCCCGACCCGAACCACGGGCGCATCACGAACTGGATCGCCTTCAACGAGGTCGACCAGGCATGGACCTGGACGAACATGGGCGAGCAACCGATGCCGCGGCTGCTCGAGACCTACCACCGCGCCATGCGGCTCATCCATCTCGGCGCCCGGAAGTACGACCCCCACGCCCGCGTCTTCCCGTCGTTCACACACCACTGGTTCGAGGCCGGCGACGGACGGCGCACGTACCGCACGCGCGAGATGCTCAGGCTGCTCGCCCGCTTCTCCGCCTCCGGCGGCGACTTCGAATGGGGCGTCGCCTACCACCCCTACCCCCAGAACCTCTTCAAGCCGCGCACCTGGGAGGATCGCCAACCGAACGACACCTTCGACACCCCGAAGATCACCCTCAGGAACATCGAGGTCCTCGACCGCTTCCTGAAACAGCCGCGCTTCCGCTACGAAAAGTCCCAACGCGCCATCCTCCTCTCGGAGCAGGGCTTCCACACCGCCGGCTACTCCGCCGCGGCCCAGCGCGACCAGGCCGCCGCCCTCGTCTACGCGTGGCGCAAATGCAACGCCATCCCCGCCATCGAGGCCTTCCACTACCACCGCTGGATCGACCACCCCCGCGAAGGCGGCCTCAAACTCGGACTTCGGACTCTCCCCGGTCCGGGAAATCCCATCGGAGAACCGAAACAAGCATGGCACGTTTATCGTGCCCTCGGCACACCGGGGGAGGCCGCCGCCACCGCCTTCGCCGCCAAGATCCTCCCGCCGCCGCAACCCGCGCCTTGACCCGGTGCGACCCATCGTGTGGCCTTGCGAACAGCCATGAGAACCCATCTCGCACTCTCCGCCCTCGTCGCACTCGGCCTCGCCGCCTGCGAATCGGAAACCGGCGGCACCAGCAAGCAAAACGCAAAGACAGTGGAAACCTACGGAAAACTGCCAGACGGACGTGAAGTGAAGATCTTCACCATCCAGAACAAGAACGGGATGATCGCCAAGGTCACCGAGTACGGAGCGATCCTCGTCTCGCTCGAGGTCCCCGACAAGGACGGCAACGTCCAGGACGTGACCCACGGCTACGACACCCTCGACGGCTGGCTCACCAACACCTCCTATTTCGGAGCGACCGTGGGCCGCTACGGGAACCGCATCGCCGGCGGGAAGTTCTCCATCGACGGCAAGGAATACACCCTCGCCACCAACAACGACCCCGGGGGCATGCCCTGTTCGCTGCACGGCGGCATCAAGGGCTTCAACAAGGTCCTCTGGAAAGGGAAGGCCATCCCCGGCGGCGTGGAGCTGACCTACACCTCCAAGGACGGCGAGGAGGGGTTTCCCGGGAACCTCGAGTGCACCGTGACCTACACGCTCAACGACGACAACGAACTGACCTGGAAGGCGACCGCCACCACCGACAAGGCCACCCCGGTCAACATCGTCCAGCATGCCTACTGGAACCTCTCCGGCGACCCCGGGACCTCCATCAACGACCACCAGCTCATGCTGGCCGCCGATCATTTCCTCCCCACCGACCCGGGCCTCATCCCGACCGGCGAATTCGGGCCGGTGACGGGCACCCCCTTCGATTTCACGAGCCCCACCACCATCGGCGATCGCGTCGATTCCGGCCATGAGGCCCTCGAGCTGGCGGGTGGGTACGACCACTGCTGGGTCCTGCGCGACAACCCGGACGGCGGCGTGCGCCTTGCCGCGAAAGTCACCGACCCCGAGACCGGCCGCAGCATGGAGGTCCACACCGACCAGCCGGGGATCCAGTTCTACGGCGGGAACTTCCTCGACGGGACCGCCGACGGCAAGGGCGGCGTGAAGTACCAGAAGCGCACCGCCCTCTGCCTCGAGACGCAGGTCTTCCCGGATTCCCCCAACAAGGAGGATGTCGAGACCTTCCCGAGCTGCATCCTCAAGCCCGGCGAAACCTACTCGCACACCATGATCAACAAGTTCGCGTGGTAGAACGTGGCGGCGGATTCCATCCGCCCAGCCCAAACCATGCCACCCTCGCCTCCCCGCCGCAGGCAAAGGTATCACTCGCGCCCGCCCCGGAGGATCGGGGACAATCCTCGCTACCGCCCTCCCCATGGATCCCCTCACCGTCGTCTCCTTCCTGTTCTTCACCGGCCTCGTGGCGGTCCTCACCTGGCGGTTGACGCGGGGACGCCTCGGGGACGACGAAACCGGCTACTTCCTCGCGGGCCGCAGCCTCACGGGGGTCTTCATCGCGGGGTCCCTCCTGCTGACCAACCTCTCCACCGAACAGCTTGTGGGGCTGAACGGCGGGGCCTTCGCCGACGGCCTCGTCGTCATGGCATGGGAGGTGATCGCCGCCATTTCCCTCGTCGTCCTCGCCCTCTTTTTCCTGCCGCGCTACCTGAAATCGGGCATCGCGACGGTGCCGCAGTTCCTCGAGGAGCGCTACGGGTCCGGCACGCGTTCGCTGACGACCTTCATCTTCATCGTGGCCTACATGCTCATCCTCCTGCCCTTCGTTCTCTTTCTCGGAGCCAAGGGTCTCGACGGCATGCTGGGCCTCCAGGACGCCCTGGGCCTCGGGGAAGTCGGAACCATCTACGCCGTGGTGATCTTCATCGGCGTGGTCGGCTCGGCCTACGCCATCTTCGGCGGCCTGCGCGCCGTGGCGGTGTCCGACACGTTCAACGGCGTCGGCCTGCTCGTCGGCGGATTGATGATCACCGTCCTCGCCCTGCGGGCCGCGGCGGGCGACGGATCGATCGGGGAGGTCATCTCGGAACTCCGGGAATCGAAGCCGGAGGCCCTCAGCTCGCTCGGCGGCCCCGGGAACGCCCTCCACTGGCCCACGCTCTTCACCGGCGTCCTGCTGCTCAACTTCTTCTACTGGACGACCAACCAGCAGATCATCCAGCGGACCTTCGGCGCCAAGAACCTCGCCGAAGGCCAGAAGGGCGTCCTGCTCGCCTCGTTCTTCAAGGTCCTCGCGCCCCTGATCCTCGTGGTCCCCGGGATCCTCGCCTTCCACATCTTCCAGAAGGACCCCGACATCGACGTCACCACCATCGACCAGGGCGGCGTCTACGGAATGCTGGTGAACCGGGTCCTGCCCGCTCCGCTCACCGGCTTCTTCGCGGCGGTCGTGATGGGCTCCATCCTGTCCACCTTCAACTCCGTCCTGAACTCGAGCGCGACCCTCTTTTCCCTGGGCGTCTACCAGAAGATGATCAAGCCGGATGCCTCCCACCATGAAATCGTGCGCTCGGGGAGGGTCTGCAGTGCCATCGTGATGGTCGGGGCGGTGGCCTTCGGCCCGCTCGTCTTCCTGCGGGTCGAAGGGCTCTTCAACCATTTCCAATCGTTGAACGGGATCTACTTCATCCCCCTCCTCGCCATCGTCCTCTTCGGCTTCTTCAACCGCACCGCAAGCGGCACCACCGCGATCATCACCATCGTCGCCGGCCTCCTCGCCATGATCCTCGGCACCTTCGTGTTCAACGACGCCATCAGCGCGGCATGGGGCCCGCCGGGGGGCTTCCACTTCATGGGGGTCGTCTTCGCGGGCCTCCTCATCCTCCAGCTTGTCCTCGGCCGGTTCATGAAACGCCCGGAGCCCTACGTCCAGCAGGACGCCCGGGCCGTCGACCTCACGCCGTGGAAGTATGCCAAGCCGACCGGCCTCGGTCTCGTGATTCTCGTGTTGATTATCTACGCGCTCTTTGCAGGGTAGGAGTTCCCCGCATCATCGTCACGGACCCTCATGCTTCAATCGAACGAGCCCCTCGCCGACCTCGCTGCCGACGCGAAGGCGCACCTGCGCCACTTCTCCGGGAGCGATGCGGCCGTCGTGGCGGCGGCGCCCGGCCGCGTCAACCTCATCGGGGAGCACATCGATTACTGCGACGGGTTCGTCCTGCCGCTCGCCATCGAGCGCTACATCGTCATCGCCGCGGCGCCGAATGACCGGCGCGAGGCGCGCATCCGCACCGTCGGCAACGAACACGAGGCCGTCATCCCGCTCGACCAGCCGGTCGAGAAGGGCGATCCGGGCTGGTCGAATTACCTGCGGGGGGTGCTGGAGGGATTCCGGAAGCGCGGCAACTGGCCGATCCCGGGGTTCGACGCCCACATCGTTTCGAGCGTGCCGCCCGGCGGCGGGCTCTCCTCCTCGGCGGCCCTGGAACTCGCCACCGCGACGCTTCTCGAGGGGCTGGCCGACACGACCCTCGACACCAAGGAGAAGGCCCTCCTCTGCCAGAAGGCCGAGCACGATTTCGCGGGCGTCCCGTGCGGCATCATGGACCAGTTCGCCTCGGCCTTCGGCAAGGAGGATCATCTCGTTTTCATCGACTGCCAGTCGGAGGACCCCGAGCTGATCCCCTTCCACGCCAAGGATCTCACCGTCCTCGTGGCGAACACCATGGTGTCCCACGAGCTGAACGACGGCGCCTACGCGGACCGCCGCAAGGACACCGAGGAGGCGCTCGCCATGATCGGCAAGCGATCGTGGCGCGCCGTCAACGCCGGTGACATCGAGGCCCGGATGGACGAGATGGGCGACCGCATCTACCGCCGCTCCCGGCACGTCGTCAGCGAAATCGCGCGGACCGCGACGGCCGCCGCGGCGCTCAAGAACGACGACTACGCCTCGCTCGGCCCGCTCATGGCGGGCTCCCACCAGTCGCTGCGGGACGACTTTGAAGTGTCGTGCCGGGAACTCGATCTCATGGTGGAAATCGCGGATCGCATCGGGTTCGAGGGCGGCGTCCTCGGCTCCCGCATGACCGGGGGCGGCTTCGGTGGCTCCACCGTGACCCTTTGCCGGACCGAACAGGTCCGCGCCATCGCCGCGGAACTGGCCGATTCCTATCTCGAGCAGACCGGCGTCACCCCCCAGTTGTTCGCCAGCCGGCCGGCGCAGGGCGCCCACCTCCTGTAGGCGCCCCGCCCCGGGCCGCATTCCCGGGATTGCGCCTCCCCCACCCGGGCCGCTACGCTGCGGGCCCGTGATGCGCTTCCTGATCTTGTTCCTCGCCGGCGTGGCGGCGCCCCTTGCGGCCGCTGAGTACGCGTTCACCGTGAACGGCGAGGCGCGGAACCTGAAGATCCTGCCCGTGCGGAGTGACCGCAAGGGTGACGCCGGCCCGGGCGATGTGGCCTTCATCGACGGCACGCCGTTCGTTCTCGGCGCTCCCGGCCGCTACCACCTCTCCATTTCGCCCGACGGCGGACCGGTCATCAGCATCGACCCGTCCGGCGCGAAGATGCTGCGCGGGTTCGCTGCGCGCGGGTCGGTGCCCACCCTGCCCGGCAGCGCCCGCTGGCACGACACCGCCCTCCACCTCGAGCTCGACACCCCGCGTCTCCCCGTCCTCCCCGGCACGCTCCGCTACCTGTCGCTGCGGTTCGCGAAGCCGCCCGCCGCCCCGGATCTCGACCCGCTCGCAAACCTCGCGCACCTGCTCTACCTCTCGGTCGAGGCTCCCGCCGGAGGTGCCATCCCGCTCACCGTGCTGCGCAACGCCCCGGACCTCCGCAACCTCAGCATCGAGGGCGGCGCGGTCCGCGGCCCCGGCGCGCTCGCCAACCTGGAGCGGCTCCGCTTCCTGAAATTGCGTTCCCTCGACGGCCTCGCCTCGGTCGACTTCGCCCGCGCCCTCCCCGAGCTTCGCGTCTTGAAAATCGACGGGACCGCCGTTACCGATCTGCGGCCGCTCGAGGGCGCCCGGAACCTCCGCCTCCTCTCCGCGAACCGGACGCCCGTTGCATCGCTTCCCGACCTCGCCACCGTCCCCGCCCTCCGGGACCTCCGCCTCCACTCCACCCCCGTGTCGAAGAACAAAGCCCTCATGACGCCCCTGCGCTCCCGCACCTCCATCCTCGTCAGGAACTGGGACCCCGCCATCAAGGGCTTCGAGCAACACGACGCCGCGCACCCGCCGCCGGAGAACCCGATCCTTTTCATCGGCAGCTCCAGCGTCCGCATGTGGGACCTGCAGGCGTCCTTCCCCGGTCACCCCGCCCTGAACCGCGGCTTCGGCGGCTCGGAACTGTCCGACGCCCTCCGCTACTTCGACCGCATCGTCCTTCCCTACCGGCCCCGCGCCATCCTCCTCTACGCCGGCGACAACGACATCGGGAACGGCGAGACCGCCGGGCAAGTCGTCGCCGACTACGAGGCCTTCGCGAAACGCGTCCGCTCGCGGCTCCCCAAGACCGACTTCGCCTTCCTCCCCATCAAGCCCAGCCTGAAACGATGGGACCTCTGGCCCGAAATGGCCAAGGCCAACGAGGCCATCCGGGAACTCACCGGGACCGACCCGAAACTCCACTACCTCGACACCGCCACCCCGATGCTCGGCGCCGACGGCGCCCCGCGAAAGGAATTCTTCGTCGCCGACGGCCTGCACCTCAACGCCGACGGCTACCGGCTCTGGACCGGGATCGTCGGCCCGTGGCTCGCGTCGCTGTAGGGCGGGCGCTCCGCCTGCCGAAAACCGGTTCAATCAAGCGCCCCGGAACGCCACCGAATTGTAGGGCGGGCGCCCCGCCTGCCGAAAACCGGTTCAATCAAGCGCCCCGGAACGCCACCGAGTTGTAGGGCGGGCGCCCCGCCTGCCGAAACCCTCCCGCATGGGAATCCGGGAACGTCCCGCACGCCCGTCGATCGAACGCCCCGCGGGCCTCATGCCCCTTGCGCCGTGCCGCTCCGGACCCTAGGTTCTCCGGCGTGCGCGGGCTCCTTGCCATTTCCCTCCTTGTTCTTCCCCTCGCCGCGGCGCCCGAGTTCGGCCGGGACGCGCGCCCCATCCTCGCGAAGTACTGCTTCTCCTGCCACGGCGAGGACAAGCAGGAAGCCGGCATCGAGTTCCACGAGATGACCAGCGACGAAGATGCCTTCCGGAAGCACCGGCTCCTGGAGCACATCGAACAGCAGGTCGCCGACGACGAGATGCCGCCGTTCGAGGCCGACGAGCAGCCCACCGAGGCGGAACGCGACCAGCTCCTCGCCGCGATCCGCCACCTCGTCGGACGCGTCGAGCGCGGCGAGGTGCCGAAAAACCCGGGACGCGTCACCATCCGGCGCCTGAACCGCAACGAGTACAACTACACCGTTCGCGACCTGTTCGGGATCAACTTCCTTCCGGGCCGCGATTTCCCCGCCGACGGCGCGGGTGGCGAGGGCTTCGACAACACCGCCGACGCCCTCTTCCTCCCGCCGGTCCTCATGGAGAAGTACCTCGCCGCCGCGGACCGCGTCGTGGCGGCCCTCTACGCCAACCAGCGGCTCAGGCAGCGCATCCTGTTCGTCAAGCCGGAAGACAAGGTGACTCCCGAAGACGCGGCGCGACGCATCCTGAACTACCACGGCGCCCTCGCCTTCCGCCGCCGTCTCACCGACGACGACCTCGCCCCGCTGGTGGCGGCGGTGACCACCGGCGTCGCCGCGGGGAAGTCCTTCGAGGAGGCCATGCAGGTCCCGTTGAAGGCCATCCTCGTCCACCCGCGCTTCCTGTTCCGCATCCAGCACGACGAGCAGGGCCGCGGCGAATGGCCGCTGGACGATTTCGAACTCGCGGCGCGCCTCTCCTATTTCCTCTGGTCGTCCATGCCCGACCGCGAACTCTTCCAACTCGCGGATGAGGGGAAGCTCCGGGACCCGGAGGTCCTGCGCGCCCAGGTGGCCCGCATGATCAAGAACCCGAAATCGAAGTCGTTCGCGCGCCACTTCGCCGGGCAATGGCTCGGTTTCGACGACCTCATCGACCGCATCGAGCCCGACAAGGACCGCTTCCCCCGGTTCACCCGCACCCTGCGGGCCGCCATGTACCGCGAGTCGGAGCACTTCTTCGACCACCTCATCCGGAACAACCGCCCGGTCACCGACCTCATTCATTCCGATTACACCTTCCTGAACGCCGAGCTCGCCCGCCACTACGGCATCGCGGGCGTGACCGGCGCGGAGATGCGGAAGGTCCCGCTCACCGACCCCAACCGCGGGGGCGTCATCGGGATGGGAAGCGTCCTGACCGCAACCTCCCTCCCGCTGCGCACCAGCCCGGTGAAGCGCGGCAAGTGGATCCTCGAATCGATCCTCGGCGACCCTCCCCCGCCGCCGCTCCCCGACGCGGGCGAGCTCCCCGCCGACGACAAGTCGCCGGAGGGCCTCAGCTTCCGCCAGCGACTCGAGATCCACCGCCGCAAGCCGGAGTGCGCGTCATGCCACGCCCGGATCGATCCGCTCGGCTTCGGGCTGGAGAACTTCGACGCCATCGGCCGCTGGCGCACCCACGAGGTCAACGGCAAGCCGGTCGACTCCTCGGCGGTCCTCCCCGGCGACATCGCCTTCTCCACCCCCGCCGAGCTCAAGGAGCTTCTCATGGGCGCCAAGGACAAGGTCGCCCGGAACCTCTGCCGCAAGATGCTGGCCTACGCCCTCGGCCGTTCCCTCGAATACTACGATGAACCGGTCATCAACGGCCTCCTCCGGGTCCTGCAGCGCCACGACTACCGGATCGAGCCCCTCATCATCGCCATCGCGGAGTCCTACCCGTTCCAGAATCGCGGCGCCAGGCGGTGACCGGGGCGCCGCGTCTCAGGCCCCGCCGGTGTTGAACGCCCGGGAGGCCTCCTCGATCACCTTCCGCTCCGGCATCGGGCCGTCGATGATCAGGAACCGGTAGTTCACCTCGAGCGACTCCCCGTCGCTGATCTCCTTCTCGAAGAAGGAACCAAAGCGGCCATAGTTGCGGTACGCCGAGTGCCGCGTCCCCTTGGGATTGTCGCGGTGGTTTATCTGCACCACGCTGTAGGTCTTGCCGTCGAGCACGTAGGTTTCCGCAATCCACGGAAGATCGCGGTCCTTCTTCAGGTTCACGTCGTCGTCCGGAAAGAAGTAGGCCGTCTTCTTCACGTCCACCGTATCCGCCGGCCGGTACTGGATGCCGGCGTGCTCCGGATCCCCCTTCAGGGATACGTCCCCGTGGTTCGCCGCCAGGACACTCCGGAAATCGATCACCACGCGGGCCGGCCCCTTCTTCGGCTCGTGCACCACCATGGTGCGGGTCTCCTCGAGAAACGGCTTCTCCCCGTCGTCGTGCCAGTGCGTCTTCGACACGATCGAGGCCCGGTTGCCGGCCGCCTCGTTGCCGGCGAACTCCTGGTGCACGATGTCGCCGCCCTTCATGTGCCAGCGGTCGTGCCTCTTCCCTGCGAACTCGATTTTGCTCCACCCGATGAAGATCCCGCGGTGATGGGTGAACCGCCCGCCCGCTCCCTTCGTGATCGGCTTCTTCCCCTCGGCGTCGAAGACGTGCAGGTACGGCTTGTAGGTCTCGTGGTGCCGCTCCGGCGTCGAGGTGTCGTGCGCGTACATGTAGCGCACCAGCACCTTGCCGTCCGAGACGACATCGAGATGCTTCCCGGCCTCGTCGACGATCTCGAGATCCGCAAACAACGGGGGGGCGAGGGCAAGGAGGGCAAGGGTCGTGAGTCGCATGGCTTGCCACCATACCGGACATTTCGCCCCCGCTTTCAAGCCATTCCGGCCGCCACTCCAAATTCGCTCGAAATCCGGCCCGATCCGCCGATACTTTCCCGCGGGAGTCCCCGATCACCCGCAACCCGCCCCTCCGATGGCCAACATCCAGAGCAACCAGTGGCAGATCTCCCGGCGCACCATGCTGCGGGGCGCCGGGGCCACCATGGCCCTCCCGTTTCTCGAGGCCATGCAGCCCCTCGCCGCGGCCCCGGCCGGCGGCAGCGTGCCGGTCCGGATGGCCTGCCTCTTCATGCCGAACGGCGTGCGCTCCGACAAGTGGACCCCCGAGGGCGGCAACAACATGAAGCTCTCGCCGATCCTCAAGCCCCTCGAAGCGGTCAAGGACGACATCCTCGTCCTGTCCGGGCTCTCCAACAAGGGGTCCTTCACCGGCGACGGGCACTACGTGAAGACCTCCGGCTGGCTCACCGGCACCACCATCACCAAGACCACCGGCAGCGACATCAATTGCAACGGCATCTCCATGGACCAGGTCGCCGCGGCCCAGATCGGCCAGGACACCAAGCTCCCGTCAATGGAACTCGGCTGCGAACCGACCGCCGGCGGGGTCGACACCAACGTCAATTACACCCGCCTCTACGCGTCGCACATCGCATGGAAGAAGCCCACCGTCCCCCTCCCGTGCGAGATCAACCCGCGGATCGCCTTCGACCGGCTCTTCCGGAGCCGCTCCCGGCAGGGCAGCCGCCAGGCCGCCGACGACAAGTCGGTCCTCGACCTCGTCTCGTCGGATGCGAAACGCCTCCAGGGGAAACTCGGCAAGGCCGACCAGCAGAAGCTCGATGAATACCTCGAGAGCATCCGCGAGGTCGAACGCCGCATCGAACACGAGGCCAACCAGCTCGGCGGCGGCGAAAACCTCCCGCCCGAGATCCTCGCCAACATGGACGCCCTCGACAAGCGCATCTCCAAAGCGATGGGCAAGGCGAGCCGCGAGGAGGAACTGAATTCCCGCCCGCGCCTCGACCACACCGAGCACGTGCGCCTCATGATGGATATCATGGTGCTCGGATTCTGGTCGGACTCCACCCGGGTCTCGACGTTCATGTTCGGCAACGCCGTCAGCGGCCGCAATTTCTCGTTCCTCGAGGGCGTCGACGGGTCGCACCACTCGATATCCCACCATACCGGGAACCAGAAGCAGCTCGACCAGTACCAGCGCATCAACACCTGGCACGTCGCCCAGTACGCCTACATGCTGGAACGCATGAAGGAGATCAAGGAGGGCGCGGGCACCCTGCTCGATCATTCCATGGTCCTCTTCGGTTCCGGGATCCGCGACGGCAACAGCCACAACCCGCGCAACGTCCCGATCGTGCTCGCCGGCAACGCCAAGGGGCAGATCCGCACCGGCCGGCATCTCGAGTGCGGCGCGGGAACGCCGCTCTGCAGCCTCTACAAGGGGATGCTCAAGCGCGTCGGCGCCAAGGTCGGCCCCTTCGGCGACGCCACGGCGGAACTGCGCAACCTCTAGCCCCGCGGGCCGGGGGATCCCGCCGCGGCCCCTTGCCATGAAACCACTGCCCGTTCTCCTTCTCCTCGCCGCCCCGGCGCCGGCCGCCCCGGAAGACCAGGTCCCCGGGGCCGGCAACCTCCGGGCGTGGATCGACCACGTCCGCCCGGCGGAGTCCGAGCGCGGCTGGGAAGCGATCCCGTGGCGCAACGGGTTCCTGCGGGGGGTCGAGGAGGCGAAGCGCCTCGAGCGCCCCGTCCTCCTGTGGACCATGAACGGCAACCCCTGCGGGGAAACCTGAAACAACGGGGTTGCGGGACGTCGCGAGGTCTGGTCAGACCCGCGCATCCAGGAGATCGCCGCCGAGTTCGTCTGCTGCACCGACGAATGCGACATCCTCTTTCCGCGCAACGGTTACCTCCTTGAAAAACTCAAGGACGATCCGGCTGTGCACCTGTTCCGCGATGTGTTCGGCAGGCAGGTGCCGCCGGCGCAATGGGACCCGGATCCCTCCGTCACCCGCCAGGGCGTTTACTGCATGATGCCCGACGGCACCTATCTCGGGGCCAAGCATGCCGGCGCGTGGAGCGGACACGTCCTCCCGCTCCTCCGGGAGGCACAGCAGCGCTGGCTGCGCATCAAGGAGCAGCGCGGCCTCCACCCGAAGCCCATCCCCCGCCAACGGCCGATGCAACAGTGGATCGCGGAGCGCGCCGGCAAGGCGGGCCTGCTGCTCGCCCTGCACTACCGCGACCTCCCGCGCGGGGAGGACACCGACCGCGACGGCGGCCGCATCGGCGAATCATGGAACCGGCGCTGGATGGAACTGGACCGGGAGGAAGCCCGCGCCCTCGTCCCCGAGACCCGCGAGTGGCAGGCGGTGCCCGCGTCCCTGGCGAGGCGCCTGGCCCGCATGGAACTGAAGGATATCGTCCACGGCCAGAGCCCGGAGTGGTCGGACCAGCACGTCCGGAAGTCCGCCCTCCGGGTGCGGAGAACGGGCGAACAGGGCGGGGTGGTCACGATCGAGCTCCGCGGCGATTTCGACCTGCGCGACGGGAAGCGCCGTTTCCGGCCCGCGTTGTACGGCGAGGCGGTCTTCGATTCCAACACCGGGCGCTTCACGTCCTTCCAGGCCTTCGCGGCCGGTCCCCGCACCGGCGGGACGACCTACAATTTCCGCGGGAAGGACCCGGGCCCCGCCCCGCTCGGTATTTCGCTGGTCATGGAGGACGGCCGCCCCTGAGCGGGACGAAGTTTCCCCTTTTGATCGCGGCGGCGTGCGGCTAGAACCCGCCATTGATGAAAGCGCCGTTCATTCTCCTCGCCGCGTGTTTCGCGATCATGGCCCCGTCGGTTTCGGCGCGACCCAACGTGGTCTTCTTTCTCGTCGATGACCTCGGGGTCATGGACCTCGGGTGTTACAACCCGGAAACCTTCTACGAAACGCCGAACTGCGACAAGATCGCCGCCTCGGGGTGCCGGTTCACGAACGGCTACGCGGCCAACCCGGTGTGCTCGCCGACCCGTTACTCGATCATGACCGGCAAGTACCCGTCGCGCCCGGATGCCACCAACTTCTTCGCGGGCCGGCGCGAGGGCCGGTTCAAGCCGGCGCCGTTGCACGACCGCATGGACCTCGACGAGGTCACCCTCGCGGAGGCCCTGCAGGAGGCGGGATACAAGACCTGCTTCGCCGGCAAGTGGCACCTCGGCCCCACCGAGGAGTTCTGGCCCGAGAACCAGGGATTCGACGTCAACATCGGCGGACACAACCGCGGGTCCCCGCCGGGCGGCTACTTCGCGCCCTACACGAACCCGCGCCTCCCGAGCGGACCGAAGGGCGAGCACCTCCCGGAACGCCTCGCCCGGGAATCGATCAGGTTCATCGAGGACAACAAGGGCGGACCGTTCCTGCTCTACCTCTCGTTTTACTCGGTGCACACCCCCCTGCAGGGGCGGCCGGAGCTGATCGAAAAATACACCCGCAAGGCGGCCGCCCTCCCGGCTCCCGATGCCGTGCCGGAATTCGCCGACGAGGAGCAGATCTGGCACAAGGCCGCCAAGGCGCGCGGCGGCGGGAAAGCCGGCTCCCCCGCCCCGCCGCGCAAGGTGCGGGTCCGCCAGCGCCACGCGACCTACGCCGCCATGATGGAGTCCATGGACACCGCCGTCGGCCGGGTGCTCGACGCCCTCGAGTCACACGGCCTCGCCGGCAACACCATCGTCTGCTTCATGTCGGACAACGGCGGACTCTCCACGTCGGAAGGCAGCCCCACCTCCAACCTTCCCTTCCGGGGCGGGAAGGGGTGGCTCTACGAGGGCGGCATCCGCGAACCCTTCATGATCTCCGCGCCCGGCGTCACCACGCCGAACTCGGTGTGCGACGTGCCGGTGACCTCGACCGACTTCTACCCGACCCTCCTCGAACTGGCGGGCCTCGAACCCCGCCCGAAGCAGCACCTCGACGGACTCAGCCTCGTTCCCCTCCTCAAGAACCCCTCCGCCACCGTCGGCCGCAAGGCCCTTTACTGGCACTACCCGCACTATTCGAATCAAGGGGGATTCCCCGGCGGCGCCATCCGCATCGGCGACTACAAGCTCATCGAGCGCTACGAAGACGGCCGCACCCACCTCTACAACCTCGCCAAGGACCCCGGGGAGCGCTTCGACCTCGCCGAGAAGCTCCCCGACCGCGTCCAGTCGATGCGCCCCAAGCTCCACGCCTGGTACACCGACGTCGACGCCAAGTTCCTCCAGGCGAAGGACGGGAATACACCGTGGCGCCCCTGAGCGGCGGTTCTCGTGGCCCTTCAGGCCACCGCCCACCCCCGTGACCGAAGGGACCCCGGCCTGAAGGCCGGGGCTCCGGTATCACGGCCCTTCAGGCCGTTGGCCATCGCTACGAAAGCGCCGTCGTCCAGGCCGGTGGCCATGGTTCCGGGAGTACGGTCGTTCACGGGGCGGGCTGGAGGCCCGCGACATCACAGCCCCGGCCTTCAGGCCGGGGTGGTCCGCGAGAACCGCACGCTCAATCCCACACGTATCGCTCGTCGTATTCCACCCCGCGCTCAGCCAGGAACCTTCGAAATTCCTCCTTGAAGGTGACCACCTTGTGATGCTCGGCCTGCTTCGCCACGTACTGCGTCACGGTTTCCACATTCGATGCATCGACCGAAAACGCCCCGTAGCCGCCCTGCCACCCGAATCCCGCCAGCATCGGAAACTGTTCCTTCACCCACTTCGAACTCTGCCCCTTGATCTCCCCCACGACTTTGCTCGGAACCTTGTTCTTCGAGGCCCGGTAAAGGAGGTGCACATGGTCGAAATGCCCGCCTACCTTGATGGCGGGGCTGTCCTGGGCGTTGAGGGCGCCCGCGAGGTACGGAAACAACTTGTCCTGCACCTCTGCCGACAACCACGGCTCCCGGTTCTTCGTGCTGAAGATCAGGTGGACGTAGAATTGCGTGAGGGATTGCGGCAAGGGAAGGAATTGCGGTTCTCGTGGCCCTTCAGGCCACCGCTCACCCCCGTGACCGAAGGGACCCCGGCCTGAAGGCCGGGGCTTTGGTATCACGGCCCTTCAGGCCGTGCAATCCCGCCGGCCACCGCCGCACGGGTTCCGCCTCGGCAAACCGCGCAATCCCGCCGGCCACCGCCGCACGGTTTCCGCCTCGGCAAACGGTGCAATCCCGCCGGCCACCGCCGCATGGGTTCCGCCTCGGCAAACCGTGCAATCCCGCGGGCTGATGGCCCGCGGCTGGGGCGCTAGCGGGGTTCCAGATCCATCACGAGGACCTTCGCCCACCAGTCCTTGAACGACGCCACGAACTCGTTGTGGTGCGGGTCGTCGCCCTGGTAGGCATCGTGATCGGCGAGGGTGGCGAACTTGAAGGAGATCCCGTAGTCCCAGGAATGATCGGTCACGGGGCGCTCCGGGGTGGGGGCCGATGTTCCCCACGTTCCCGCGGCGAGATTCCTCGACTGCGCCAGCTTCCGGAGTCCCTCCTCGAACGCCGCCCGGTCGGCATCGTTCTTCCGCTCGTCCTTGAACCAGAAGTAGACATGGTGTTCCATGCCCGTCGTCTAGCGGCGCCGTCGCGGATGCGCAAGCCCCGGGCGGGCCTCAATCCTCCGGACGGCCGCGGCTGCCCCCGGGATCCTTTTCCATCTTCCAGTGCGGGATCCCGACTTCCTCGAAGCGGCCGCCCACCCGCGTGTATCCGAGTTTCTCGTAGAATCCCACCGCCTCTTCCCGGGCGTGGAGCTCGAACCCGGCGGCGCCCTCCTCCACGAGCCGGGCCTCCACCGCGCCCATGATGGCCCGCCCGAGCCCGGACCGCTGGCGATCCGGCGCCACCGCCATCTGCCGCACCTTCACCCGTCTTCCCTCCAGCCAACGCGCCGACACGCAGGCCACCACCGCCCCGTCGTCGAATCCGGCGAACTGCCATTCCCCGGGTTCCATGGCCTTCTCTTCCGGCGTCCAGAAAATCCCCAGCGGATCCCGCAGGACCCGGCGGCGCAGGGCGAGGGCCTCCTCGTACTCGGGCGAGCCGAATTCCAGCTTCTGCACGTCCACCCCCTTCCTTATCCGCCGCCGGCGCGGATGGGAAGCCTGCGCACCCCGGGGACGATCGCCACCCCACGAAGGATTCCCCGCCGCCGCTGGGACTCAGGGGCGCCCGTTCGCGGCGGGCTCCTTCCCTTCGATCAGGCGCACCGCCTGCCGGGCCAGCCGCCTGCCGAAGAGGTCGTACCCCTCCCGCGTGTAATGGAGGTCGTTGTGAGGCTTGCCATCCTTCACCTTGTTGTTGGTGTCATCGGTGTCAACCCACGCCCCCCGCGGATCCTCGGCCGCCACCTTGACCTGCGCCTGCCGCACCCCCGACCATGACGGCTTCGCGGAATGGTCGCTCAGGCGCCCGATGACCACGTTCATCTCCGGGGCGTCGAGGTCCTTGCGCAGCTTGGCGATGAGGTTGCGCAGGGCGACATCGTAAACGGTGTGCAGCCCGGCGTTCGCGTCCCGCTCGCCCTGCATCCAGAGGAAGGTGATCGTGTCGGGCTTCTTCTCCGCGATGGCTTCCCGCGCCAGCTTCACGACCTCGTCGTAAAACGGCGCCGGATCGTTGAAGCCGGTGAAGCCCCGCTCCTTGAGCTGCTCCCCGTGCATCGCCAGCAGGATCTCGTCGAAGTCGGACACCCAGCGGCGGATCGGCATCCCGCCCTTCGCAAACTTCACGTGCCGGATCTCGGCGTCCGGAAGAAGTTTCTCGAGCTCCGGAAGAAAGGACCGCTTCGGGTCCAGGCCCGCCATGTTCGACTGCCCCGAAAGAATGAAGAGGTGACGATCGCCCCCGTCGGCGGCCAGGGGGAGAAGGATGGCGGCGGCCAGAAACAGCACGCGGGCGTTCATGACCCCTTCCTTAGACCGCACCCGGCCGATTGTCAGGGGATTTTCCGCGTTCCGAAGTTCCGGGTCGCTTCCCTCCCGACCGGGACGGCAGGTCAAGCGGGGCCGGGCCCGGGCGCACCTTCGCCGCGGAGAGCGGCGCCCCCCGGAATCCCACGCGCCGGTCACCCTTCCGTCCTCCGCCCGGTCTTCCGGATCCGTTCGGCCTCCTCGGCCCCGATTTCACGGATGAAGACATTGCGCCAGCGAATCTCGCCGCCGTGCGTCTGGAGCTGGATGGGTCCCTTTTCCGGCAGCGGCCCCTTCCGGTTGAAGTAGTTCTCCATCCGCGCGAAGTCGACCACCAGCTTGCCGTTCAGGTAGACGGTCACGTTCTCCCCGACCATGATGATGCGGAAGCGGTTCCACTCGCCGAAGGGCTTGTCGGCGAGAACGAGCGGGTCCTTTCCGGGCGCCCCCTTGCTGTTGTTCCAGAGCCCGCCGGATCCCTTGTCGGCCCCGATCTTGAACTTGCCCGGATCAGTGTAGTCCCAGATCTGCACCTGCGGGACCGCGCGGAGGTAAATCCCGCTGTCGGCCTTCGGCACCGTCTTGTAGTCCACCAGCAACTCGAAGTCGGCGTAGTACTTGTCGGTCGTGAGATACAGCCCCTGGCCGTCGTTGACCAGCACCCCGTCCTCCACGCTCCAGTGCTTCCGGATATCCTCGAGGCTCTTCTGCTTCTTCTCCGCGAACTTTTTCGGATCCAGGGCCATCCACTTCGCGGGGTCCTCGGTCTTCAGTCCCCACCAGCCGGTGAGGTCCTTTCCGTTGAACAGCGCGGTGAACCCCTCCGGGGGCTTCTCCTCCGCGGCGACGGGGGAAACAAGGGCCAGGGCGGACAGGACCACCCAGGCAAGCGGGCGTCGGGAGCGGGGCGGGCGGATTCTCATGGCTTCGGTGTGGTGCTTCGATCCGTTCTACTACGCGCCCAGTCCATGGCGATTTCAAAATGTTCCCTCTTTGGAGGCACGGACGGAAAGCCCGGGCCTCTTCCGGCCGTATCCGCGCCACGCTGCCGGTGTCCGGGAGCCCCCGGGAACTAATTCCTTCCCATCCCCGCACCGATTCCCTCAACTCCCAGCATCACCATGAACCGTCTCATCATCAACCTTCTCCTGGCATGCGGGATCTGCTCGTTGGCTTCGGCCGCCGCCTCCCCGAACGTCGTGCTCGTCATCACCGACGACCAGGGCTACGGCGACCTCGGCTGCAACGGCCACCCGTGGGCGAAGACCCCGCACGTCGACAAGCTCCACGCCGAGTCGGTCGCCCTTGACGACTACCACGTCGCCCCGACCTGTTCCCCGACCCGCTGCGGGCTCCTCACCGGCCACTGGACGAACCGCACCGGCGTTTGGCACACCATCTACGGGCGCTCGATGTTGCGCGAGAACGAGATCACCCTCGGGCAACTCCTGAAGGACAACGGTTATGCCACCGGCATGTTCGGGAAATGGCACCTCGGCGACAACTACCCGTACCGGCCGGAGGACCGCGGCTTCACCGAAGTCTACCGCCACGGCGGCGGCGGGGTCGGCCAGACGCCCGACCTCTGGGACAACTCCTACTTCGACGGCCACTACTTCCACAATGGCAGGATCGTCCCCGCCAAGGGATTCTGCACCGATGTCTTCTTCGACTACGGCATCAAGTTCATCAAGGACAGCGCCGCCAAAAACAAGCCGTTCTTCGCCTACATCTGCACCAACGCCCCGCACGGGCCGCTCCACTGCCCGCAGAAGTACATCGACATGTACGACGGCCGGTCCGACGCCGAGAAATCGTACTACGGGATGATCACCAACATCGACGACAACGTCGGGCGCACCCGCAAGGTCCTCGAGGAACTGGGCATCGCGGACGACACCATCTTCATCTTCACCACCGACAACGGGACCACCGTCGGCAAGAACATCTTCAATGCCGGGATGCGCGGCTCCAAGGGCAGCGAATACGACGGGGGCCACCGCGTTCCGTTCATCCTCCACTGGCCGGCCGGGAAGCTCGCCGAGAAGAAGTCCGTCGCGACCCTGACCTCCTTCGTCGACATCGTTCCCACCATCCTCGACCTCTGCGAGGCGAAGAAGCCGGAGGCTCTCGAGTTCGACGGCAAGTCGATCAGGGACCTCCTCTACAAGGGCGACCACAAGTCATGGCCGGACCGCTTCCTCATCACCGACTCGCAGCGCGTCGTCGATCCGGTCAAGTGGCGCAAGTCGGCCGTGATGTCCGAGAAGTGGCGGCTCATCAACGGCTCCGAGCTCTACGACATCGACGCCGATCCCGGCCAGAAGACCGACGTCGCCAAGACCTACCCGGACCAGGTGAAGAAGATGCGCGACTTCTACGAGGCGTGGTGGGCGGAGCTCGAGCCGACGTTCTCGCAAACGACCGAGATCTACATCGGCCATCCCGATCACCCACGGGTTTCCATGACCGCCCACGACTGGATCGAGGGGCCGACCCCGCCGTGGAACCAGGGCTCCATCCGCAAGGGGCAGGCGCCCAGGGACGGGACCCACGAAAGCCACTGGGCGGTGAAGGTCCTCGCGGGCGGGAAGTACGCCTTCGAACTGCGGCGCTGGCCGGCCGAGGCCGACAAGCCGATCAGCGGCGGGCTCCCCGCCGAACCGAACGTCCCCGGGGCCAGCAAGGCGTTCCGGGCCAATCCCGGCAAGG
The DNA here is from genome assembly GCA_013001695.1 of Akkermansiaceae bacterium. Taxonomy (GTDB): domain Bacteria; phylum Verrucomicrobiota; class Verrucomicrobiia; order Verrucomicrobiales; family Akkermansiaceae; genus Roseibacillus_B. Next base: position 26,797 of record JABDMC010000158.1, read on the forward strand.
CCCTCGACATCGAGAAGGCCATCCTCCGCATCGACGGCAAGGCCGTCGCCGACGCCCCGGTCGAGGACGGCCAGACCCACGTCACCTTCACCGCCGATCTCGCCAAGGGCTCCCACCAGCTGAGCCCCGTCTTCCGCACCGCCGCGGGCAAGGAGGTCGGCGCCTACTATCTCATCGTCACGCCCGCGAAGTAGGGCCCCGGACTACCGCCACGCGAGCCGCTTCTCCTCGAGGTGCTGCGGGTGGGCGGCATCGAGGGACCGCAGCGTCAGGCTGATGCCCGTCGCGTCCGCCTCGGCGAGCACCCAGCCGCTGGGGAAGCCCTCCTTGAAGACGTAGGCCACCGGCGGAAGGTTGATGAGGTGCAGCCCGCTCTCGTGCCGGCTCGTCCGCCACGTGTGGCTGTGCCCGTACACCACCGCCTTGACGTGCCCGTGCTTCGCGAGGATCGCGAAGAGCGGATCGGTGTCCTTCACGCCGAAAACCTTGGCGCCGGGCTCGATCCCGAACTGCGGCGTGTGGTGCATGACGATGATCACGGGGCGGCCCGGGTTGCCCTCCAGCCAGCCGTCGAGCCAGCGTAGCTGGGCGTCTCCGACCTCCCCGGTCACGACGTCCACTTCCATGAGCGTATCGAGGAAGATCCAGTTCGCCTCCGGGGTTTCCAGGACCTCGACGAGCTTGTGATCGACGAGGCTGTTGGTGACCTCCGGCCGCTCGTTGAAGGACTTCAGGAAGACGTCGCGATCGTCGTGGTTGCCCATCAGGTAGTGCACCGGGATCCCCGCCTGCGAGATCGGTCCCACGAGTTCCTGGAGTTGCGCGTAGTCGCCTGCCAGTCCCTTCGACACGGCGCAATCGCCGTTGATCAGCAGGTGATCCGGCGCCGGTGCCACGGTGAGGACATCGGATGCCACCCCCTCGAGGTGCCTCGTGAGGTTCACCCCCCGCAGCTTCCGGGCGGGGTCCTTGTCAATGTGGGTGTCGGCCAGGAGGGCCACGCGAGTCGGGCCCTCGTCCGCCTGCGCGGCGGCGACACGCAGCGACACCGCGGTCCCCCCGAGCAAGGTGGTGGCCAGGAAGCGCCGGCGCGAACAACCGGACGGAGGCGGGCAGAAAAGAGGCATGAAGCCATGCTAGGCCGCCGGGGGAATCGCCGGCAAGACCCGAAACCCGCATCCCACGGATCCGTCCCCGCCGATGCTGCTTGGAATCGGCATGGCTCCCGGCTACGGGTAGGGCCACTTGCCCGCCGGGCCGGTTCTCCCGGGCAACCCCCGGCCCTCCTTCCCCGTGAACTCCACCAAGGTCCTCCGCATCCGGAATGTCGGCTTCATCGCGACGCGCATCGCGGGCACCGACGGGGTGAGCCTCGAAATCGGGAAGTGGGCCCGGATCATCGAGGACAGCGGTTTCGACTGCTTCTACGTGTGCGCCACCAGCGACCGCCCGGCGGAGCGCACCTTCCTCATCCCGGAGGCCGACTTCTTCCACCCGGAGATCAGGGAGATCTACGAGGAGGCCTTCGGCCGCACCACCCGCCCCCGTGATCTCAGCCGCCGGGTCGACGATCTGAAACAGCGCATCAAGTCGGGTCTCTACGCCGCCGTCGAGGAGTTCCAGCTCGACGCCCTCATCGCGGAGAACGTCCTCACCATCCCGATGAACATCCCCTTCGGTCTCGCCCTCACCGAGTTCCTCTTCGAGACCGGCATCCCCTGCATCGCCCACCACCACGACTTCTACTGGGAACGGTCGCGCTTCACGGTGAATGCCATCCGCGACTACCTGAGCGCCGCCTTTCCCCCGCGCGACGACGATATCGAGCACGTCGTCATCAATTCCCAGGCCAGCATGGAATTCAGCCGCCGCACCGGCCTCTCGTGCCGTGTCATCCCGAATGTCATGGACTTCGAGCACCCGCCGGGGCCGCTCGACGACTACGCGAAAGACTTCCGCGAGGCCATCGGGGTCGGTCCGGACGACTTCCTCATCCTCCAGCCGACCCGCATCGTGCAGCGCAAGGGGATCACCCACGCCATCGAGCTCGTCCGCCGCCTCGACGACCCGCGGTGCAAGCTCGTCGTCAGCCACGACGGCCGCGACGAGGGCGACGCCTACCTGAAGCGCATCCTCAGCTACGCCGAGCTGATGGATGTGGAACTCATCCTTGCCGGCGACCGGATCTCCGCGGCGCGCGGGACCGCCGAGGATGGCAGCAAGCGCTACTCGATCTGGGATGTCTACCAGCACGCCGACCTCGTGACCTACCCGTCGACCTACGAGGGCTTCGGCAATGCCTTCCTCGAGGCCATCTACTTCCGCAAGCCGCTCCTCTGCAACCGCTACTCGATCTTCGAAAGCGACATCCTCCCCTACGGCTTCAAGGTGACCCTCATGGACGGCTTTCTCGACGAGGAGGCCGTGGATTCCGTTCGCCGCATCCTGGTCGACCGCGAGTTCTGCCAGTCGTGCGTCGACCACAACTACGAACTCGGCCGCCAGTTCTTCTCCTACGACCGGGTCCGCGACGAACTGCGGACCATCCTCGAGCGACGGCGCCCCGCGGGCACGCCGAACAATCACGGGTAGTTGGAGTGACGCCTTCAGGCGTTCCAATGGGGCTTCCCGGATCATTCGCGCTCCTCCAGGCGGCCGAAACCGTCGCTCCTCCCCTCTACCTTGCCGTTACGAAGCCGCGCCGCGACGATGGCGACCGCGAACTCACCATCAATTTCATCTGCTCGTGCCCGCTCTGCCACCCGGCCTTCGAGGGTTTCCTCGAGCCGGGACTGGACGACTTCTGCGGCGCAAGGCAGGCCGGGTGGAAGCAAGGTGCGATCTGCGAAGGGGCCGCCGGGACACCCATGACCGGCGAGCAGGCCCCGCCCGTCAGGGCGCCGGCCCGCCGGTGGGCACCAGGACGTAAAACGCCTCCGGGAGGGAGACGGCCTCCAGCACCACGTCCGTTCCGGGGGCAAGGTCGCTCGCGACCGGGGCGGCCCCGAAATCCTGCAAGTCGGTCGATCGATACGCGTCCACATTGCCTTCCGCCGTAAAGGTCGCGAGAAAGTTGCCCGCCTCGATCCGCACTCCCGTGATCACGATCGGTTCCGGGTCGCTGGAGGTGAACTCCACCGTCAACTTCGGGCGGCTCGCCACCGTCGCGAACTGCTGGCTCGCAAAAGCCCGCGCGTTCTGGAGTCCCCCTTCGTCGCCGGACAGGATCCAGCCGAAGTTCGTCCCCGGGTTGTCGAGGAAGTCCTGCACGTCCGCCGTGAGCTGCGCCCCGGTCCAGTCGTAGGTGCCATTGGCGGCCCCCACCGTCGCGGTGGCCGACTTGACCGCCAGAAAGTCGCCGCCGTTCGTCGTCCATGGCGAGGTCCCGAAGAAGTTCTGCGTCCAGGTGGCATCACCCGGGGCGGCCGCCACGCCCTTCCCGCTCGGTCCGGAATCCGAGGCCCCCTCGCCCCAGTTGGCGCTGAGCCGGTGCAGGAAAAAGTCGGTGGCCCCCGAATCCGGCGCGGTCTGGACGGAAGTGAGGCTCAACTTCGCCGACACGATGGCGGCGCCCGCCGGAATGTTCCCCGCCACGTCGAAGGCCACGAGGCCCCGCCGAAAGGCCCCGATCGGGACCGTATTCAGCCCCGCCACCCCGGCGTAAATCCGATCCCCCATGCCGTTGCTGTTGTCCTCGAAGTCCTCGAAGATCGAGTTGTCCTTCGACGCCTCGAGCACCACCGTCGTGCCCGCCGGTGCGACCGCCGTCGCGCCCAACATGATCAGTCCCACCGCGAGGCTCCGCCCCGATCGGACCGCTTGCGGTTCAATCCTCTTCGCCTTCATTGTCGTTTCCGATTGGGCGCCCCGGCCCCGGCTCTCCACGAATCAATGAGGCGAGAGGCGCGTTGTTATTCCATGCTTGTTCCTTCAGTAGTCAGTCTCGCCTCGATCGCCCCGGCCGCCATCAAAATTCGTAGGTCAACATGGCCCGCAGGTTGAAGAGGGAATCGTTCTCGGTGGAAAAGTCCCCACCCTGCACATCGCCTCGCATGACGTCGAGCGGGGCGTAAAAGGCCTCCACCCCGAGGCGGCAATTCTCGCCGACGGGCCGCGAATAGCCCCCCGTCAGCCCGTAGATCCAGCCGTCGCTCATCTGGCGGGTCCGATCCCGCACGTCGAAGCGGCGCCCTTCGAGGAGGGCGTTGACCTGGAACTCGAGGTCGAGATACGCCGCATAGAGCCCGAAAAAGAGGGAGCCCCCCACATTCTCCGGCAGCTCGTAGCCGCCGGTCAACGCCAGCCCGGCATAGTTCAGCTGCACCTCGTCTTCGGAAGGCGCCAGGCAGCCGCCGGTTCCGGTCCGGGCGTCGTCCTCCGAGCAGGTGATGTCCCCCTTCGCGGTCCCGAGTTGCCCGAAGAGGCGCAGGCCGAGAATAAGGTCGTCGCACCGGTAAATCGGCCGTTCCAGCGCCACCGCCAGGACGTTCGGCTCGATCCCCTCGATTTCCACCGGCGGGATGTAAGCCAGTTCGAAGGTGGTGTTGAAGCCGATCCCCATCGTAAGGCGGGGCCGCGGCACCACCGGCAGGCGGTTGATGTCCTCCTCCTTGGTTCCCTTGAAACCCACGGTGCGCTCCCCGCGGCTCAGGCCGGGGTTCCAGATGCCCTCCAGCGAGAATTCCAGCTCCCCGTCTTCGCGATCGGCCGGCGGGCCAACGCTGGTGAACATCAGCAGGGCCGCGGTACGCTTCATGGCCCACGCCTCGGGCCGGTCAAAGTCGAGATCCTCCACCGTCGTCAGGGTGATGACCTGCGCCCCCGCCGCTCCCCGCAGCGCCAGCGCCACCGCGCCTGCCAACCACCCGATTCTCCAAGCGTTCTTCATGATGCGTTCTCCGCGGGTCTGCTTCGGGCCCGGGAGGATGGGACCATTTCCCCCCCACATTCGACCGCCATAAAACAAGCCCCTTCCGGGAGTCATTCATCTTTCACCTTCCGGCGAACGAGTCAAGCCGGCCCAACGCGAGCACCTCCGGGTTTACCCGCAATTCTTCACCACCCGCCAAAAAATTTTCGGTTGGCGCCTCGCCCGGGGCGGATAGCTTGATGCCATGACGGGCCCCGGCCGACGACGACACCTGCTGGCCGCCACGGTCATGCTGCTCGGCGCGGGCCTGTCCGCCGCCGAAGTCTTCGTTCCCGACAAGGCCCGGAGCCGCATCGCGGTGGATGCCAGGGCCACCAACCATTCCTTCACCGGGATCCTCACTGCCTATGACCTCAGGATCGAGGGCAGGGACGGAAGCGCCGAACCGACCAGGGTCGAGCTGAAGTGGGACTTCAAGCATCTCGACACCGCCGACAAGAAGCGGAACAGGAACATGCTCAAGTGGCTCGAGCACGCCAGGACGCCAACCGGCTCGTTCGTCATGACGAAGTGGATCCGCGACGCCAAGGGCAGGACCTTCAGCCGCGGCAAGATCACCATCCACGGGGTCACCCGGGAGGTCACTTTCCCGTGCACGATCCGGCGGGAGGGCCACTCGCTGACCGCCAGCGGGATCGCCGTGCTCAATTACAAGGACTTCGGGTTGCCCATCATCCGGCAGCTGGCGATCCTAACGGTGAAGCCCGAGCTGCGGATCTCCTTCCGCCTCGTCGGCACTGCCAAATAAGGCCCCGCTTCACGGGTTCCCTGCGCATCCCCGCCCCGGGGCTACCCCCCATGGGTTACAGACGCGGCGGGAGCGCTCTGGCATTCTCATCCCATGCCCATCCGGATGATCGTTGCCCTCCTGGCCGCCGTGCCTGCTGCCTGGCTGGCGGCAAGTTTCGCGGTTCCGTCCGACGCCACCGACGCCTACGTCCCGCCGCGCGCCCTTTTCAATCCCGCCATCGGCGCCTCCCCGCAAATCCGCATGGCGCTTGTTCTTCCCCCCCCGGTCGACGAATTGCCCTGAAGCACCGCCCGCCCCATCCCGCTCTTACCAACCCCGCGCCCTCCCCGGTGCGGGTTTTTTTGTGGCCCGCCGCGAACCCCGGCATTCCGGCTGTCCATCCCGCCGCCCCGCCGGTACAGTGCCGGCTTGGTGCCATGATGATTGCCTCAAGCTCGGCGCCCCATGGAACGGCCTTCCATGGAAAACCCGCTCCCGCCGGTCCTCCCCTGCCACGGCGGGCGCCCCGCCTGCCGGGAATCCACGCACCCCTTCCACTCGAATGAAACTCCTCGCCCTGCTCCCCTCGCTCCTCGTCACCCTCCTCCCGCTCGGCGCCCGGGAGGCGCGGCCCCATCCGAACATCGTGATCATCTACGCCGACGATCTCGGCTACGGGGACGTCCAGTGTTACAATCGCGCCCGCGGCAAGATCCCCACCCCGCGCATCGACGCCCTTGCAGCGCAGGGGATGCGCTTCACCGATGCCCATTCCTCGTCGGGCGTGTGTTCGCCGTCGCGCTACACCCTCCTCACCGGCCGCTACCACTGGCGCTCGCGCCTGCAGAGCGGGATCGTCGGGCTGTGGGGCGCGCCCCTGATCGCCCCGGACCGCCTCACCATCGGGGGACTCGCCAAGAGCCGCGGATACCGCACCGCGTGCATCGGCAAATGGCACCTCGGCTGGGACTGGCCGATCCCCGGGGGATCGAAGAACCTCTTCAGCAGCAAGGCCAGGGATGCCGCCGCCACCGACCGGCACCGGGCCGCGTGGCGCGAGGCCTTCTCGCAGCGCATTGCCGGCGGCCCGGCGACGCGCGGCTTCGATTCCTACTTCGGCACCGACGTCCCGAACTGGCCGCCGTTCTGCTTCATCGAGCAGGACCGCACCGTGGGAATCCCCTCGGAGTTCCTCCCGGCCCGCCTCTTCCAGAACAACCAGGCCAGCCGGCAGGGCCCGGCACTCGACGGCTGGACCCTCGAACCGATTCTCCCGGCCCTCGGCGAGCGCGTGGCGCGGTTCATCGAACGCGAGGCCAAGACCCCCGCCCCGTTC
>JABDMC010000186.1 GCA_013001695.1 Akkermansiaceae bacterium
CAGCACGTCTACCGGACCGCCTTGAGCCGGGATGCCACCACCGCCGAAAATGCCCTCGCGAAGTCCCTGATCGGCGATACGGTGACACCGGAAGGCGTTTCGGACTTCCTGTGGAGCGTCTTCATGCTGCCCGAATTCCAATTTGTGAACTGACCGCCCTGCCGTTCGTGGAGGCCCGTCGTCGGAAGGCCCAATATCCAACAAGGAATTTCGAATGATGAAGGAATCCGATTTCCCGGAGTGGTCGCTCCCCCGCCCTTTGTGATTGGACATTCCTTGTTCGACATTCGATATTCCCACCCCTGTATCTCATGAATTGCCACCCCGACTGGTTCGACCAATCCCGCCCGGTGGAGACGCGCCGGCGCTTCCTGCAGGCCCTCTCGGCCGCGGGGGCGGCGACCATGCTGGGCGGGGCGCCGCGCCTGCGGGCGAGTGACGAGGTCGAGCACCCCGAAGCGACCGCCGACGCCTGCATCCTGCTCTGGATGGCGGGCGGGATGGCGGCGCCCGAGACCTTTGACCCGAAGGCCTACCTCCCCTTCGAGGTCGGCACGCCGGTGGAGAAGATCATTTCGACCTTCCCCGCGATCGACACCGCGGTCGACAACATCAAGATCTGCAAGGGGCTCGAGAACATCGCCTCGGTGATGGATCGCGCCACCCTGATCCGCTCGCACTACCAGGCCGACCTCGGGCACATCCTGCACTCGCGCCACCAGTACCACTGGCACACCGGCTACGTTCCGCCGCAGACGGTGGCGGCGCCGCACCTCGGGGCATGGATGGCGAAGGTCCTCGGGTCGCGGAACGGCGTGATGCCGCCCTTTGTGAACATCGGGCAGCAGCTCGAGGGGAACGGCGAGGGCGAGGAGCTCAAGGCCTTCACGACGGGAGGGTTCTTCGGCAGCGAGTATGCCCCCTTCAACCTGCCCTTTCCCGAGAAGGCCTCCGAGGCCGTGAAGCCGCCGCAGGGAATGACGCCGGACCGCTTTGCGCGCCGCTACAAGGCGCTGCAGGAGATGCTCAGGAACTCCCCGCGCGGGGAGCAGCTCAGCGACTACCACCAGGAGTCGATGCTGCGGGCCATGGACAACGCCCACAAGCTCCTCGGGTCGGCGGAGCGCGAGGCCTTCGACCTGACCAGGGAGAAGAAGGAGAGCTACGAGACCTACGACACCGGGCGGTTCGGCCGCGGGTGCCTCTTGGCGCGGCGCCTCGTGGAAGGGGGGGCGCGCTTCGTGGAGGTCACCACCGAGTACATTCCCTTCGTCCACTGGGACACCCACGAGAACGGGCACACCACCGTGGACCGCCTGCACAAGGAGATCGACCGGCCCATCGCGCAGCTCATCCTCGACCTCGAGGAGCGCGGCCTGCTCGACCGCACCCTCGTCATCATCGCGAGCGAGTTCAGCCGCGACATGATGATCGAGGGCGTCCCCGGGTCGAACGCGAAGGACCAGTCGCGGGCGCGGACCGACGTCCTGAAGGAGATGAAGCACTACGGGCTGCACCGGCACTTCACCGGCGGGGCCTCGGTGGTCATGTTCGGCGGCGGCATGAAGAAGGGCCACCTCCACGGCGCCACCGCCGACGAGCGTCCGTGCATCGTCACGAAGGACCCGGTCAGCATCACCGATCTCCACGCCACGATCTTCACCGCCATGGGCATCAGTCCCAAGACCGCCTTCGACGTGGAGCGCCGGCCGTTCTACGCCACCGAGGACGGCAAGGGGAAGGCCGTGCGCGAGGTCTTCGCGTGAGGAGCGCCGGCCTGGTCGATCCGGGCCCGGACATTGAGGCTGGCAAAGGCCCGGCGGCGGTGGGACAGTGCGGGAACCATCGAACCATGCAAATTCACTATCTCGAAATCGTGACCCCCGACGCGGACGCGGTTTGTGCGACCTATGCGCAACTGCACGGAGTGAGCTTCAGTGACCCCGAGCCGGGACTGGGCAACGCCCGGACCGCTCCGCTGCCGGACGGCGGAATGGTCGGGGTGCGCGCCCCGATGCACGACGCGGAGGAACCGGTGATGCGTCCCTACCTGCTCGTGGACGACATCGAGGCGGCGGCCAGGGAGGCCGTGAACGGGGGCGGCGAAATCGCCCATCCGCCGATGGAGCTTCCCGGCCACGGGACCTTTGCGATCTTCATGCAGGGCGGCGTCCAGCACGGCCTCTGGCAGCGCTGACCGGCGCGCTTCGGCGCCCCGGCCGGCGGATCGAGGACGCCCCGCGCCGGCGCGCTACGCAATCACCTCCTTCACCACGCGCGACGGCTTGGTGACGTTGGTGAGGCGCTGGTTGAGGCCCTGGAACTCGTAGGTCAGGCGCTTCGGATCGAAGCCGAGGAGGTGCAGGATGGTGGCGTGCAGGTCGTGCAAGGAGACCGGGTCGCGGACGACCTTGTAGCCGATGGGGTCGGTTTCCCCGAACGAGAAGCCGGGTTTCACGCCGCCGCCGGCCATCCAGATGGTAAAGGCGTCCTTGTGGTGGTCGCGGCCGGCGCCCTTGTTCTGGTTTCCGGCGCGGTTCTCCTTCATGGGGGTGCGGCCGAACTCGCCGGCCCACACGACGAGGGTGTCCTCCAGCATGCCCCGCTGCCGGAGGTCCTCGAGGAGGGCCCCGACGGGACGGTCCATCTCGTTGCACTTGTTCCTGATGCCGACCCGGCAGTCCTTGTCGACGCTGGTCCCGTGGTGGTCCCACCCCCAGTCGTGCAGCTGGATGAAGCGCACGCCGCGTTCGGCGAGCCGGCGGGCGAGGAGGCAGTTGTTGGCGAAGGATTCCTCGCCGGGGGCGGCCCCGTAGGCCTCGAGCGTGGCCGGTTTCTCCCGGGTGATGTCGAAGGCATCGCTGGCGCGCATCTGCATGCGGTAGGCGAGTTCGTACTGCGCGACGCGGGTGAGGGTTTCGGGGTCGCCGACGTCCCGGTGGACGCGGCGATTGATCTCGTTGAGGGCATCGAGGGCGCGGCGGCGCAGCGGTTGGGTGACCCCCTCGGGGTTGGACAGGTAGAGGATGGGATCGCCCTTCCCGCGGCATTGCACCCCCTGGTAGAGGCTGGGAAGGAAGCCGGATCCCCAGGCGGCCTTGCCGGCGTCGGGCTTGTTGCCGCCGGAGACGAGGGCGATGAAGCCCGGGAGGTTGTGGTTCTCGGTGCCGAGGCCGTAGGTGGCCCACGCCCCCGCCGACGGGTGGCCGAGGTTGGCGGTGCCGGTCGTCAGGACGAGTTGGCCCGGCGCGTGGTTGAACTGGTCGGTGTGCATCGACTTGATGAAGCACACCTCGTCGATGGACCGTTCGAAGGTCGGGAGGAGGTCGGTGATCCAGGCGCCGGAGTTCCCGGCCTGGTGGAAGGGGTGCTGCGGTCCGAGCATGTTGGGCACGCCGGTGATGAACGCGAAGCGCTCGCCCTTGATGAGTTCCTCCGGGCAGCGCTTCCCGTCATACTTCACGAGCTCCGGCTTGTAGTCGAAGAGCTCGAGCTGGCTGGGGGCGCCGGCCATGTGCAGGAAGATGACGCGCTTCGCCTTCGGGGCGTGGTCGGTGCGGTCCGTGGCGCCGGCGCCGGATACCGCGGCACCGAAGGACCGCCCCGCGGTGGTGGCCAGCCACATGGCGCCGAGCCCGCTCGTGGAGGTGCGCAGGAAATGGCGGCGCGTCTGGTGAAGCAGGGCGGTGTGGCTCGCTTCGCTCGCGATGTTCGATCTTCGATGTTCGATCTTCGATTTCATGAAGCGGGGGGCCGCGGGCTAGCTAGCGCGTCAGGGCCGGGTCGAGGTTGAGGATGATGTTGGCCACGATGACGAGGGCCGCGGCTTCCGGCGTGCCGCCGAGCTTGGCGGCCTCGGCGGGCATGGCGGTGTAGGCGTCCCGCGCGTCCTCGTAGGCGGCGGCGAGAATGTCGAGGTAGGCGGGCTCCGGGTCCTCGCTGGCGGCGAGGCGGTAGCCGAAGGCAAGCTGGTTGCGCAGGCTGGGACTATGCTCGCGCATGCGCTTCGCCAGCCCCTGCGACGCCTCGACGTAGACGGGATCGTTGAGGGTCACGAGGGCCTGCAGGGGCGTGTTGGTGCTGATGCGTCGGGGCGAGCACACCCGGCGCTCCGGGGCGTCGAAGGTCTCGAAACTCGGGTACGGCGCCGAGCGGCGCCAGAACGTGTAGATCCCCCGGCGGTGGCGGTCCTCGCCCTTGGCGGTCACCCATTTCAGGTTGCTGTAGGGCGAGTCCCAGAGGCCGTCCGGCTGGGGCGGCTTCACGGGCGGTCCGAACATCTTCGGGGAGAGGAGGCCGCCGGTGGCGAGGGCGTGGTCGCGGACCATCTCGGCGGACAGGCGCAGGCGCGGGCCGCGGGTCAGGAGGCGGTTGCGCGGGTCGCGCTCCAGCAACGCCGGCGTGACGGCATGGTTCTGCCGGAAGGTGGCGGAGAGGACCAGCTCGCGCAGGAGCGCCTTCAGCGACCACTGGTGCGCGGTGCGAAAGCGGACCGCAAGGTCATCGAGCAGTGCCGGGTGCGAGGGGCTGGCTCCCGTGGAGCCGAAATCCTCGAGGGTCTCGACCAGCCCGGTCCCGAAGAGCTCGGCCCAGACGCGATTCACGATGACCCGGGTGGTCAGCGGATGGTCGCTGCTGACCAGCCATTCCGCCATGGCGAGGCGGGGATGGCCGGCGGGGTCGAACTTCGGCATGATCGCGGGAACGCCCGGCGCCACCACCTCGCCCTTGTCGAGCCAGTTGCCGCGATTGAAAACGGCGGTGCTCCGGGGAAACTCCTCGCGATCCCGGATGACCGGCATGGTCGGCCCGGGAATGTCCTTGAGGGATTTCACGATGCCGTCGCGGCGCTTCACGAGATCACGGTGGCCGGAGCTGCCGGCAAGCGCCTGCCACGCCGGATCGCCGCTGACCTCGAGGTAGAAACGCTGCAGGACCGGCGGGGTGGCGCCGTCGCGCCCCTGGTTCTGGTGCAGGACGATGGCGAGACGGTCGTCGTCGCCGAGCTCGATGGGCGTCTCCGGAACGAGGATCGCCCAGCGCGGGTGGAACTGGTTCGGAAAGGCGCCCCAGGCCGGCGAAAAGAACATGCTGTTGGCTTCGTCCACCGCCACGAATCGCACCGGAACGTTCTCGAAGTCGGCCCCGGGAGCATGGTTGCCGGACCTGCGAAGCCGGAGTTCAAACTTGTTGACGACGAACCCCTCGGAGGGGTTGGCGGCGTCGTCGCCGGGGGCGAGCGGGACCGCCACGCGCACCGCCTCGACGCGGCGCAGCCCGGAATTGCCGACCACCTCGTAGGTCGACCTCTGGACCGCGTTCCCGTCGAGGACGATGAGTTTCCGGCCACCTTCGTGGGCGGTGGTGAGATCGACCTGCTCCTTGTTGTCCCAGAAGTGCTCGGGTTCGAACGGCAACCACTCGGCCTGCGAGGCCGCCTCGCGGAAGGGCGCCATGACCTGGCGGGAAACCTCGGTGAGTTCCCGTCGCAAGGCGGCCGCCTCGCCCCACCGCGCGGGGTCGTCGGGCACCTTGACGGTGGGAAACTCGTTGCGCAGGTCGCAGTCGGCGTTGTTGTTGAAGAATGCCGCGAAGCGGTAGTACTCGTCGTGCCGGAAGGGGTCGTAGGGATGCGCGTGGCACTGGACGCAGCCGAAGGTGATCCCCTGAAAGACCGTCCAGGTGGTGTTGACCCGGTCGATGACGGCGGCGATGCGGAACTCCTCGTCGTCGGTGCCGCCTTCGGCGTTGGTTTGCGTGTTCCGGTGAAACCCCGTGGCAATGAGATCATCGAGCGTCGGGTTATCCAGGAGGTCGCCGGCGAGCTGCTTGATGACGAACTGGTCGTAGGGGAGGTCGTCATTCAGAGCCCGGATGAGCCAGTCGCGGTAGGGCCAGATGGTGCGGACGGCATCCTTCTCGTAGCCCATCGAGTCGGCGTAGCGGGCGAGGTCGAGCCACACCGCCGCCCATCGCTCCCCGAAATGCGGCGATGCGAGGAGGGCCTCGACGACGGCATCGTAGGCGCCGTCGTCGTCCGGTGCGTCGCGCCGGGCGGCCTCGAAGCTGCGGATCTCGCCGGCGGTCGGGGGGAGGCCGGTGAGGGCGAAGGTGGTGCGCCGCAACCACTGCACGGGCGGGGCCGGCTTTGACGGCGTGAGCCCCTCGGCCGCGAGGCGGGCGGCGATGAAGTGATCCACCGGTTGCCGCGGCCAGGGGTCGGCGGCGGACGGGAGCTCGGTTCGCTCCGGCGGGATGAAGGCCCAGTGGTCGCCCCATTCCGCCCCCTGCGCGATCCACTCCGCAAGGAGCTTCTGTTCGTCCGCGGTGGGCCCTTCCGGATGCTCGTGCGGCGGCGGCATGCGGTCGTCGGGGTCGTCGGTGGTGATGCGCCGGACCAGCTCGGACTCGTCCGGCTTGCCCGGGACGATGGCATGCAATCCCGACTTCGCCTTTCCGAGCGCCTGGTCCCGGTAGATGAAGGAGAGGTCGCTGGCCTGCTTCACGCCGCCGTGGCAGGCGGTGCAGTGCCGGTTGAGAATCGGCCTGACCTGGGCGTTGAAATCGACCCGTTCGGCGGCCGGCGCCGCGGCGGCGCCCGCGGCGGCCGAGGCCGCGAGGAGGAGGGTGGTGACAAGGGGGCGCATGAACATCCGCTTCTACGCCCGATTGTCGGCGGGACTTGCCCTGAAATCAACCCCGGGCCGCCGGGAGGGCCGCAATCGCCATTGCGTCGGGGCGCAGATGGGGCTACCTACCTTCAGCCGGAGGCAGGCAGGAGCCATGAGCAAATCATTTGAAATCGAAGGCAAGATCAAGGTCATCAACGATATCCAGACATTCGACAGCGGATTCACGAAACGCGAGTTCGTGATCGAGGTCGAGGACGGGAAGTTCCCGCAGATGATCAAGTTCGAATGCGTGCGGGACAAGACCTCCCTGACGGACGGGCTTGAGACCGACGACCCGGTGAGGGTGACCTTCGACATCCGGGGGAACGAATACAAGGGGCGTTACTACGTGAACCTGAACGCGTGGAAGCTCGAGAAGGGCGGAGGCGGCGGAGGCGGCGGGGACGCCCCGGCCGCGGCGGCGTCGGGATACGGTGACGAGGAAGGCCCGCCGTCCCACCTCAGCGAACCGCCGGGAGACACGGTGGACGTCGATGACGATATTCCGTTTTAAGAAACCGCCCGGATCGCGGGGGGACATTCATGCGGGCCGCAATCGCCCCCGGCAGGCGCGTGCACGGGAGGCGGGCGGCGCGGGCCGATGAGCAGGCTCTTCGAGGAACTCGACTACCAGGAGACTCCGCTGGGGGAGTTGATCCTGCGGCGGCGGCGGATGCGCTCCCTCGGCGACCGCGAGATCTACGAGGTCATCCTCGGGAACGGCTACCTGATGTCGAGCCTCTTCACGACGGTGGAGATCGCGCTCGCGGACCTCGGCTTGGCGGAAGTCGAGGGATCAAAGCTGGATGTGGTGGTCGGCGGCCTCGGGCTCGGTTACACCGCGCAGGCGGCCCTGAAGGACGAGCGGATTGATTCCCTGCTGGTCGTCGAGTTCATGTCGCACGTGATCGGCTGGCATGAGCGTGGCCTCGTGCCGCTGGGGGAAGAGCTGAGCAACGATCCGCGGTGCCGGTTTGTGGAAGGGGATTTCTTCGCCCTCTCGGAAGGGGAGGGCTTCGACCCGGACCGGCCGGACCGCGTCTTCGATGCGATCCTCCTGGATATCGATCATTCCCCGCGCAACCTGATCCACGAACGCCACGGTGGTTTCTACACGCCGGACGGTCTCCGCAAGTTCGCGACGCGCATTCGTCCCGGCGGGGTTTTCGCGATGTGGTCGGACGATCCGCCCGACGAGAAGTTCATGACGGACCTCGCGGAGGTCTTTCCGGAAACCGACGCGCGGGTGGTGCGCTTTCCGAACCCGATCCTCGAGAAGGACTCGGAGAGCACCGTCTACCTGTGCCGGCGCGCGGGCCGGGATTGAGGGCGGCCCCTTGGACCGGATTCCGGGGAGCGGAATTCATCCCATTCGGGAAAAGTTCCGGGGCGGGCGATTCGAATGAATGGCGCGGGATGCCCGGCAGTCCAACCGGACGATTGCAAACTCCATTGACATGATGAAGAAACCACTGACTTCCCTGATGGCTCTCGCATTTGTTGGCCTCTTGTTCTTCCCGGACGCGACCCGTGCCGTGGCGCGCACCGTGGCCGGCACGGCCGGCCACCTGGTCGCCGACGCAACCGCCACCGCATTCGTGGCGGTCGACGACCGCATCGCGGCGCGGAAGGACGGCAGCGACGTGCTCCCCGCCACGGCCCGCACCGTGAGCCTGGAGACGCCCCGCCAACGCTGCTGCCCGCACTAGGACCTTCCACCGGTCGAGACCGGGAGCATGTAGTCCCGCCTTCAGGCGGAAATTGGAGTGCTCCGGAATTCGGCTGTGGGTCGGCGGTCCGGCGCCCGGCAACGATTCCGCCTGAAGGCGGAACTACATACCGCGCGCTTCGTGCGGTGCAGGGTGGCCTCACTTCCGCCCGCGGTGGTACGGGGAGTCCGTCGGGATGGCGCGGTTGGGTGCGGCCTTCGCGGGGATGCCCTTCGCGAGCCGCGCTTTCACCTCCGCGAGGGCCGGATCCCCGGCGCGATTCGTGAACTCATGGGGGTCCTTCTCGAGATCGTAGAGTTCCTCGAAGCCGTTTCCGTACTTGATGTACCGATAGCGCGGGTCGCTGACGGCGTGGGAGGACCGGGATTCGCGGTTGAACCGGAAGGACGTCAAGGAGAGACGCCCGTGGCCGGCATCGGGGTCCTTGAGCGTGGGCACGAGGGAGTGCCCATCGCACTGGGCGGGAACCGGGAGGCCGGCGAGTTCGCAGAGCGTCGGATACAGGTCGGTGAGCGTCGCCGGCTGGCGGGTCCTGGCGCCGTCCCTGCTGACGCCGGGGGCGTGGATGAACAGCGGGACCCGGGTGGTCTGGTCCCAGAGGGCGAACTTCTCCCAGTTCTCCTTCTCGCCGATGTGGAACCCGTGGTCGGACCAGACAACGACGATGGTGTTGTCCTTGAGCGGCGAGGCATCGAGGGCATCGAGGAGGCGCCCGAGCTGGTGATCGACGTAGGAGATGCTGGCGAGGTATCCGCGCATGAAGTGCTTCCACTGCCTGTTCTGCACGACCCACTTGTGCCAGCGTTCGCGCCCGTGGCGGTGGGCGTCCGCGAGGTCGTCCGCGAGGTGCTCGGGGAGGATCACGTCCTCGAGGGGATGCAGGTCGAACCACTTCGGCGGGACTTCCCAGGGAATGTGCGGCCGGAAGAGTCCGACCGCGAGGAAGAGCGGCTTGTCGCGCGCGGCCTTCATCTGCCCGGCCGCCCAGTCGACCACCGCGCCGTCGCCCTGGCCGGCCTGCAGCTCGAGCGGAGCGGCGCCGAAGAGCTGGTTGCCCAGCGGACGTCCCGGGGTGAGCCCCGCTTCCGCATCGGGCACGAGCTTCGGCCGCGGCCAGTCGGCCGAGATCGGGTCGAGCGGGTCGCCCCGGTAGTCGTCCCATGCGGCGGGATCGTTCTGCGAGTCGCCGGGAGTCCACTGGAGGGTGTGGAAGATCTTCCCGCCGCCGACGGCGCGGTAGCCGTGGTCCCGGAAGTGCTGGGAGAGAACCACCGCCTTCTCGAGGGCCGGCGACTCGTGCCGCCAGCGCGGGCCGTGCGCGCCGAAGAGGTTGCGGTAGATCCCGGAGCGCGACGGATGCACCCCGGTCATGACCGCGACCCGCGACGGATGGCAGGCGGGGGCGGCACAGTGGGCGTTGGCGAAGGTGACGCTCCGCTTCGCGAGCCGCTCGAAGTGCGGGGTCCTCACCCCCGGATGATTGTCGAGCGGCGAGATGTAGTCGTTGAGGTCGTCGATCGCAACGAAGAGGACGTGCGGCTGATCCGCGGCCGCGGCCCCTTCGCCCGGCGAGCCGAGAAGCAGGAAGCCGAGGAGAAGACCAAGCCGTCCGTCCATGAAGCGACCATACGGCCCGGCGCCCTCCCGGCCAGACCGGAACTCACCCCGCCGCTCCCGCAACCGGCTACCGGGGGAATCGGGGGATCATTTCCGTCCCACGGTCATCATCGGGTCGTCTTCGTCGATGAGGAGGGCGCGCGCCTTCTCCAGCCCGCGCAGGACGTCCCGGAAGCCGTTGCGCTGGTCCCACGCCGTGTTCGCGAAATCGTAATGCCGGTTCCGGGCCGCGTTCTTGTAAAGCAGCGATGCGGCCTTCACGCCGTAGAAGCTCTCCAAGCTCGCTCCGAAGCGGGCCTGGAACTCGAAACTCCGGGCCTCGTAGTAGTCCGTCGCCGCCTCGAACCGGCCCTCGCCGTAAAGGCGGCTGCCCGCGGTCAGGGTTTCGAGGAGGTAGCGGCGGATGCTCCGCCAATTCTGGTCGCTGTCGACCGCTTCCATGTCGTTGGGGATGATCCCGTCGATGCCGTGCACGATGCCGTTGGCGGCGATGAGGTCGGTCTCCACGATCGGGATTCCCTGCACGGTGCGTTCCTCGCCGTCACGCCGGATGTCAAGGCGCTGGTCGAGACTCGACTCGAAGCGCTGGAAGGCGATCGCGTTGGTGAGCAGCAGCCGGCGGTGGTCGATGATGTGGCGGCCGAGGATGCCACGCAGCATCTCGCCCCCCTCGACGCTGCGGAGCGAGTCGAGCCGGTCGGCGAATCCCTCGCGGCGGAGGGCCTCGTCGGTGGGCGCGAAGACGGTCACCGTGATGTTGAACTGGTCGAGCGTGTCCAGCCGGCCCGCGATCTCCATGAGGGCGAGGAAGATCGTGTAGTCGCCCTTTTGCTCGAGGGTGGCGCGGATGCTGTCGCGCTTGGGGAGGAGCGGGCGGTCGATGACATGGAAGATGCCGTTGCGGGCGAGATGGTCGTAGCTCGCGATGGGCACGCCGTCGATGGTCCGGGCGCCTGCGTTCGCGCGGTAGACCAATTCCTGCCCGTATTGATTGACCACGCGGCTGCCGCGGGTGCCGAGCGGGAACGCCTCGCCGGGGATCTTGCCCACCGTGACGGTCTCCGCCACGATGTGGGTGCGGAGCACGTCGCTGAGGAGGTCGAGGTTCTGCGGAGCGAGAAGCGTCTCGACCGTCCCTTTCGGCAGGGCCTTGAAGGCCTCGTCGGTCGGCGCGAACACCGTGTACTTGCTGTGCCGGTTCTGCAGGAGCTTGGTCAACCCGCTCCGCTTCAGGAGCTTGGAAAGCACCGTGAAGCGCCCGTCCTGCTCGATACTCTCGAAGAGGTCCAGCTCGACCGGCTCGATGACCTCGTCGATAAAGTGCACCACGCCGTTCGAGCAGGTGAAGTCCGCCTCCGTGATCGGGATCCCGTCGATGTGCAGGTCGTCGATCGTCGCCCCGCTCACCTTGAGATTCTGGTTCACCCCGTTCTTGACGAGGCCGACGCGGCTGAGAACGTAGCGGTCGATGCTGCTCCCGTGCACGGCATGGTAGGCGAGGACGCGCTCCAGCCAGTGCTTGTTGGCGGGGTCGAAGAGAGCGGCGCGCCGCTCGTCGCTGAGCTTGTCGAAGGCTTTGTTGGTCGGGACGAACACCGTGAGCGTGGACTTCGGGGAGAAGAGGAGGTGCTTGCTGGTGTCGGTGTTCTTCAGGAGGGTGACGAAGGTCGAGGCCTGCTCGAGGCCCTCGAGGCGCCGGCCGATGGAGTTTTCGTCCTGTGGCGACTCGGCGCGCAGGACGCCGGTGGCGAGGAGGGCGGCACCCCCGATGAGGAGCGCGAGGCGGTTGGTGGTGTGCTTCATGTTCATTTGGATTGAGGTCAATGGGGGTCCGGCAGCCCGGGCCGCCGTCCCACAACGAGAGCTTTCGCCGCATCGCGGCGATTGGATTCAGAAAAATGCGAAAATCCCGCCGCCCGCCGGATTTGCCGTCTCCTGGGGCCCCGGGCCCTACTCGAACAGGACGTTGCCGATCTCCCGCAGCTCCCTGGCCGGGATCTTCCGGACCTTGCGATCATAGGTGATCAGGCCGTTGATCTCGCCCTCGACGTCGGTCGTCTGGGTGTAGATTCCGGCCGCGATGCCTTGCTTTTTCAGGTCGGCGAGCATCCGGATCGACGTCCGGTAGCGCTCGAGCCACTCGGCCTTGTCCTTCGGGAGGCCGCCGTATCCCCAGTTGCGGGTGTTCTTGCTCCAGAGGTGGCCCTCCACCGGGAACCCGTGGCCGCCGAACTCGCCCATCACCTTGACGAAGTCGTCGAAGCGTCCGCCGGCCCCGTCATCCCACGGAAACTCCGGGTGCGGGTATTTGTGGGCATCGACGATGTCGCCGACCGGGAAGAAATTCCCGCCGCTCGCGATGTTGACCTGCCGCGTCGGATCGTAGGCGACCGTCCACTTGCCGACTTCCACCGTCTGGTGCTGTCCCCAGCGCTCGTTGAACGGCACCCACTGCACGATGCACGGGTGGCTGTGGAGGCCGTCCATCATGCCCTTCAGTTCCGCCATGAACCGCGCGTGCGCCTCCGCCGGCCACTTCGTCGTCGGCGGGTCCGGTTGGAGCCGCGTCCACTCCGGGTCGTCGTCGCGCACGGCGCTCACCTGGTCCTGCCAGACCATCATGCCGATCTTGTCGCAGTGGTGGTAGTAGCGCCGCGGTTCGATCTTGATGTGCTTGCGGATGGTGTTGAAGCCGGACTCCTTGAGGAACCGGATGTCGGAGACCATGGCCTCGTCGGACGGCGGGGTGAGCAATCCGTCCGGCCACCAGCCCTGGTCGAGGGTGCCCCAGTGAAAGATGGGTTCGCCGTTGAGAGTGAAGCGCCAGTGGCCGTCGGCGTCCTTCCTTTTCCCGGTCTCGCGGAGGCCGGTGTAGCTGTGGACCACGTCCTCGCCGAACTCGATCTTGAGGTCGTAAAGGACCGGCGAATCCGGCGACCAGGGCTTCGGGTCGGGAATCTCGAGCCGCAGCGCATCCGGCCTTCCGGTGGTGGTGGCGACCACCTTGCCGTCGAGCGAGGCGGTCACCGTGGTGGCGGGCAGAACGGTGACGTCACCTTCGCAGGTGAGGGCGATCTTGACGGTGCCGTCGATCGACGGGGTGATCTTCGCGGCGGTGACGTGGGTCGGCGCGACCTCCTCCATCCAGACCGTCTGCCAGATCCCGGAGACCGGCGTGTACCAGATGCCCTTCGGGTTCAGCCGCTGCTTCCCGTGAAGCTGGTAGGCGCTGTCGGTGGCGTCGGTGACGCGGAGCATGATCTCGTTCCGGCCCGTCTTCAAGGCGTCGGTCACATCGAAGGAGAACGGGAGATTCCCGCCCGTGTGGGATCCGACATCCCTGCCGTTCACCCAGACCGTCGACCGGTAGTCGACGGCCTCGAAGTTGAGCTTGTAGCGGCGCCCGGGATTTTGCTTCGCGATGTCGAGCGAGCGCCGGTACCAGAGCGCGTCGTCCGGGGTGAAGCGTTTCTCGACGCCCGAGAGCGGGGCCTCGATGGCGAAGGGGACGAGGATCCTGCCGTCCCATTGCCCGGGGGTCTTCGCCTCCCTGGGCGTGACGGCGTAGTCCCAGTGGCCGTTGAGGTTCGTCCAGTGGTCGCGGCGCAAGGCCGGGCGCGGGTACTGCGCCCACACCTTTGCGGGAGTGACCTCCTTCGCCCACGGGGTCCGCATCGTGACCTTCGGGGCGACGGCGGTGATCTTGTGGTCGAGGATCCTGCCGTTGAACTTGTTGGGCACCTTGTAAAGACCGACGGGGTCGGTTCCGTCTTCCCCGAGGAAGAGCCCGATGGCCGGTTGCTCGGCGAGAAGGCCCGGTGACTTGCGGATGGAGGCGATCTCGTCGTCGACGAGGAGCACCATGGATTCCTCCTCGAGGACCGCCTTGAGGGTCATCTCGCCCGAGACCTTGTTCTTCCCGATGAGCACGGTGAGCTTGCCATCATTCCGGATCGAGAAGGCCGGTTTTCCGTCCACGAAATGCAGCGCCCATCCGAAGCGCAGCCCGCCTTGGGAAAGGACCACGCCCTTCGGGTCCTTGTGGCGCACCGTCGCGGTGATCGTCAACGGGCGGCCGTTCACCTGCGGCGGGTTCGGGAGTTCGTTCGGGTTCTCCTTCGGGGCCGCGATGGTCTGCTGCTGCCCGGGCCTGATCTTCGGGTAGACCCCGACGCGGTCGGCCCAGATCTGCCATTTACCGGCGAGGGATTTCACGACACCGGGCTGGGAATCGGCGAGGTCCTTCGTCTCGGTGCGGTCGTTGACCATGTCGTACAGTTCCCACTTCGAGTGGTCCGGCCCGGGCCGGGCGGCCACCCCGCGGCCGACGAGCTTCCAGCCGCCGTCACGCACGAAGGCGTTGCTTTCGTGCTCGATGAAGATGGGATCCTTACGCCCGAGTGATTTGCCGTCGAAGGCCGGGCGAAGCGAGATGCCGTCGAGGTCCGGGAGGCGGTTCCCGTGAAGATCCGCCGGATAGTTCGCCCCGGCGACATCGAGGATGGTCGGGACCACATCGATCAGCTGGGCGGGATCGCGGAACCACTCCTTGCGCGCTGTGATCTTCGCGGGCCAGTGCATGAAGAAGGGCGTCGCGGCGCCGCCCTCGTGGGCGAAGTGCTTGTAGAGCCGGAAGGGGGTGTTGCTGGCGTTGGCCCAGGCCTCCCCGTAGCTGTTGCCGGACTCCTGGTTGCGCTTCTCGACGTCGAAGAAGTTCCCGCGCCCGAACATGCCGCCTTCCTGGCAGCCGCCATTGTCGGAAAGGAAGAGGATGAGGGTGTCTTCATAAACCCCGGACTCCTTGAGGAAGGCGACCAGCTTCCCGACGTTCTGGTCGATGCGGTCGATCATGGCGGCGTAGACCGCCATCTTGAGGTCCATCTCATCCTGCTTCTTCGCGTCGAGGCTGTCCCACGCCGGGATCTTCCCGGTGCGGGGCGAGAGCGTCCACTTCGGGTCGATGAGACCCAGTTCGACCTGCCTCTTCAGGCGCTGTTCGCGGAGCTTGTCCCAGCCGAGCTTGTACTTGCCCCGGTACTTCGCGATGTCGTCCTCGAAGGCCTGCAAGGGCCAGTGCGGCGCGGTGTAGGCGAGGTAGAGGAAGAACGGCTTCGCCGACCCGGCTTCCTTCTGGTGATCCCTGATGAAGCGGATGCCGTGGTCGGTAAAGGCGTCGGTGGTGTAGAAGGCCTCCCCGGTGGTGCTCTTCGGCTTCGCGACATGGTCGTTGCCGAAGGTCATCCCGCGCGGGTGCCAGGGGTGGAAGAAGCGCGTCGCCCCGGCGAGGCAACCGAAGTATTCGTCGAAGCCGCGCTGCAGCGGCCAGCGGTCCTTGTCGTTGTATCCGAGGTGCCACTTGCCGGCCATGAGGGTGGCGTAGCCGGCGGGCTTCAGGACCTCCGCGATCGTGGCGCATTTCCGGTTGAGGTATCCCTGGTAAGCAGGCGGTTGGTTCTTCCCCCGGTTGCTTCCCGGGGACTGGGTCATGTGGCCGATGCCGGTCTGGTGCGGGTGCAGGCCGGTCAGGAGGGTGGCGCGGGTCGGGCAGCATCGGCCGCTGTTGTAGAACTGCGAGAAGCGCACCCCGCCCCGGGCGAGGGCATCGATGTTCGGGGTCTCGATCTCGCCGCCGTGGTAGCCGAGGTCCGAGAAGCCCATGTCATCGACCATGACGAGGACGACGTTGGGGCGCTCCGCTCCCGCGAGGGACCCGGTGAGGGAGAGGAGAACCAGAAGGAATTTGAGAATCGTTTGCATGGCGTGGCGGAGTGATGGATGGAGCCGGGGATGACTGGCGGCGGAAGTGGCGAAGCAGAATGGTCTGCCGCAGCGGGAGGAAGCAATCCCTCCCGCGGATCGGTCAGAAACCCTGCTTCCTTGGCGCGGTGACCTCGATGGCGTGAATCGTGCCGGTGAAGCGGTTCGGCGGGGCGTAATCGCCGGCGGCGGACTGCCCGTCGAAGCCGACGTCGAGACCGTCCTTCGGCTGCACCGGGATGAGGCCGGGCGATTTCGCGGCGGCGAGGGACTCGCCATTGGCCTCCAGCGAGATGCGGTCCGCATCGAAGCTGGCCGACGCCTTGAAGCGCCCCGGGAGGCGCTTCTTCGATTCCACCCGCGTGACCTTGCCGTGGACCCGGAGGTCGAATGCGAGGTGGCCGTTCACAAGATGCAGGGCGTACCCGTGCTCGCGGCCACCCTGCGAAACGATGACGCCGTCCTTGCCGGCAGGCTCGACGTCGCAGGTGATCACCAGCGGACGATTCTTGATGTTGATGGTGGGATGGCCGGGGAACGGGGTCGCCGCCTCGCTCGTCGGGCCGTCCTGGTGAAAGGGCTCCGCGCCGACCCGCTTCGCCCATGCCTCCCATTCCGCGACCAGCCCGGCGGTGCGCGTCGGCTGGGTGCGGGCCAGGTCGATCTGCTCGGAGCGGTCTTCCCGGAGGTTGTAGAGTTCCCAGCGGACCTCGTGCGGCTGCCGTTTGCCCCACACGATCTTCCAGTCGCCCTTGCGCAACCCCCGGGCCTGCTGGTGCTCGAAGGCGAGGGCGCGTTCCGCGAGGGGCTTGCCTCCGAATGCGGCGAGGAGGGATGTGCCCTCGACGGGGGTGATTTCCCGCCCGTCGCGGGATGCGGGGTACGGCGTGCCCGTGGCCTCGAGCACCGTCGGGACGATGTCCATGATGTGGGACGGATCGCGCACCCAAACGTCCTTGCGCGCGATCCCCTGCGGCCAATGCGCGATGAGGGGGCTGGCGATGCCGCCCTCGTGGCAGAAGTGCTTGTACATGTTGAGCGGGGTGTTGCCGAGGTTCGCCCATCCGGACCCGTAGGACTGGTGGGTACCGTCCTGCCCGATCTTCCTGAGGTCCCCGCCCTTGTGCAGGATGGTGAGGCCCTTGCGCGACGGGCCGTCGAATCCGAACGGCCCCCACTCGTAGCAGGCCCCGTTGTCGCTGGTGAAGAGAATGAGGGTGTTCTCGAGTTCGCCGTTCTGCTTTAGATCCGCGAGAAGGCGGCCCACGCCGCGGTCGACGTGTTCGACCATGGCGGCGAAGGTCGCGCCGCGCCGCGCGAGGTCTTCGCGCCGGTTGGCATCGAGGCTGTCCCAGTGCGGGTTCGGGACGCCGGGAAAGCCGTTGGCGATGTCGTCGCGGTCGACCGGCACCTCCGAAAGGGG
>JABDMC010000213.1 GCA_013001695.1 Akkermansiaceae bacterium
TTGAAGCCCTCCGAAACGGCAAAGACGTCTACTGCGAAAAACCGCTCACTCATCTCTTTGCCGAAGGCCAGGCCGTCTACCGCGAGGTCGAAAAACAAAGTGCCGTTTTTCAAACCGGATCGCAGCAGCGTTCCGAAATCCGGTTCCGCGTCGCCGCCGAAGTCGTGCTTAACGGTCTCATTGGCAAAGTGAAAGCGGTCGAGGTCGGCCTGCCGTCCGGATACAACGAGCCGCAGACGGACGGCATCGAGCCTGCCGATCCGCCCGCGGGTCTCGACTACGATTTCTGGTGCGGCCCCAGCGAGAAACTTCCCTACATCTTCGCGCGCCACCACCGCAACTGGCGCTGGCACCTCGGTTACGGCGGCGGCCAGCTCATGGACTGGATCGGCCACCACAACGACATCGCCCACTGGGGGCTCGGCCTCGAAGCCACCGGCGGAAAGGGCGGCCCGGTCAGCGTGGAAGCCCAGAATTGGGATTTCTCCAAGACGCCCGAGATCTACGACACCGCCTACGAGTACGACGTCGTCAGCAAGTATGCCGACGGTGTCGAGTCGCTCATTTCCTCGCGCCAGCGGATGGGCTGCAAGTGGATCGGCGAGGACGGCTGGATCTGGGTGACCCGCGGGCGCTACGAAGCCTCGAACCCGGAATGGCTCGAGAGCGGCTTCGATCCCGGCGAGTGGAATGCCTACAAGAGCCCCGGCCACCAGCGGAACTTCATCGACTGCGTCAAGAACCGGAAGGAGGCCATTGCCCCGGCGGAAAACGGCCACCGCGCCATCACCCCCGGTCACCTGGCCTACGTCTCGCACGAACTGGGCCGCGCCCTGAAGTGGGATCCCGCCAAGGAGCAGGTCGTCGGAGACGACGAAGCGCAGAAGAAGCTCATGGCCCTCCCGTACCGCGGCGACTGGAAAATCTAGGGAAATCCATCCCACATCCGGCCCCGCCTTGTCCTCCGTAGCCTCGGCGAAGGAGGAAGGGGTCGCAGCATGTAGCGCGGGGTTGAACCCCGAGCTTGGCGAAGGGTGACACCCCGGGTTACAGGGATCGGGAGTGGAAGCGCATCCCGGAGGGGTGCCGGCAGCGCCATGTCCTCGACCTGCCTCAGTCTCCACTACCACCTCGTGTTCTCCACAAAGGAGCGCTACCCGTTCCTCGATGGGGAGTGGCGCTCTCGCCTGCACGAATACCTCGGCGGTGCGGTGCGGCGGCTGGGCGCTCAATCGCGCATTTGCGGTGGTGTCGCTGACCATGTCCATCTCCTCTGTGATCTGAAGGCCACGCACCGGCTCTCCGACTTCATGCGGGAGCTGAAGAAGGGCTCATCCGGTTGGATCAAGGACGAGATCGGGATCTCCAAGTTTGCGTGGCAGGAGGGATACTCGGCATTCACCGTCAGTGCGACCTCGCTGGATTCGGCGCGGGAGTATGTCGCCAACCAGGAAGAGCATCACCGGAAGAAGTCGTTTCGGGAGGAGCTGGTGGAGTTCCTCGAGCGGGCGGGGGTGGAATTCGATCCGAGGTATCTCGATTGACGCCGCTGCGATCCCTCCGGGATCGGATTCCTTGGGAACTCCTCGCAATCCCGGGGTGTCGTCCCTCGACAAGCTCGGGACTCAACCCCGCGCTACGTGCTGAGACCCCTCCGGGGTCGTCATGCCAAGATCCCGGCAGGGATCACAGACCGTAGCGCGGGGTTGAGGAGGCCGCGAAGCGGCCGACGACACCCCGGGAACAAGGCGCGTTCGACAAGCTTCGATCCCGGCGGGATCGCAGCGACACCCCGGGATCCCTTACGAATGCGGCGGATCGAGGCGGTCGCCCTGGTCGGCGGGCGCGACCTGCTCGACCTGCGCGTCCGGGCCGGGGTCCTCGCTGTCACAGGCCGCGGTGGCCAGGGCGATCCCGGCGGCGGCCGCTCCGGCGAGGAGCTGCTGCTTGCGCTTGTTGGAATGGCCGAAGCGGGCCCGGCGGATGTTGAGGGAATTCTTGTCGTGGATGCGGTAGACGACGTTGCGCACGTCGTCGTCGCGGAAGAACTCGCCGCCCGCCTTGAAGATGCGGAACCACAGGTGGTAGTCGTCGGCGCCGAGGCCGATGGCGCGCTCCTGGTAGTTCCCCGCCTTCAGCGCGATCCGGGTGCGCATCAGGACCGACGAGTGCGGGAGCATGTTGTCGTCCGAGTTGCCGGTGAACATCGACTCGACCGGCTTGTTCGGCCAGTGCAGGCGCGGCGTGACCTCCCCGTCCTGCAGGGTGTTGAGGAGACACCCGTAAACGTCCGCGCCCCGCGCTTCCAGCGTGCTGACCGCCCGCTCCAGGTAGTTCGGGAGAAGCTGGTCATCGTAGTCGAGCGGCTTGTAGAACTCGGTGTCGCACTGGGCCACCGCCTGGCGGTGCAGCCAGCTGCAGTGTTCGATGTCGGGCTTCTGGCCGGTGCAGATGAGCGGCAGGCCGTAGCGCTCGGCGAGGCGTTCGCCGAATTCCCACGGCCCGTCGACCAGCAGGACCACCTTGAACTTCCGGTAGGTCTGGCTGGCGATGCTGTTCACCGCGTCGTCGAGGTATTCCTCCGGCACCCCCTGGTGGATCCGCAGGCCGAAGGTGACCCGGGCGTCGTCGTGCTGCAGTGCCGTGTGGGTCAGGCGTCCCAGCACCGGGCGGAACGCCCGCGCGTAGTTGCCGCCGAGGGAGAGCGGCTCCGCCGAGGCGAGGCACTTCACGGGATCAAGCTTGGCGGCCTTGAGGATGGCGCGGTGCGCCGCCTTGGCGAGGCGCTTCGGATTGTCGTTCCAGTCGATGAGGTAGCCGTTCTGGCCGTTCTTGATGAAGTCCGCGATCCCGCACGTCTTCGTGACGACCACCGGGATCCCGCAGCTCAGCGCTTCCGCCGCGGTGAGAAGGAATCCTTCCTTCCGGCTGTTGCCGAGCAGGACGTGACACCCCTCGAGGCGGTGCCGGTAGCTGATCGGGTTGAAATCGAGCGGGCGGATGTCGAGCCGGTCCGCGACGCCGAGCTTCGCGGCGAGCTTGCAGACCTGCGCCATCGCTTCGCCCTGCACCTTCTGGGTGTATTCGAGCCCGGCGGTCTCGGCGCCGGTCCACGCGCGCACCACGAGGCGCGGGTTCTCCTTCAGGAGGTGGGGAAGGCTCATCAGACCCTTGTCTTCGAGCGGGCGGCCCATCCAGCCGACCACGATCCGCCCGTGGGGATCGAGGTTCCCCTTGGCCATGCAGAACTCGGTGACCGGCGGAGGCAGGATCCCGGCGGCGGTGTGCCCGTTTTCCCGGATCCACGGCCGGTAGCGGTCCATGACCTTCTGCGACACGCCCGCCACCGTCATTCCGCGGCGTCCGGCGTAGGCCTTGTTGAAGTAGCGCCACCCGGCGTCGTCCCACGAATGGAGGACGAGCGACGTCGGCCGCTCCGGGAGTCCGGCGAGATCGCCGTAGCTGAGGAACCAGCTGCTCGGGTTCCCGGGCGCCTGGCGCGTGATCTCGCCGCAGTCGAAGCCCGCCGCCACCGCCTTCTCGAGAAGCGGCATGTCGTCCGACTGGCAGTAGAGGGTCGTCCGTTCGCGAACCCAGGCCGGAAGCGTCTGGATGTAGCGCAGGACCGCGGTCTGGGCACCGCCCAGCGCCATGTTGTGCGTGACGAAACAGGGGGCGATTTGGGGCAGGAGGTCTTGGGACATGGTTAATCTCCGTGAAAAAACGGGCTTCAGGGGTTAGTTTACTGGAACATGGCCCGGGGGGCAAACCCGGGCCGCAGCGCGCTCTCCAGACGCTTCAATAGACGCTGAAAATCCGGAAATCATTCAGATTTCGGCGAAAATCCCCCCATCATGAAACGACCCCTAGGAGTCCTCCTGCCGGCCGCCATCCTCGCCATGGCGGGGGTCGGGCGTGCCGCCGAGGCGGCCGGGCACTGGGCCTTCCAGCCGCTCGCGGCGCCTCCCGAACCAGCCGTGGAGAACGGTCGGTGGGCCCGCAACCCGGTGGACCGGTTCATCCTCGCGGGACTCGAGGCGCGGGGGCTGGACCCCGTCGGGGAGGCCGACCCGCTGACCCTCCTGCGGCGCCTGACCCTCGACTTGACCGGGCTGCCGCCGACCCTCGCCGAGCAGGACGCGTTCGCGCCGGGCCCGGCGGGCCTCACCGACGAGTCCTACGGGGCCCTCGTGGACCGCCTCCTCGCCTCGCCGCACTACGGCGAACGCTGGGGGCGCCATTGGCTCGACGTGGCGCGCTACGTCCAGGGGAAGACGAAGGTGGCCGCCGTCGATCGCGTCGACATGGCCGAACCGTACCGCGACTACGTCGTCCGCGCCTTCAACGCCGACAAGCCGTTCGACCGCTTCGTCATCGAGCAGATTGCCGGGGACCTGCTGCCGGAAACCGGCGACCGGTCCGCCGACCTCGACCAGCGCATCGCCCCGTCGTTCCTCTCGATCGGTCCGTGGTTCGCGGACTGCGCCGATCCGAATTCGCTGCGGATGGACATCATCGACGAGCAGATCGGGACCACCACCCAGGCCTTCCTCGGGATGAACTTTTCCTGCGCGCGGTGCCACGACCACTTTTTCGATCCCGTTCCGACGCGCGACTACTACGCCCTGGCCGGCATCTTCGGCAGCACGCGCATCCTGAAGGAGAACAGCAAGAACTGGCGCGACGGGCGGTTCCTCCTGACGCAGCCGGAAGCGACGCCCGAAGAGATCGCGGCCGACCGGAAGGTGCGGGAGCGCATCGCGGCCCTCCGGCAGGAGCGGTGGAAGGCCCTCGCCGCGGCGCGGCAGGGACTGCTCGACCGGGTCCAGCCGCGGCTTGGCGACTACGACCGGGCCCTCGACGACCTGGCCTTCCTGCCCGCCGTCGAGATCGAGGCGGAAGATTACAACGGCCAGAACAACGTGCGTCGCGCCGCCTTGGGCGGGGGGATGGTGGTGGAAACCCAGCGCGAGCGCCTCCAGTGGGTCGGATGGCGGGCGGACCTCCCGGAGGCCGGGACCTATACCGTCTGGCTCCGGTGCGCCGCGCCTGAATCCTACGCGGTGGAGCTGAAGCTCGACGGGAAATCGGTCCTCGAGGACCACCCGCTGCCGGCCACCGGCGGGTGGGACGAGGAGCATTTCCGCTGGGTGAGCCTCGGGCCGCACCTCTTCCGCAAGGGGAGCAACGACGTCCGGCTGTGGGCGCAGGACCATTCCTACCTCCCCCGCCTCGACAAGCTGCGCTTCCTCCGCACCCCGCCGAACCACTGGCATCTCATCAACGGGCCGGCGAAGCGCCACGGGCTCGAGCACCGCGTCCTCGCCGAACTGCACGTCGATCGCACCGCCTGGCCGCCGAACGTCGCCGACGCCGAACGTTTCGTGGAGGTCCCGGCGCTCGCCGGGATCGACGCCGCCATCGCCCGCCTCGAGGCCGGGAACCCGAAGCTTCCCCGGATGCCGGCCGTGACGGATCATGACCGGATCACGGATGAACCCGTCCACGTCGCCGGAGACGTGTACAATGTCGGGGACGAACCGGTCCCGCGGGGCGTGCCGACCTTCGCGAACGATCTGCTCGCGAGCCCCGCCATGCCCCCGGACGCCAGCGGCCGGCTCGAGCTCGCGCAGTGGATCGCGAATCCAAGGAACCCGCTCACCGCCCGCGTCATCGCCAATCGTGTCTGGCAGGGGCACTTCGGGCGCGGCCTCGTCGAGACCCCCGGCGACTTCGGCATCCAGGGGCAGCCGCCCGTGAACCAGCCGCTCCTCGACTGGCTGGCCCGCTACCTCATCGAGAACGACTGGTCGTTGAAGGCCCTGCACCGCGTGATCGTGACCTCCTCGACCTACCGCCGGAGCAGCGGAACCAACGCCGCCGCCGCCGCGGTCGATCCGGACAACAAGCTCCTCGGGCGCTATCCGCGGCGCCGCCTCGAGGCCGAGGCGCTGTACGACGGCATGCTGGCGTCCATCGGGAAGGTTCCGCGTCAGCCCTCCGGCCAGGCGCTCGACAACAAGCTCTCCAAGGATCGCGCCATGTACATCCTGACATCCGGCCGTTCCCCGCTCGGGATGGGGATGGAGATCCGCAAGATGCTGCATCTCTTCGGCTACGATCCCTCCGGGGTGCCCGTGCACCGGCGCGACCACTCCGCCAGCGCCGCGCAGTCGCTCTTCTGGCTGAACAACAAGCTGCCGCGCTACTACGCCACGAAGCTCGCCGGGCGTCTCCTCGCCATTCCCGATCTCAACGATGAAGATCGGGTCACGCGGGCCTTCCGCACCATCATCGGCCGCCCGCCCGGGCCCGGGGTCATGGAGGACACCTTCACCTACCTCGACCACTGCCGCGTCGTGCAGGGACTCGGCGAGACCGAATCCTGGAGCCGCGTCTGCCTCGGGATCTTCTCCTCGGACGCCTACCTTTATATCGAATGATGAATCCCCCAGATCGTGGCATGACCGTCCCGGTCATGACCAACCGCAGGCGAAGCGATGCTTCGCATTCTTCCGGCGCGCCGCGCCGCCAGGATCCGAACATGACCGGGACGGTCATGCCACTCTCCCGCCGCACGCTGATGGGCATCAGCGGGTTGGCGCTGGCCGACATGCTGACGCGGCAGGCGTGGGCCGCGCCGGGGGCCATCGCGCCTTCCCTCGATCCCCACTTCGCGCCCCGCGCGAAACGCATGATCTTCATCCTCCTCGACGGGGGGCTTTCGCAGGTCGATTCCTACGACTACAAGCCGCGGCTCCAGGAGGAGCACGGGCAGGAACTGCCGGCCTCGATCAAGACGCCGAAGTTCACCTTCGCGGAACGCGGCCGCATCATCGGCTCCCCCTTCGAATGGAAACAGTGGGGCGAAAACGGCACCTGGGCGAGCGACCTGTTCCCGAAGGTCAATGCCGGCTGGATCGACAAGCTCTGCTTCATCCACTCGCTGCACCACGAGAACGAGGATCACATCACCGCCATGTCGATGCTCAACACCGGCGTGCCGCGCGAGCTGCGCCCCGCCATGGGGAACTGGATGATCTACGGGCTCGGGTCCGACAACGGGAACCTCCCCGGCTACATCGATCTCACCCCGAAGGACGGGAAGACCTTCCCGACCGGCTTCCTCCCCTCTATTTACAGCGGGGCCCCGATCCTGAAGCCCGAAAAGATGGGCGGCGACCTGAAGTGGGACAACCTCGAGGCCGGCTTCGATTCGCAGCGCGCCCACCTCGATTTCATCCGCTCCCTGAACGGCGGGGGCGATCCCCTCGAGGTGGAGCTGCGCAACCGTGAACTGGCCTTCCGGATGCAGAGCGTGGCCCCGGAGATCATGGACCTCGGCCGCGAATCGCAGGCCACCCGCGACATGTACGGGATCGGCGGCGACCACACCGACGAGTTCGGCCGGACCCTGCTCCTCGCGCGGCGCTTCGCGGAAGCGGGCGTGCGCTACATCACCGCCACCCACTCGACCGCCCGCTACGGGAACCTCTGGGACCAGCACGCGGGCCTGGAAAAAGGCCACCGCGGCAACGCCAACGCCGTCGACCAGCCCATCGCGGCCCTCCTCCACGACCTCGAGGCCCGCGGCCTCCTCGACGACACCCTCGTCCTGTGCGGCAGCGAGTTCGGCCGCACCCCGAGCCGCGAGATCTTCGACGGACAGATGGGCCGACACGAGGACGGTCGCGACCACAACCCGCACGGGTTCACGATGTGGATGTGCGGCGGCGGGACGAAACCCGGCCACCACCACGGCGCCACCGACGACTACGGATACTACGCCGTGCAGGACAAGGTCAGCATCCACGACCTCCACGCCACCATCCTGCACCTCATGGGCATCGACCACGAGAAGCTCACCTACCACCACTCGGGACGCGACTACCGCCTCACCGACGTCTACGGTGAGGTGGTGCGCGAGGTCCTGGCGGACCCCGCGAGGGGGCGCAGCTCGTAGCTCCGGGTTGCGGAGGCCCGAGCAGGCGATCCCGGAGGGTTCGCAGCGGCGGAGGAATCCGGACGGCCGCCGCGGGGGCACGCGCCAGTGCACATGGAACGGCCGGCCCGGCATGCTTTACGACCTCGTCAGCGCGACCGGGCTCTTCGCGCCGGCCACCGACCGCCCGGTCGACGATGACGGAATGCAGTCCGACGGGGACATCCGCCCCGGGGGCGCGACCGGGAGCCTGCGGACGTCAACACCCTCGATCTCGACTCCGGCGACACCCTCGGCCCCATTCCCCCCCCCC
>JABDMC010000228.1 GCA_013001695.1 Akkermansiaceae bacterium
CGGCATTCAGGTTGGCGAGCACCGCCGCGGCATTGATGTTGACGGTCTGCGCCGCGGCCAGGTCCCCGCTGTAGGCGGTCGATCCGCCGGCGATGTTGAACTCCCCCGCGCCCGTGCTGCCGGCCCCGATGGCCAGCGTCCCGCCGCCGACCATGTCGACCTCCCCGGTGATCGTCCCGCCGTTGAAGTTGAAGGTGTCGGTGCTCATCCGGAAGACCCCGTCAATGTCGAGGGTCCCGCCGTCCTGGTTGAAGGTGGTGCTGTTCCCGAAGGTCAGCGTCTGCCCGGCGGCCACGTTCACGTCCCCCTCGTTGTTGAAATCCCCCCCGAACTGGAAGAAGTCGGTGTCCTTGCCGATGTTGATCGTTCCGCCGGCGGCGTTCTGCAGCACCGCGATGGAAAGCCGGTTCGCCCCCGAGCCCCCGCCCGGGTTGACATTGATGACGCTGTTGTTGGTGATCGTCGAGGCCGTCGCGGAGAGCGTCGCAATCGCGCTTCCGCCGGTGTTCAGGTTGATCGTCCCGTCGTTGGCGAAGGAACTGGCGGCATTCAGGCCGGCGGCCACCGCCGCGGCATTGATGTTGACGGTCTGCGCCGCGGCCAGCTCCCCGCTGTAGGCGGTCGATCCGCCCACGATGTTGAACTCCCCCGCCCCCGTGCTGCCGGCCCCGATGGCCAGCGTCCCGCCGCCGGTCATGTCGACCACCCCGGTGATCGTCCCGCCGTTGAAGTTGAAGGTGTCGGTGCTCATCAGGAAGGATCCCTGGACGTCGAGGGTCCCGCCGTCCTGGTTGAAGGTCGTGCTGTTCCCGAAGGACAAGGTCTGCCCCGCAGCCACCGCGACGTCCCCGCTGTTGCTGAAGACGCCCCCGAAATCCACGTACTCCGTATCCCGGTTGATGTTGATGTCGCCGGCGGCGGCGTTGTTGAGGGTCTGGATGCTGAACCGGTGGGTGCCCGACCCGCCGCCGTTGAGGGCGTTGATCGTCCCGCTGTTCGTGACCGTCCCGGAAAATGCCGCGAGGGTCACGATGCCGCTCCCGGTGGTGCTCATGTTGATCGTCCCCGCGTTGCTCAGACTCGTCGCCGCCGAGAGGCTCCGGGCCACGGCCCCCGCCGTGATGTCGATGGAGGCGTCGGGGTTGGTGATGTTCAGGACATCCGCCGCCGCGTTCGCCGCCGAGACGTCAATCGTGTAGGTTCCCGCCAGGGCCACCGTGACCGAGTCGGACGAAGTGGGAACCTGCGCCAGATCCCAGTTCCCGGCGACGTCATAGGCCCCGCCAAGGGCATTGTCCCAGTTGATGGCGGCCTGGGCCGGCGCGTGTTGCGGCGCGCCGAGGGCCATGGCGGCCAGCAGGATGGCCCCCGGAATGCCTCCGCGGCCCGGCATCCGGGTCAACGGCCCGGGGGGTGGATCGATCGTCGCTGTGCTACCATATTCCCACATAGTAACGGGCATTCCAGCCCCTGACCCCACCCGGAGTAAAGATCATTAGCGGTTCCCCGTTCCGTTCCCGGCCCGCGACGGGGCGCCCGCCCCACCGGACAGTGGCCCAGATCCCCCATGGCTCCGCGGATCGCCGCTGGAGAGTTCAAGTTCACGGATAGCACACCATTCCAAACAATAAGGATCGTTTCGCCCCCGCGACCACCCCCGCGGGATGCCGCCATCCGCCGGTCACGACCCGCGCCGCATGCCGCGATGACGCCCGCCGGATTGACCTCCGCGCCCGCGAAGCCGCACCGGCGAGGTCTTGCGTCGCGGGAGGCGGAAATATAATAAGCCGCCATGGCAAGCTCAGAGGCACCGGCACCTTCCCCGCCGCAGGAGGATCCTTCGCGCGGCACCTCGCGGATCTTTGCCATCCTGCTGGCGGTGGGATTCATCCTCTTCGTGGGAAACCTCGTATTCAAGAAGTTCCAGGCGGGGGACGAGGAGGCCACGATGACGTCCGCTTCCAGGAAGTCGCGCACCGTCCTCCAGGCCCGGATCGAGGTGCCGTGGATCGTCACGACAGGCGAGCAGTTCACGGTTCGCGTCTTCATGCGGAACGCCGGCCCCAAGGAATTCACCCTCGCCTCCATGGACTTCGAGGAATCCCTCCACAACGGGTTTTCCATTGTCGGGGTTCCGGACGGTTGGACGAAGACCATCCCGGGAGACCCCGTCGAATACCTCCTCAACGTCTCCATCGCCCCGGGAGAACGCGCGGAGCGGACCTTCAGCCTCATGGCCGGCAAACCCGGCGTTTACCGCGGGGATTTCGATATCTGGATCGGCGAGGATGCCACCACCTTTCCCATCGTCCTCCAGGTCACCCCGAAGGCCGCCGCGCCCCCGACGGCCGCCCCCGTGGAGGCGGCCCCGGACGGCTGACCCCGCCCCATGCCATTCCCGTTCCGCGGGGCACCGGTTCGGGAATCGCCCGCATGGCGCGAGGAGCAGGTGCGGGCCCGCCTCAGGGAGGTCGCCATGCATGCCCTCGCCGGGGCCACCACGCAGCTTCACCCGCAAACCGGAAAATCGCCACCATATGCCCGAGCCAACGCCCGTGGACCCTGCGTCCGCCATTGCTCCGCCCCCGATGCCCGCCCTCAACCTGAAGCTCCTCTGGGCTTCGATCCTTGTTCCTCCCGGGCTGGCCGCCGTCGGCATGACGATTTTCGCGATCGCCGCCGACCGCGACGCCTTCATGGAGGTCTTTTTCCCGATTGCCTGCGCGGTGGTCTGCGTGGGCACCCTCGGCGGGTGGGTCGCCTTCATCCTGGCCCTTCGCCAGCGCTTCCGGGGGCCGAGCTTTGTCCTCCTCTCCCTCGCCTACCCGCTCGCGCAGTCCACCATCATCTTCACGATCTTCTTCGCCGGATGCTTCGTCGCCATCGCAAGATTCGGCTACTGAGTCGAGGTGCGCAGCGACCGAGGTCCGGATGAGGCGGAATCGGGGTCGGATCCGGTGTCGGAGTTCCGCCGGCACTGAGGATCGGGCAGGGTGACCGGCGTTGACGGGGGCCATTTTCCCCGAATTCGCGGGGGATTTTCCCTCGCAGCGTCCCCCGGATGCCCGTAAGCTCCGGGCATGAGCTCGCAAGCCACGGTATCCGCCAATCAACTCGGCCAATTGAAGCAGATGACCACCGTCGTCGCCGACACCGGTGACTTCGAGGCCATGAAGGAGTATGAGCCGCAGGACGCGACCACCAACCCCTCGCTCATCCTGAAGGCCGCCCAGCAGGACGAGTACCGGCACCTCGTCGAGAAGGCCGTCGCCGACCACGGCAACTCGAACCTCGCGGGCGACGCCCTCGTGGACTCCGTGATGGACCAGGTCCTGATTCTCTTCGGCGCCGAGATCCTCAAGATCGTCCCCGGCCGCGTCTCGACCGAAACCGACGCCCGCCTCTCCTTCGACGTCGAGGGCACCGTCGCCAAGGCCCGGCACCTCATCGCGCTCTACGAAAAGGACGGCATCTCCCGGGACCGCATCCTCATCAAGATCGCCTCGACCTGGGAGGGGATCCGCGCCGCGGAAGTCCTCGAGAAGGAGGGCATTCACTGCAACCTCACCCTCCTCTTCTCGCTCGTGCAGGCCGTGGCCTGCGCCGAGGCCAAGGTGCAGCTCATCTCGCCGTTCGTGGGCCGCATCTACGACTGGTACAAGGCCCAGAGCGGCATCGACTACCAGGGCGCCGAGGACCCCGGGGTCCAGTCGGTCCAGAAGATCTACTCCTACTACAAGAAGTTCGGCTACGACACCGAGGTGATGGGCGCCTCCTTCCGCAACAGCGGCCAGATCATCGAGCTCGCCGGGTGCGACCTGCTCACCATCTCCCCGGACCTCCTCGAGGAACTCCAGAACAGCGAGGCCCCGGTGGAACGCAAGCTCGACCCCGCGGCCGCCAGGAACAGCGACGTCGAGCGCCTCGACCTCGACGAAAAATCCTTCCGCTACCTGTTCAACGACGACGCCATGGCCACCGAGAAGACCGCCGAGGGCATCCGCAAGTTCGCCGCCGACATCGTGAAGCTCGAGGAACTCGTCCGCACCCACGTCTCGTGAGGCCCATGCTCCGCTGCCTCGCCATCGCGGCCCTCGGCCTCCTTCCCCTGCCCCTCGTGGCCGGGGGCAAGAAGGCGCCGGCGATGCAGGTCAGCTTTCACCTCCAGACGGAACCGGGCGAAACCAACCTCAAGGTCTTCCGGGTTCCCACCGCCGGGCAGGAGATCACCTACCGTCTCAGCCCGGCGTTTTCGCAGAGCGACTTCGTCGCCTTCCAGCCGTTTCCGTCCACCGACGAGGCGACCTACGGCGTCATCTTCCAGCTCAACAAGGTCGCCGCCAAGCGCCTCACCAACCTCGGGCACGCCCACCGGGGCCGCTACCTGCTGGCCATGGTCAACGGGCAGGTCCGCGACGCCGTCCTGATCGACAAGCCCGTCAGCGACGGCCTCCTCGTCATCTGGCAGCGGATCGGGGCCGCCGAAATCAAGCTCGCCGATGAGCACCTCCCGCGCATCGGCCAGGATCCGGCAAAATGGAAAAAGGAGCGCCGCAAGAAGTGACCATGCCCCGCCTCGTCCTCGTCCTCGCCGTTCTTCTCTGCGGGCTGGGCCCGGGATCGGCCCGTCCCCTCCGGCTGCAATTGCCGACCGACAACAAGGCGATCTTCAGTGGCGGGGGCGAAGCATACTACATGTACGTCGACCGCACCTTCGAAGGGCGGAAGTCGAAACCGTGGGAAGCCGGGCAATACGGCTTCGTCCGCAACCTGAAACGCACCGAGGAAGGCATCATCGGGACGCGCTTCCACGAGGGCATCGACATCCGGCCGGTGAAGCGTGATTCCTCCGGCCGCCCGCTCGACGCGGTGCGCACCATCGCCACCGGGGTGGTGGCCTACGTCAACAACTCCGCCAAGGCCAGCAACTACGGGAAATACGTGGTGGTCGAGCACAACTGGGGCGACGGGCCGTTCTTCAGCCTCTACGCCCACCTCGCCGGCATCGACGTCCAGCCCGGCCAGCGCGTCCTCGGCGGGTTCCAGCTGGGAACCATGGGCTACACCGGCTCGGGCATCACCCGCACCCGCGCCCACCTCCATCTCGAGCTCAACATCCTCCTCTCGCTCCGCTTCGAGGATTGGCACGACCACAACTACACCGACGCCAACCCGCACGGGATCCACAACGGCCTCAACCTTGTCGGCCTCGACATCGCCAGCCTCTTCGTGGCCCTCAAGAGCGACCGCAACCTCAGCATCCCCGCCTACCTGAAGCGCACCCCGGTCTACTACCGGGTCACGGTGCCGCGGCGGGGGCCGCTGGAACTCGCCGCGCGTTATCCGTGGCTGCGCAAGGGGAACCACGGGCGCCCCAGCCCCTCGTGGGAGATCTCCTTCAGCGGCGCCGGGATGCCCCTCGCCATCGCTCCCAGCCACCGCGTGGTATCCAAGCCGCTCGTCACCTACGTCCGCACCACCCGCTCGCGCCACGAACACTTCACCCGCTCGCGGCTCACCGGCACCGGCCGCCGGGCCTCCTTGACGAAGTCCGGGCAGAGCTACATTTCGCTGATCACCGGCGATTTTCCGGCCCGCGTCCCGGGGACTCCCTGAGGCCCCCGGCCTTCCGCACCGCCCGCGTCTCCACCATGTCTGCCGAACAACGCCTGCGCGATCTCGGGCTGACCCTCCCCGAGGTGCCGGCGCCGGTGGGCTCCTACGTCAACTGCGTCCGGAGCGGCCAGCTCGTCCACACCTCCGGCGGCCTTCCCTTCGACGGCGAGCGCCGCTTCACCGGCAAGGTGCCCACCGACCTCTCCATCGAGGATGGGCAGGAGGCCGCCCGCCTGGTGGTCCTCAACCGCCTCGCCGTCATCCGCGAAGAGCTCGGCAGCCTCGACGCCGTCTCCCGCGTCGTCTCGCTGCACGGTTTCGTGAACGCCGGGCCCGGGTTCCACGATCACCCCAAGGTCATCAACGGCGCCTCCGACCTCCTCCTCGACATCTTCGGCGAGCGCGGCAGGCACGCCCGTCTCGCCCTCGGGGCAGCGTCCCTGCCGCTCGATGCCGCCGTCGAGATCAGCCTCGTCGTCGAGGCAATCTGAGCGCCTCCCGACCGCTGGCTTGCAACCCGCGCCCTCCCGCGCTTCAGTGGCCTCTACCCATGAGCCTCGAAGGCGTTGAAACTGTGCCCCCCGACGTGGATTTTTCCGCCTTCGATGAAATCATCGACGTGCGGAGCCCGGGCGAATTCAAGGAGGATCACCTTCCCGGCGCGCGCAACCTTCCGGTCCTCGACGACGAGCAGCGCGCCAGGATCGGCCTCCTCTACCGGCGGGCTCCGTTCCAGGCCCAGCGCCTCGGGGCCGCCGACATCAGCGTCAACATCGCCCGCCACCTCACCGAGGAACTCGAATACTGCCCGCGGGACTGGAAGCCGCTTCTTTACTGCTGGCGCGGGGGCATGCGGTCCCGCGCCTTCGCCACCGTCCTGCGCGGCATCGGCTGGCGGGCCCGCATCGTGGAGGGAGGATACAAGGCGTGGCGGCGATTCGTCCGGGATGACCTCGAGCGCATCCTCGGCAACTCCATGTTCCGCTTCCACATCCTCTCGGGACTCACCGGTTCGGGGAAATCGCATCTTCTCGCCTCCCTTCGCGAGGCCGGGGCCCAGACGATCGACCTCGAGGGGCTCGCCAACCATCGCGGCTCGATCCTGGGATCGGTCGGCGTCCAGCCGAGCCAGAAATTGTTCGAGTCCCGCCTCCACGAGGCGCTGGCGCGTTGCGACCCGATGCGCCCGGTCTTCGTCGAGGCCGAGTCGAACCGGATCGGCGCGATCCAACTCCCCGGGGCGCTGTGGCGCCGCTTCCACGAGGGCGTCGTCTACGATGTCACCCTGCCGCTCGAGGAGCGGGTCCGGCACCTCCTCGAGCACTACCCGCATTTCCAGGAGGACCCCGCCTCGCTGAAGAAAGGCCTCGAAGTCCTGCGGCGGCGGCGCGGAAACGAACTCGTCGATGCATGGCTGGCGCTCGTCGAGGCCGGCGACTGGCAGGGCTTCGTGGCCTCCATCCTCGAGAACCACTACGACCGCTCATACCGGCGGCCGGGGAGCGAGGGGTCGATCTACCAGCCGCCGAGTCAGTTCATCGACCTGCGGGACACCTCCCCGGCCAGCCTCGGCGCCGCCACCGGGCAGTTGCTGTCCAACACCGGGGCCTTCATCTTCCGCTGATGTCGTTCCGGGACGCCCACAACCACCTCCACGACCCCCGGCTCGCCCCGCACCTCGACCAGATCATCGCGGACCTCGCTACGGCCGGCGTCACGCGCTGCGTCGTCAACGGAACCTGCGAGGACGACTGGCCACTCGTCGCCGGCCTCGCCCGGCGCCACCCGGACCTCGTGCATCCGTCCTTCGGACTCCACCCGTGGAAGGCCCCGCTCCGGACCCCCGGGTGGCTGCCGGCCTTGCGCGACCAGCTCGAGGCCCATCCCGGCGCCGGCCTCGGCGAGTGCGGGTTGGACCGCTGGATCCAGCCCCACGACCTCGCCGACCAGAGCGAGGTCTTTGCCGCGCAGCTCGAGATCGCCGCGGAGCTCAACCTTCCCCTGACGATCCACTGCCTCCGGGCCTGGGGGCCGCTCCTCGAAATCCTGCGCGGGCACCCGCGGCCCCGGCGCGGCTTCCTGCTGCACTCCTACGGAGGCTCGGCGGAACTCATCGCCGAATTGCTTCCCCTCGGGGCGTACTTCTCCTTCTCGGGGCACTTCCTCGCCCCGCACAAGTCATCGGTGCGGGCCGCCTTCACCCGGGTGCCCGCCGGGCGCCTACTTGCCGAGACCGACGCCCCGGACATGCTGCCGCCCGAACCGCTCCGCACTCACCCCCTCGAGGACCCCGAGGGCGCCGCGCTCAATCACCCGGCCCACCTTCCCGCCATCGTGGCGGGCCTCGCCGCGGCGCGGGACGAATCGCCCGAAATCCTGAACGAGGCCCTGAATGCCAACTTCGAGCGATTCTTCGGCCCGGAAGGCCCCGCCGCCCCCTGATTTCCGATAGATTTCGGACCGCATGCTGGTAGAGTGCCGCACGATGTCCCGACGGTTCCCGGCCCTCTCCATTCTTCCCCTCCTCCTGTTCGCCCCCGCCCTCCCCGCCCAGCAGGGCGACCGGAAAGGGCACGACAACATGGCCAGCATCGTGCCGGAGGAATTGGTCCCCCCGGCCCCCTTCCTGCCCGTCGACGAGGCCCTCCAGACCTTCACCCTCGCCCCGGGATTCGCCATCGAGGCCGTCGCCAGCGAACCCCTCGTCGAAATGCCGGTCACCCTCGACTTCGACCCCGACGGACGCATGTGGATCTGCGAAATGGTCGGCTACATGCCGAACATCGACGGCAAGGGCGAGGACGTCCCCCAGGGGCGCATCGTCATCCTCGAGGACAGCGACCGGGACGGCGCCGCCGACAAGCGCACCGTCTTCCTCGACAAGCTCCTCCTGCCCCGCAGCGTCCATGTCCTCGACGACGGGATTCTCTGGGCCGACCAGGAGCGCCTGTATTTCACGCCCCGCGACGGCGACCGGCCATCCGGCGACCCCGTCGTGGTCGACCCCGACTTCGCCAAGGGCGGCAACGTCGAACACAAGGCCAACGGCCTCCTCGCCGGCCTCGACAACTGGATCTACAACGCCAAGTCCGACCGCCGCTACAAGCGCACCGGCGACAAGTGGATCATGGAGAAGACCCACTTCCGCGGCCAGTGGGGCATCACCCGCGACGACTACGGGCGCCTCTACCACAACAGCAACAGCACCCTTCTCATCGGCGACTACGCCCTCCCCAACGCGGTCTTCGGCAACGACGGGGCCAAGGTGAAAAGCAGGCTCGCCGCGCGCCTTGGCAGCAATGCCGTGTGGCCGATCCGCATCACCCCCGGGGTGAACCGCGGCTACATCAACGAGAAGAACGGCTACGGCAGCAACACCATCAGCCCCGAGACCTACAAGCTGGTCAACGCCACCGGCGCCAGCGGCCTCGCCATCTACCGCGGCGACCAGTTCCCCCGCGAACACTACGGCACGGCCTTCGTCACCGAGCCGACCGGCCACCTCGTGAAGGCCATCCGCGTTTCGGAGGGCGAGGCGAGCCTCACCGGCGACCACCCCTTCGGCGACAGCGAGTTCCTCGCATCCACCGATGAACGCTTTCGCCCGGTGAATGCCTTCACCGCGCCCGACGGGTCCCTCTACATCCTCGACATGTATCACGGGATCATCCAGCACAAGACCTACGTGACGTCCTACTTGCGGAAGTACATCGTCAGCCAGGGGCTGGACGGGCCGGCCAACGGCCACGGGCGCATCTACCGGATCCGCGCCAAGGGCAAGGCGCTCGGCGAGACGCCGCGTCTCGGGGGGCTCTCCGCCGCCGAGCTCGTCGCCCACCTGTCCGATCCCAACGGCTGGCACCGCGACACCGCGCAGCGGTTGATCGTTCAACGCGGCGATGCCGCCCTCCTCGAGCCTCTCCAGGGCGTGCTGGCCTCCAGCCAGGCCTCCACGCCCACCCGCCTGGCCGCCCTGTGGTGCCTCGAGGGTCTCGGGCTGCTGCGCCCGGCGCACGTCGCCCATGCCCTCGACTCCAAGGACGCCAAGCTGGCGGCCTCGGCCCTCTACGCCGCCCTGGGCCTCGCCCCGGAGGCGCGGGAAGAACTTCTGCCCGGGGTCGCGGCCTATTCCGGCG
This sequence comes from Akkermansiaceae bacterium, assembly GCA_013001695.1. GTDB lineage: Bacteria > Verrucomicrobiota > Verrucomicrobiia > Verrucomicrobiales > Akkermansiaceae > Roseibacillus_B. The sequence continues at coordinate 9,753 of JABDMC010000228.1, forward strand.
GCGGGCTGGAAGCGGCCATCTACAAGGCGCGCTTCCTGGCGTCCGCCGGCAGCCCCGAGGCCATGGAATTCCTCGTCTCGCACCTGCGGAGCCACGGGAAGCCGGCCCTCGTGCAGGAAGCGGCCTTTGCGGGGCTGAAGAACCACGAAGGGGTGTTCCTGCGCATCAACAACGGACGCTTCGCCGGCAAGGAGTTCATCAAGTGGCTCGAGAGCGCCACCTCCAGGAAGCACCGCAAGGTCGAGCCGCCCAAGATCGCCGGCGCCCACCTCGCCTCGTTCCAGCGCGGCGAACAGCTCTACCTCGGCCGGGCGGCCTGCATCGGCTGCCACGGCCTCTCCGGCGACGGGATGCCGAACCTCGGCCCGCCCCTCAATGAATCCGACTGGGTCAACGGCGATCCGGAACGCCTCGTCAAGATTCTCCTCCACGGCCTGCAGGGGCCGATCACGGTGTCGGGCGAACGCTACAACCCGCCGGCCGCCATGCCCGGCCTCGCCCAGAACCCGACGATCAACGACACCGACCTCGCCGACCTCGTGACGTTCATCCGCCACGCCTGGAACAACCGCGCCTCCGCGGTGAGCCCGAAGGACGTCTCGAAGATCCGCAAGGCCACCAAGAACCGCAACGGCCGCCTCTACACCGAATCCGACTTCCAGTAAGCCGGCCGGCGGACCCTAGCCCGGAAATTTCATGAAATTTCCGCCCCCGCGAACGCGGGGGCCGACACGCTCTGACTGGTCAGAGCCGTCGGGGCTCGCCCCGACGCTGGAGGAAATACACTTTGGGTATTTCCTCCAGAGTCGGTTTTGCGAATCAGATGATTGAGCTTCAGCCACATTCGCAAAACGCATGTTTCACTTCGTGAAATATGCGGGCTAGCTTTCCAGCCACTGGCCGGCGCTGCGGAATTTCCGGTAGCGCTGTTCGAGGAGTTCCCCGGGGTCCATCTGCGCGAGGGCATCCAGCTGCCGCTGGACGGCATCCCGCAGGTTCACGGCGGCCCCGAGGTGGTCGCGGTGCGCCCCTCCCTGCGGCTCGGCGATGACCTCGTCGACCACCCCCAGCTCCGCGAGGTCCGGGGCGGAAATCTTCATGGCCTCCGCCGCTTCCGGGGCATGCTTGCGGTGCTTCCACAGGATCGCGGCGCACCCCTCCGGGCTGATCACCGAGTAGTAGGCGTTCTCCATCATCAGGATGCGGTCCGCCACCCCGATACCGAGCGCCCCGCCGGAACCGCCTTCCCCGAGGACCACCGCCACGATCGGCACGCGCAGCGACATCATCTCCCGCAGGTTGCGCGCGATGGCTTCCGCGATGTTGCGCTCCTCCGCCCCGATCCCCGGAAAGGCCCCCGGCGTGTCGATCAGCGCCACCACCGGCAGGCCGAACTTCTCCGCCATCTCCATCAGGCGCAGCGCCTTCCGGTAACCTTCCGGGTGGGCGCTCCCGAAGTTCCTCTCGAGGTTCTCCTTGGTGTCGCGCCCCTTCTGGTGCCCGATCACCACGCAGCTCCGCCCCGCGAGCTTCGCCAGGCCGCCCGGCATGGCCTTGTCGTCGCCGACCAGCCGGTCACCGTGCAACTCGCAAAACTCGTCGAATACCTGTGACACGTAATCCAGCATGAACGGGCGGTTCGTGTGCCGGGCAATCTGCACCCGCTGCCACGGCGACAGATTCTCGTAAATCGCATTGCGCGTCTCGGCCAGCTTGTTTTCCAGAGCCGTGATCTCGCTCGACAGGTCGATGTTCTGCGAGTTCGCCTTGTCGCGCATCTTCTGCAGCTCCCCTTCGAGCTCTGCGATCGGCTTCTCGAATTCCAGTGGTTTGTGGCTCATCGTGGTGAACGGGGCGGATCTTACTGTGTCGGGAAGCGAACTTCCACCTCGTTTCCGACCCGGAGGAGAAGGGCCAATTCCTCCATATCGGGGCCATTCAGGAAAAATCCCCGTCCCGGGTCCTCCTCCTCGCCGCCGGGCACCTGCCGGATCTGCAGCCCCCGGGCCTCGAGGCTGATCACCTTCGCCGCCGTCCGGTAGCCCTCGTCGATCGGCCGGAAGACCCGCGTCCCCTCGATCCCCATCTTGTTGCGCACCTTCGTCCGGATCACCCCCGAGGCCGACTCGCCGCTGCGCACCTCCACCAGCGGATAGGACGTCACGAACCGCCCGTCGCGCCACAGGCTCAACCGCTTCTTGCCGGCCTCGATCCGCACGTTGAACTGCAGCGGCATCACCACCAGCTCGTCGCCGGGATGCAGGCGGTCGAGACCCTGCAGGCCGTTCAGGTGCACGATGGCGTCGAGGGTGGTGTCGTACTTCGTCGCGATCTTCAGGAAGGAGTCGCCCCGCACCACCTTGTGGACCGCCTTCCCTTCCATGCTGTCGGTCGACAGGACCTCGTCGAGGTTCAGCTCCCCGAGAATCCGCCGCGCCTCGTCGGCCGAGTTCGAGGACGGGAAGAAGTTCACGATGAAGAGGAACTTCTCCCGCGCCTCGTCGAACTGGCTGGTGGCCACCAACTCGATGGCCCGCTGGAACGCCAGCTCGTCGGGCTCGACATCGGGCAACTGCGCCGACTCGAGGCTCTCCCGCAGGTGGCTCGCCCCCAGCTGCGGACTGGCGATCTCATCGAGAATGCCCTTCACGAACCACGCCGCCGCGCCGAGCACCGCCAGCACCGCCAGCGTCGCCAGCACCTTGATAAACGTCATGAACCCCATCCCTGCCGGGGCCCATCAAAGCAGACCCTTGCGCTTGAAATCAAACACGTTGATGCCGTGGCTCTCCCGAACCATCTCGAATGTGAATCGCAGGACGCTGATCTCCCACGCGTCGTCGACCCCCTCGATCACGGCCTGCAGCGGATTTCCCGCTTTCCGGGCATCCTCCAGGACCCGCTCCCGGACCGTCTCGATGCGGTCGTGGATGAGCTCTTCGTGGACCTCGCCCCGGCGGAACTGGAATCCGTACTTCAGGAGGGCGGCATCGTAGCCCTTGTCCTGCATCCACTCGAAGAGGCGCCGGGCATCGTCGCTGAACCCGTCGAACTCCACCTCGGTGTACGCTTCCGGCCGGATGATCTGCGGACGGCTGGCCTCCACTTCCCCGGTCCGGATCCGCACCGTCCCGACGCTGTCCATCAGCTCGCTCAGCAGCTGGAACTCGAAGCGCGTCGACCCGAAGGTGTCGATCCGGCGGTCCGGCTCGTGCAACACGTTGGTGGTCTCCAGCGCGTATTGGATGTCGTCGGGGGAGAACATGCAGGAACAATGATCACCCGGAATCCGCCCGGACGCCAATGAAAAGGGCAGGTCCCGCCAGGACCCGCCCCTCGATCGTTGCTGGTGGCTTCAGCTCAGGACTGGACTTTCTCGACGTAGTCGACGATGTCGCCGACGCTCGTCAGCTTCTCCGCTTCCTCGTCGGGCACCTCGATGCCGAACTCCTCCTCGATCGCCATCACCAGCTCGACTGCATCCAGCGAGTCGGCACCGAGATCTTCGATCATCTTTGCATCGCGATTCACCTGGTCGGCGTTGACGCCAAGTTGCTCGACAATGATATCCTTTACCTTCGCTTCAATGTTTCCTTCGGCCATGAAAATAGTTGGTCGCTTCCCCGGTGGCTTTAGACGCCCCGCTGAACCTTGGCAACCCCGAAAATCACTCCGGGCTGCTCTCTTCCGCTGCGGATGGGCCGGGATCCTCCGGGACCTCCTCCAACTCCACCAATTCCCCGGAAAAGTTCTGCAGGATCCGCTGGAAGAGCTTTTCGGCGGGCGCCCCGTCTTCCTCCCGGAATTGCCCGTAGACCATCCCGTCGACCTTCGCCCGCCGCTTCTCCCCCGGCGGGTCTTCGTAATACAGGTAGGCGAGCCCCTTCGAATCCCACTTCCGCTTGTCGATCCGGCGAATGGCGTCGAAGGGAACTTTTTTCCCATCCGGTGAATAAAACGCGCCGTCATCGACCTTCATCTCCCGCCGCATGATCCGCAGCAGGAAGATTAGCGCGAGGAGGGCCGCCACCCCGCTGACCACCCCGTAGATGAACTGGTTGCGGATCTTGGCCGGGTCGTAGGATTTCGAGGGCGGCTTTTCGTCCCACCCCATCTTGTCGCTGTAATCGATCCACCCCGGCGGGGCGGCTTCCATCGCCCCGGCCTCGTAGGCGGGTCGGTAGAGGTCATAATTGCGCAGTTCCTCCGGCCACGCCTTGACGGCCTCCTCCGGCAACATCCCCTCCTCCGGCGCCGGCAACTCCTGCTCGGCGGCGAAGCGCTCCCATTCCGTCTTCGTCAGGCCCTCCTTCTTCCGCTCCGCGAAGGCGGCCTTGGCGTCCTCGAAGGCCTTGTAGGAGAAATACACGAGGTTCTTGCCGGGGTATCCGGTTTTCCAGTCCTTGAAGAACAGGACCGCGAAAACGGCGAACATCGCGAAAAGCGCCAGCGCCCGCCAGAAGAACCACTTCGTCGGGCGGCATACAATCGGTTCCGCATCGCTCATATTCAATCGCCCCCGCGCCCCGCCACCCCACCAATCCGCCACCGCGATGGCAAGCCAGCAATCCGGGCCGGATGTGATTTTCTCCTTTGACAAGTCGATTCCGGCGCCCGACCTCTCCGGGGTGAGCTTTGCGGCCCTCTTCGACCCAGGCGGCGCTCCGAAATCCCCCCTCATGCGGGGTTTCGAGGCGCTCCTCGCCGATCCCTCCCCGGAACGGCTCGAGGGCATGGCGCGACGGAGCGCGGCCCTCACCCGCCGGCATTTCGGGCGCACCATGCGCCTCTTCGCCCCGCTCTACTTGTCCAATGAATGCGTGAACAACTGCCGCTACTGCGGGTTCTCGCGGGACAACCCGATCCTGCGCACCACGCTGAGCTCCGCGGAGGTGCTCACCGAGGCCCGGCACCTGCACACCGCGGGCTTCCGCAACCTGCTCCTCGTGGCCGGCGAGCATCCGAAGTTTGTTTCGGAGGGTTACCTCCAGGAGTGCCTGCGGGTCCTGCGCCCCGTCATCCCCACCCTCGGCATCGAGGTCGGCCCCATGGAAGACCGGCAATACGCCGAGCTCGTCCACTGCGGCGCGGAGGGCCTCGTGGTCTACCAGGAAACCTATCACCGCGGGGCCTATGCCGCCCTGCACACCGGCGGACCGAAGAAGGACTTCGCCTTCCGCCTCGATTGCCCGGAACGGGCCTACGCCGGCGGCTTCCGCCGCATCGGCATCGGCGCCCTCTTCGGGCTGGCCGACTGGCGCGACGAGGCCCTCGCCCTCGCGGCCCACCTCGAGTATCTCCAGAAGCATTGCTGGAAGGCGCAGTTCACCGTGGCGTTTCCCCGCCTCCGCCCCCACGCCGGCAACCACCTCCACACCCCCGACCCGGCCCTCTCCCTCGGGGACCGCGAGCTGGTGCGCCTCATCTGCGCCTTCCGGCTGACCTTCCCGCACGTCGGCATCGTCCTGTCCACCCGCGAACCGGCGGCCTTGCGCGACGCCCTCTTTCCCCTCGGCGTGACCCACATCTCCGCCGGATCCCACACCGAACCCGGCGGCTACACCGGCGCCGGAAGCGACGACCTGCACCGCACCGTCAAGGGCCGCCGCGTCGATCTCCCCGACGCCGAGCTCTCCCCCTGCAACCGCGCCACGCCCCAGTTCGAGATCGACGACCGCCGCCCGCCCGCCGAGGTGGCCCGGCGCCTCCGCACGACCGGCCTCGACCCCGTCTGGAAAGACTGGGATGAAGCCATCCTCGCCCGGTAGATACCCGGCGCGGCCCCGCCCGCCCCATGACAGACTCCACCATCACCCTCAACGGCGAGGCCCACCCCCTCGGGGAACCGGCCCCCCTCCCGGACCTCCTGGAGTCCCTCGGCCTCGCGTCCAAGCCCGTGGTGGTGGAGCTCGACGGCCGGGCCCTGCCCCGCAGCGCCCACCCCGGCACCGTCATCCACCCCGGCGCCCGCCTCGTCATCGTGACCCTCGCGGCCGGCGGCTGAGTCCCCGGCCCGGCGCCCTGCCGCCTAGGCGTCCTGCCACGGGGTGAGGTTGCGCAGCACCTGCTCCCACCAGTTCGTCCCGCGCTCCTTCGGGGCCAGGACCCGCAGCTTCCGCTCCGAGTGCGCAAACGACAACTCGTGCGCCCGCCCCCACAATTCACCGTCGACTTCCACCGGCACGTCCCGGTCGCACTCCACCCGCAATCCCGACGACTGGAAATACTCGACCGACCCGGCATCCTCCCGGAACCCGCCGCGCGCCAGCCCCGCCATGGAATCCACCACGAGCTTGTAGCCGGAATCCTTGAAGACGAGGACGTCCAGGAGATCATCGGCATTGTCCGCTTCCCGGAAGAGGCGGAACTGGCCGCCGTAGAGCGCCCCGTTTCCCAGCAGGATGGCCACCCCTTCCGCCACGTTGCCTTCATCGAAGGTGACCCGCATCTTCGGCGGCTTCTCCCCCAGCACCTTCACCGCCGCCACGAGATACGCCAGCGGGCCGAGGGCCTTCTTTGCCTCCCGCGTGGTTCCCTCGATGACCTGCGCATCGAATCCCACCCCCGCCATCTGCACGAAGGGGGTCCCGTTCACCTCGAACAAGTCCACCTCGCTGACGTGGTTCGCCTCGATGACTTCCAGGGCTCCCTGCAACTGGTCGGCCGGGATCCCCATCTCGCGGGCGAAGACGTTCATCGTCCCGGTCGGCAGGATCCCGAGGATCGTCTCGGTTCCGGCCAACCCCTGCACGACGGCGTTCATCGTCCCGTCCCCTCCGGCCGCCACCACCACCGGTTCCCCTTCCTTCGCAAAGCGCGCCGCCAGCGAGCCGGCTTCCTCCGGCGTGTTCGACGCGAAGATCGCGAAGCGCGTGGCATGATCCATCACGAACCGCAGCGCCCGGCGCGCGCGTTCACTGCGGGCCCGGGGATTCAGGATCAGCGGGTATCGATGCTGCAGGCTCATGTCCGGCTCCGGGGTCTCATCATCGGCAGGCAGCGCATAATCGCCAGTCACAAATCACGCCTCCTCCCGCCGCACGCCGAGGCGCTCCAATTCGGCGCACACCCGCGTCACCGGCAGGCCCACGACGTTGTCGTACTCCCCCTCGATCTTGTCCACCAGCATGTCGCCGTGTTCCTGGATGGCGTAGGCCCCGGCCTTGTCGAGGACCTCCACCCGCTCGAGGTACTCGTTGATGACCTCCCGGCCGATCTTCCGGAAGCGGACCCAGGTGACCTCGAAGAAGACGCATTCCTCCTCGGGGCCCGCGAGGCACACCCCGGTGCAGACCTCGTGCGCGCGTCCCGCCAGGCTCGCCAGCATCTCCATGGCCTCCGCCATGCTCGCCGGCTTGCCGAGGACCCGCCCCCCGAGGCCCACCATGGTGTCGGCCCCGAGGACCACCGCCTCGGGATGCCGGGCCCGCACCGCCCGCGCCTTGAGGGCCGCGTTGGCGGCACACAGCTTGCGGAAGGGAAACGTCCCCGGCTCCAGCTCCTCGACCTCGGGCGGGACCACCTCAAAGGCGAACCCGGCGCTCTCTAACAGATCCTTCCGGCGCTGCGATCCCGACGCGAGGATCAGGGGCCGCCCCATGCCGTGCGCCTACCTGGCGGGCTCCGACTGGGGAACGTCCCGGACCGCGGTCCGTCGATGCCCTTCCATCACGATGGCCGTGATGGCGATCGCCAGCACGGTCACCGCCACCACCGACAAGATCACCGGCAGCCAGTTGGTCTGGGTCCGCTTGCCGGCCCGCGTCGTCGGCCGCCCCCGCGGGGACGGCGTCTCCGGCAGCCATTGCTCCGGTTCCTCGATGCGATTGCGCGCCACGAATTGCACGCGGTCCTCGCGGACCTGGCTCGGGCGCGGGGCCAGCACCTCCCGCCGCGGAGTTTCCGGCACCCCCCGGAGTTGAGCCGCCTGCGGCGCCGCCGCATCCAGCGCGGCATCCACCTGGAGCGTCTGCGGCCCGGAACCGGGCATCTCGCGCGCTCCCACCTCCGCGGCCGGCAGCGGCATCGGCTCCAATCCCAGCTTCCTCTCCTCCCCCGTCGCGCTCGTCATGCCTGTTTTGTAAGTCTATATTATTAAGATGTCAATAGTATCGCGGGGGCCCTTTTTTCCCTTGCCCTCCACCTCCCATTTAATACTGTTCTCATGAACAGTATTACCCATGCCTCCCGACCTCCTCACCCTCCGCCAACAACTGCGGGCGCAATTTCCCGAGGCGCACCGCGCCAATGACCCGCTCCCCGCCCTCGTCTCCCTCGCCGGGCTGCCGGCCTTCCCGCGCGGGGCCCTCTCCGAGCTTTCCCCCGCCACCCCCACCGCCAGCCTTTCCCTCCTCCTCGCCCGGTTGCTCCGGCAACCGGATCCCGAAAGTCCGGAGCCGGGCATCCCCGGTCCGCCGCCAACCCGCGGGACGCCACCTTCCTCCGCTCCCGCCTTCCTCCCCCCGACTCCCGGCCGGCCTCTCGCGCTCATCGACGCCACCGACTCCTTCGACCCCGCCTCCTACGGACCCGAAGCCTGCGCCCGCCTCCTCTGGATCCGATGCCACGAACCCGCGCAATCCCTCCCGTGCACCGACCTCCTCCTCCGCGACGGCAACCTCCCCCTCCTCGTCCTCGACCTCCAGCTCGTCCCGCTCCGCGACCTGCACTCCCGGTCCTTCCCGCCCACCGCGTGGTACCGCCTCCGCAACCTCGCCGAACAATCCGGCACCGCCCTCCTCGTCTGC
>JABDMC010000237.1 GCA_013001695.1 Akkermansiaceae bacterium
CTCCCCCATCGGAACGCGCAAGCGTTCCGCTACAAATCAAGGAAGGCTTGGCCCCATGCGTTCATCCCCTTCCGCTCCGCCCCGCCCCCTCCGCGCCATCCGGACCCGGGGCCCGTTCCGCGCCCTCCCCGGGGCCCGCCCGCCCCGGGCCCCCTTGGATCCAGCCCCCGGCACCTCCTCCCCCGATCGCCGATTGCCCAAGATGCCCCTTGCCAAACCGGGGGAATTGCCCTTAATTTCCCGCCCCCCGAGGAAGGAGAGCGATTATGTCGAAGCACAACAGCCTTAGATTGAAGGGCGGCGCCACTGGAAAGCGCTCCGTGATGAAGCGATTCGAGCGCATCAAGGTGCTCAAGGAGCGCGGCGAGTGGAAGCCGGGACAGAGCCCCATCGGCCTGCCGAAGACCAAGGCCGAGGAGTGATCCCCCCCACCCCGGACCATTTTTCGAGCGGAGCCGTCGACGGTTCCGCTTTTTTTTTCCCAAATCCCGCCATGGCCGCCGAAGCGACGCGCCTCAACAAGTTCCTCGCCTCGTGCGGCGTGGGATCGCGGCGGCAGTGCGACCAGCTCGTGCAGGACGGCCACGTCACCGTCAACGGCGAGCCGTGCACGAAACCGGCGACGCGCGTCACGGACGGCGACTGCGTCCGGGTGGACGGGAGCCGGGTGGCCGCGAAGGCCACGACCGCCATCCTCTTTCACAAGCCCCGCGGCTACGTCTGCACCCGCAACGACGAATTCGGCCGGGAGACGATCTACGACCTGCTGCCGCCGAAACTCGATCACCTGCGGCACGTCGGGCGCCTCGACGCCGATTCGGAGGGGCTCCTCGTCCTCACCAACGACGGCGACTTCGCCAACCAGCTGACCCACCCGCGGCACAAGACCGAGAAGGAGTACCTCGTGACACTGGGGAGCGCCTTCGACAACGCCATTCTGCCGAAACTGACGGCGGGCGTGCACACCCCGGAGGGCAAGGCCCGCGCCAAGGCGGTGAAGCGGCTCTCCCCGCGCCGGATCTCGATGGTCCTCGAAACCGGGCTGAAGCGGCAGATCCGCGAGATGTTCAAGACCCTCGGGCACCGGGTCTCGAAGCTGACCCGGGTGCGCATCGGATCGCTGAGCGACCACACGCTCGCCCCGGGGCGGTGGCGCGAACTCGACGAGAACGAGCTGGCGCTTCTCCTGGCGAATCCGGACGCGGCGCCGGAAACCGACCCGGCCCGGCCCGCGCGCCGGCAGTCCGCCGCGGCGAAGAAGGCGGCCCGCAAGATCCCCGCCAAGTGGGCTCCGCGGAAGAAGAAAGCCCCCGCGAAGAAGGCCTCCCGGAGGAGGCCGTCTTGAGCAGCGATCGCTTCTCGAGGCCGGGGGGGAAATGCGTCTCCCGTGGCCGCGGCATGCGGCCGGCGCCCGTCGCCGCGCCAAGCGCGGCGGCATGCCGATTTCCCGGCTCCCCAACATGGGGATTGCGGCGCCGGGGCCTCGCCTGATAGGTCTCTCCCGACACCACGCAACGCCATGGGAAAATCGATCGAGAGCCACCTTCACGAAGACCGGGTATTCCAACCCCCCAAGGAGTTTTCCCGGAAAGCGCGCATCTCCAGCATGGCGCAGTACCGGCGGATGTACAAGGAGTCCATCGCCAAGCCCGCTTCGTTCTGGGGGCGGGAGGCCAAGGAACTCGCCTGGCAAAAGCCATGGAAGAAGGTCCTGGACTGGAGCGCTCCCTACGCGAAGTGGTTTGTCGGCGGGAAACTGAACGTCACCGAGAGCTGCCTCGACCAGCACCTCGACGGTCCGCGCCGCAACAAGGCCGCCATCATCTGGGAAGGTGAACCGGGCGAGACCCGGGTCCTCACCTACCAGCAACTCCACCGCGAAGTCTGCCGCTTCGCCAACGTCCTCGAGGCCAACGAGGTCAAGTCGCGCGACCGGGTCCTGATTTACATGCCCATGATCCCGGAGGCCGCCATCGCGATGCTGGCCTGCGCGCGCATCGGCGCGGTGCACTCGGTCGTCTTCGGGGGGTTCTCGGCGGAGTCCATCGTCGACCGCCTCGAGGATTCCGGCGCCACGACGGTGCTCACCGCCGACGGCGGATACCGGCGCGGCAAGGTGGTCCCGCTGAAGGCCAACGTCGACGCGGCCCTCAAGAGCCACAAGGGGGTGAAGCGCGTCGTCGTCTACCAGCGAACCGGCGCGAAGGTGACCATGAAGCGCGGCCGCGACCTCTGGTGGCACGAGGAACTCGAAAAGGTCAGCGCCTCCCACCAGGCCCGGGCCTTCGACTCCGAACATCCCCTCTTTATCCTCTACACCTCCGGGTCGACCGGGAAACCCAAGGGGATCCTGCACAGCAGCGGCGGCTACCTCCTCGGGGCCTACACGACCTGCAAGTACATCTTCGACATGCGCGACGAGGATGTCTACTGGTGCACCGCGGACGTCGGCTGGGTCACGGGACACACCTACATCGTCTACGGGCCGCTCGCCAACGGCGTCACCCAGGTGATGTACGAAGGGGCCCCGAACTTCCCCGACTTCGGGCGCTTCTGGAGCATCGTCGAGAAGTACGGCGTGACGATCTTCTACACCGCCCCGACCGCCATCAGGGCCTTCATCAAGGCGGGCGACAAGTTCCCGGCGTCGCACGACCTGTCCTCGCTGCGGCTCCTCGGGACGGTCGGCGAACCCATCAACCCGGAAGCGTGGATGTGGTACCACGAGAAGATCGGCGGGGGCCGCTGCCCGATTGTCGACACCTGGTGGCAGACCGAGACGGGGGCCATCATGATATCGCCGCTTCCGGGGTGCACGCCGACCAAGCCCGGCACCGCGACGCTCCCGTTCTTCGGGGTCGACGCCGCCATCCTCGACGAGAACGGCAAGGAGTGCAAAGCCGACGAGGGAGGCAAGCTCGTCATCCGCAAGCCGTGGCCGTCGATGCTGCGCACCATCTACGGCGATGCCCGGCGCTACAAGAAGGTCTATTGGTCCGACTACGTCGGCCGCTACACCGCGGGCGACGGGGCGCGCCGCGACCGCGACGGCAACTTCTGGATCGTGGGGCGGCTCGATGACGTCCTGAACGTCTCCGGCCACCGCCTCGGGACGGCGGAGGTGGAATCGGCCCTCGTGGCCCACAAGGCCGTGGCGGAGGCGGCGGTGGTGGGCCGGCCGCACGAAATCAAGGGCCAGGGGGTGGTGGCCTTCGTGACGCTCCGGGAAGGGGTCAAGACTTCCGGAAGAATCGAGGAGGAACTGCGTAATCACGTCGGAAAGGTCATCGGGGCCATCGCCAAACCCGACGAGATTCACCTCACGCCGGCCCTTCCGAAAACCCGCTCCGGAAAGATCATGCGCCGCCTGCTCAAGGAACTGGTGGCCACCGGCAAGATCACCGGCAACATCACGACCCTCGAGGATTTCGGCGTCATCACCAAGCTCCAGAAGGAAATGAAGAAGTAGCGTTCCGCCCGTTTCGGACGGACCCCGCGCCCTCCCCGGGGCGCCGCAGCCCGATCATGCGCCTCCCCCCTCCACCCCCCCAGCATCCAGTGTCCCCCCTTCCGCCGGGACGGGGGGATCGTCGTGGCGGCGGATGGACGCCGGCGCCGCGGCGCGTGACGGGCGGAGCGGTTTCGGTTCCCCGGCGGCATCAAGTCGTTCCCGCCCGATGACCCCCTCGCGATACGTGTTGGCACGCCTCGGCCAGGCCTTCGGGCTGCGGTTCGTCGGCTACCATGCCAACAAGGCCGCCACCGAGCTGCAGCTCCTGCGCGAAGCGGAGGAAATCCTCGGCGGTCTCTCGTGGGCGGACCTCGAGGGCGTCGAGGATCTCTCCGTGGAATACTGGAACCTCCGCAAGCTCGCCAAGGAATACGACGAGCTCACGGAGCGCGTCGGACAGCTCGAAGGCGTCCTGCAGAATTCCCACGAGCACCGGGCGGTCCTTCTCGAAAAGGTGGTCGACAGCACCAAGGACCTCGTGGCCCAGCGCCAGAAGATGATCGAACGGGCCGAGCGCCTCGGCGCCGAACGGGACGAGATCCTGCGCGAGGCGCGCACCGTCAAGAGGCGCCACGACGGCATCAAGGCGAAGCTCGAGGTCCTCGCCGAGGAGGGCCGGGACGACACGCCCCAGTTCATCGAATCGCGGGAGGAACTCGACGAGCTGAAGGTCTATTTCCGGGACCTGCGGGATGCGCGCAACGACCTTTCGGAACGGCTCGATTCCCTCGACGAGCGAATCGAGTCCATCGAGGAGGAGATCGAACTGCGCCGCAAGGACATGCGCGAAGAGGCGCAGGGCAGCTACCAGGACATCGGGAAAGCGAACCGCGACATCTCGAACTACCGCGCCGAGCTGGGCGTCCTCGACAAGGAGATCGCGAACCTTTTCGGGGAGATCGGCCGCTACCTCTCGGCGAATGTCGACAAGGCGCCGTGCCGCAAGGCGCTCCGTGGCCGCCGCGGGCTCGTCGGCCAGATCAACGCCCTGCGCACCTCGATCGTCCTCAACAACCGCCTCGCGGGACGCGAAATCCCGCAAACCGTGGAATAAAGGGGCTGCGGGCCCGTGCCGGCCCATCCCATATCGGGGCCATTCCGAGGTTTCCAACCCGCGCGAGGGGCCCTAAGGTTGGTCAATGCCCTGCATCGGCCCCCATCTCCCCCGCGCCTCGCTTCCCGGCGTCCTGCTCGTGGCGGCGGCGGCGTCGCTCGCCCCGGCGGAGACGTCCGTCAAGGCCCACACCCTCTTCGCGGAGTCCACCGGCAGCCGCTTCAAGCCCATCGGCATCTACAACGACGGCCAGTCAACGACGGCCCTCGAGGTGCGGCGGGCCACCACCGGCGGGACGATTTCGGGGACCTTCACCAACTCCGGGTCCGCGCTCCATATTGCCGGGGACAATGCGCCCAGCGTCGCGGTGGTGCTCCGGGATGACGGGACCCAGGGCGACGTCGTGGCCGGCGACGGCATCTACACCCTGTGGCCGATCACCTCCGCCAAGGCCACCGACCAGTTCGAGAATCGCCTGCACTGGAACACCTACCATCTCTCGCTCGACGGGGGCGGGGGCACGATCTCCACCAAGCTCGGGATCGTGGACAGCGGGATCAGCTACGCCACCCGGGTGCTCGGCACCGACGTCGACGGCCACCTCATCACCTCCTCCGACTTCATCGTCAACATCCAGGACGACGCCCTCGTGGACGGCTCGCTCAGCGGCAACGTATCCGAGAATCTCGGTGCCATCACCGACAAGCTCTACTCGGTCTTCGACGACCGCTTCGATTACCTCGTCTTCATCTCGGTCCTGAAGACCGACAACGGCACCAATACCTACTTCGGGTTCCGCAACGAGGTCTCCGGCCTCGGGAATTCGGGCTTCGGACCGCCCTACGACAGTACCGGCCTCTTCGGGATCCCGCCGGCCGAGAAGAATTCCGGCGTCTTCAACGGGATCGCCTATATCAACGACGGCGGATCGAGCATCTACGGGGCGCTCCACCACGAGCTCATGCACCGGTGGGGCGTCAGTTTCGGCTCCGAGCTCGGGTTCCCGTTCGGCTCGCACTGGAACGGGGTGCCCGCCCCCGGCGAGGCCTACGTGGCCGCCTTCGTCGGCGCCCTGGGCGGGGCCGAGGTCACCGAGAACGGCGACAACACCATCACCATCCGGGCCGTCCCCGCCACGGTCTACCCCCCGCTGGAACTCTACCTGATGGGCCTCATCGGCCCCGGCGAGGTCCCCGACACCACCTATTACCGCTACAACCAGTCCGACCAGAGCATCATCGAGATCTTCCACCTCAGCATCGACGACATCACCACCACCTTCGGCCCGCGGAATCCGGGGGTGGCCGATTCGCAGAAGGAATTCGCGGCCGCCTTCGTGGTGATCACCCCGCCCGGGGAGCCGCTCACCGCCGCCGAGACGGCCATGTATTCGGTGGCGGCGGAGCACTTCGGCTCCGACGCGCCCGGTGACGGCGCGGTCTCGGGGGCCTTGATCAGGACCCCCGCGTCCTTCGCCTGGGGCACCGGCTTCCGGGGCACCATGAACACCACCCTCTTCGTGCGGCCCTCCCCCGTCATCCGCACGGTCACGGTGGATGCCGGCACGGTTTCGCTCGGCATCACGGGGGCCGCCGCCACCGCCTACGACGTCTACCGGTCCCCCGACCTCGTCACCTGGGGCACCCCCATCGGATCCGCCACCACCAGCAACCAGGGCGACGGCACCGGCACCGGAACCTACGACGACACCACCGCCGGCGCCGGGACCCTCTTCTACCGCCTCGCGGAACAATAGCGCCCCGGAGCGGATGGCTCGCGGCTTTTGACCCCCGCCCTTCCCGCATCCCTGCGCACCCGGGCCGTCAGCAACATGATCCCGCGCGAGGGGAGGTCAAATTTTCACGATCTGCGGCGGCGGCAAGGCGCCAGCGATCAGCGCCGGCGCCGGGACCGGCGGATTGACGAGCCCTTAGCCATTCCACTCGGTGATGCGCGGGCCGCGGTGCGACGAGGGCCTCGGGAAGGTCTGCCCGAATCCGGCCCGCCACCGGCCGGTCGTCGCGGAACAGGACCCACTCATATCGACCCGACCACATCCGCAGCGCCCGCAGGTCACGCCGGGGCCCCGGCGCCGAGCTGGTCGAGGAGGAGGTCGTGCAGGCCGCCGAATCCGCCGTTGCTGAGGATCGCGACGACATCGCCCGCCTCGGCGTGGGCCGCGACGTGGGCCGCGATGGCTTCCACGGTCGGCAGGAAGTGGGCCGCCCCTCCGCGCGCCGCGACGTCGGCGACCAGCTTTTCCGGGTCGAGGCGATCCTGCGGGTCGAACTTCTCGGCGTCGGCGATGGCGGGGACGATGGCGATGTCCGCCGCGGCGAGGGCCTCCGCCAGTTCCTCCTGGAAGATGCTGCGCCGCGTGGTGTTGGAGCGCGGCTCGAAGATGACCCAGAGGCGCTGGCCCGGGTAGCGCTGGCGCAGGGCCGCGGCGGCCTGGTGGATGGCGGTGGGATGGTGCGCAAAGTCGTCGATGACCTTCACCCCGCGCACCTCCCCGCGCAATTCCTGGCGGCGCGCGATGCCGGAAAAGGCCGCGAGTCCGGTGCGCAGTTCCCCGGGAGCGAGGCCCCCGAAGCGTCCCGCGGTGACCGCCATGGCGGCGTTGCGCACGTTGAATTCCCCCACCATCGGGATCGTGTAGCGCTCCCCCTCGAGGGTGAAGCTGCTCCCGTCCGGCTGGTAGTCGATGTCCCCGATGCGCAGGTTGCACGCCTCGCCCAGCCCGATGGTGCGCACCGGGCACGGGGCGCCGTCCGCGACTTCAAGGCAGTTCGAATCGTCGCCGTTGACGAGGGCCAGCCCGCTCCGCGGAACGATGTTCAGGAGCCGCCGGAAGGTCAGCTTGATCTCGTCCAGCGAGTCGTAGATGTCGGCGTGGTCGAACTCGATGTTGTTCACCGTGACGACCTCCGGAAGGTAGTGGAGGAACTTCGAGCGCTTGTCGAAGAAGGCCGTGTCGTACTCGTCGCCCTCCAGCACCACGAACTCGGAGTCTCCGAGGCGGGCTCCCCGCCCGAGGTTGCGCGGCAGGCCGCCGATCATGAAGCTCGGGTCGCGGCCCGCGGACTCGAAGAGCCACGCCAGGATGGCGCTGGTGGTGGTCTTGCCGTGGGTCCCGGTCACCACGAAATTCCGCCGTCCCCGCAGAAACTGCTCCTTGAGCACCTCCGGGAGCGAGAGGTAGAGGAGCTTCCGGTCGAGCACCTCCTCGGCCTCCTCGTTGCCGCGGCTGATGGCGTTTCCGATCACGATGACCTCCGCGCCCGCCGGAATGTGCTCGCGGCGGTATCCCTTGAAGATCTCCACCCCGCTCTCCTCGAGGAAGGTCGACATCGGCGGGTAGACGTTCTGGTCGGAACCGGTCACGGTGAACCCGCGGGCTTTCATGGCGGCCGCCACGGACCCCATGGCGGTGCCGCAGATCCCGATGAAGTGGTAGTGTTGCTTGGGCATGGCGTCAGTTTTCAGCTTGGCCTCCGCTGCCTTGGCGGAGGAAAGGTGGACGATGGCATCAGAATCCCGGGGCCGCGACGGTGGCGTTCTCCCGCTCGGTCTTGCGATGCTCGAGGATGCGGTCCGCGATTCCCCGCATCGTCTCCTCGAGCAGGAGCCGCAGGTGGCTCCCCTTCCGGTAGTCCGCGGGGGCGATGTGCTTCACGCGGTCGGCGTGGGTGCACAGCTGGAAGCACTTCCGGAAACTCCGCCCGGTGGGATCGTCCGGGTTGTAGACCGCGATGGCGTGGCCGCCGTTCTTCTTCATGACCGTGAAGCACGGCACATCGGTGGGCCCGTCGCCCACGTAGACCATGTTCTCGAACGGGATGGGCCGCAGGTCGGGCGGCATGTGATCGTTGACGTCGTCCTCGTAGCTCAGCATCCCCTTGTTGATGCGGAAGAGGAACTGCGTCTTGGTGGTGTGCGAGATGGTCCGCTTCGGGAAGCTGATGCGCCCGTCGGAATCGACCCCGAACTCGCAGCCGAACATGGCCCGCACGTGTTGCTTGAGGCTGCTGCCGTCGAGGAGGGCCTTGAGCCCCGAGGAGATGATGTAGTGCTCGACCTTGATCCCGGCGGCCTCGTGCTCGGGCCGGATCACCTCCGCGGGGATCTCGTCGAAGAGTTCCGGGACCCCGGGGTAGTAGCGCAGCCCGTGGCCGAGGGCGGTGAGGCGCTCGTTGGTGACGCCGTCCATCTCGAGGTAGTCGAGAAGGCACTTCATGTAGGCCAGCTCGCCGTCCCACCCCTGCTCCTTGACGAGGGCGTTGCACTTCCGCCAGAACTGTTCGGGATCGATGCCGAACTCGGGGAAGAGGACGTCGTCCTGCATGTAGCTGGGACTGAGCGTCTGGTCGTAGTCGAAGACCAGGGCGATGGTGTTGTGCGGGGCGGCCATGGAATCGGCGGGTGGTAAGGTCGCAAGGCCCCGCCCGGGCGACAAGGAAAACGTCCGGGGGTTACTCGCACAGGGCCGCCAGGGCTTCCGGCACGCGGCGGAAGCGAAACTCGAATCCCGCGGCCTCGAGCTTTTCCGGAATCATGCGATAGCTCGCCAGGACCGATCCCGCGAATTCCCCGAGCACGATTTTGAGCGCGAAGCCCGGCACCGGCAGGATCGCGGGACGGCGCAGGACCTTGCCGAGTTCCCTGGTGAACTCGCGGTTCCGCACCGGCTCGGGCGCGCCGAGGTTCACCGGCCCGCGCAGCTCCGGGTTGCCGAGGGCGAACTCGATGGCCCGCACCTCGTCCTCGAGATGGATCCACGGCATGAACTGGCGGCCGGTGCCCAGCGGTCCGCCGAGCCCGAGGGAAAAGAGGCGCCGCATGCGCTCCCAGGCGTCTCCCCCGGAACCGAGCACGATCCCCGTGCGCACCGCCACGACCCGCACCCCGTGTCTTTCCGCGGCCCCGGCCGCCGCCTCCCAATCACGGCACACCCCGGCGAGGAAGTCGCTTCCCGCCGCGGCGTCCTCGGGGAGCGGGTGATCGCCGCCGGGCGCGTAGTATCCGCTCGCCGACGCGTTGACGAGGGTCCGGGGACGGTCCGGCGGCGCGAGACGGCCGATCGCGTCGACGACCTCGGTGGTGAGATCGATGCGGCTGCGCCGGATGCGCTCCCGGGCCGCGGGCGTCCAGCGCTGGGCCACGGATTCCCCGGCGAGGTTCACCACCGCATCGAGTCCCGCGAGATCGAGCGGAGGCCGCGCGCTGCGCCAGCCGTCCTCGCCCTCCGGCGGGTTCCGGCTGAAGCGGACCACCCGGTCGCCGGCGGCGGCGAGATGCGTGGCGAGGTGCCCCCCGATCAGGCCGGTGGCGCCCAGAATTCCGACCGTGCGGCTCGATTCCCCTTCCCTGCTCATCGTGTTCCGGCCGGCACGCTGCCAGCTGGGCCGCCCGGTGCAACCGGGAAAGCGGACCCCGGCCCCGGCGCGCCCCGGATGTTCGTCCCCCCGGGCCGTCCCGGGCGCCCCTCCAGCGGCTCCCGGGACCGCTGGATTCGGCCTGGTGGCTGTGACAGGCGATTGCGGAAATTTAAGATTGCTTAACTATGTTAGCAACCTTACTATCCCCCCCGTCCCTGCCGGAATCCCCACTATGCATCGATTTGCCGTTTTTGCCCTCGGCTGGGCTGTCGGGCTCAGCCTGCCGCTCAGCGCCCAGCTCATCGAGCTGCACTTTGACAACGACGCCGACGGCTCCCTGAGCGCCGGGGAGCGGGCCATTTTCCAGTCTGCGGCCGACACGTGGAACGGGATCATCACGGGCTATGCGCCCGGGATCACCAAGACCACCCTCACCATCGACGCCCACGACGAGTTCAGCGACGGGGTCGGGGGGATCCTCGCCACGGCCGGCCCGAACCAGGCCGTTTCGTGGGGCGGCTACATCATCACCCACTTCAACAACCCGGGCCCGGGCGACTACGACGGCTTCATGGAATTCGACTCGGCCGACGTCGATGTCATGTTCGCGGACGGGGTGGGCTGGGAAAACGCCCTCTTCCAGACGGTCCTGCACGAGATGGCGCACGTCCTGGGATTCGGAACCCTCTGGGAATTCAACAACGTTTACGACGCATCCGGGGCCCCCGGACAATACACCGGCGCCGCCGGACTCGCCACCTACCAGGCCGAGTTCAACCAGCCGGCGGCCGCCTTCGTCCCGGTCGAACTCCAGGGGGGGGCCGGCACGGCCCACGGCCACTGGAACGAGGAATTCACCCCGCCGTCCGGCCCGCACCCGCCCAACGGGATCACCGACGCCTTCGGGCGCGACCTCGGCGACGACATCCTGACGGGATGGACCGGTCCCGGCAGCACCTCGCAGCAGTGGTTGAGCGAAACCTCCGCCTACTCGCTCGAGGACATCGGTTTCCTGATTGCCTACAGTGCCATGCCGGAGCCCTCGCTCCCGGCCCTCCTGGCCCTCGCGGCCTTCTCCCTGGCGCTGAACCGCAAGCGCTAAGCAACCCCTTACATGCATCGCGCAAACAAACGGGCGGGGGCATTCCCGCCCTTTTTTGTTGTCCCTTGATCGTGGATGACCCTCTATATGCCATGCCGCTGGGCAGGGGTTGGGCAGGAAGGATGGCGCTTTCCGGCCGGGTGCTGATCGGCGCCGGGCTGCTGGCCGCGGCGGTGAGCGTTGCCCCGGGGGCCCCGGAAGACCCGCCCCCCGGCGAGGCCGAACTGCTGCTCCTCCCGGGACCGGACGCCCTCCCCCGCCCCTCCGCCGATCCCCTCGATCCCTTCGCCATCATCCCCACCCTGCCGGACAACATCAAGGTGCGCAACGACGGCGCCATCGACTGGCGCCAGGACACCGGGGTGATCCGCTACCGCGGGGACGTCATCGTCGAGACCGACACCGGCATCCAGTTGTTCGCCGACCTCGCGGAGGTCGACACCAGGAACAAGATCGTCCGCGTCATCGGGAATGTCAGCGTCTACCAGGGCGCGGTGCTGCACCGCGGCGACCGGGCCGAGTTCCACTACGACACGAACCACCTCGAAACCCGGGACCTGCGGACCAGCATCGACCCGGTCCTGCTCGAGGCCGACAGCTTCCGCGCCGTGGAGCGCGACGGGCGCCGCTACTTCGTCGGGGAGAACGCCGGGCTCACCACCCACGACGAGGAGGACCCCTCCTACTGGTTGCGCGCCGACCGCACCACCGTCATTCCCGGCGACCGCATGATCTTCCGCAACCTCAAGCTCTATGTCGGCGACCGCCAGGTCTTCTGGCTGCCGTATCTCTCCCAGAATTTCGACGAGCGCCTCGGCTACCTGATCACCCCCGGGGCCCGGTCCCACCTCGGAATCTACGCCCTGAACCGATACGGCGTCCTGCTGGGCGGGGAGGTCGATCCCGAAACCGGCGAGAAGACCGACGCCTGGCTGCTCGCCCAGCTCCGCGCCGATCTCATGAGCAAACGCGGGGTGGGCACCGGGGTCGACTTCTTCGACACCCGCCTCGACGACAATCCCAACCTCGGCTGGCTGAAGTTGTACTACCTCAGCGACCTCGACCCCTCCCAGCAGCGCGGGGGCGAAATCCGGGCGCGGGTCAACGAGGACCGCTTCCGGGCCCAGCTGCGCCACCGCCTCGGCCTCGACTGGTTCGACGCAGGGGAAACCCACCTCGACACCGATTTCACGCTGCTGAGCGACCGCTACTACCTGCAGGACTTCGAGCCGGCCACCTTCCGGACCGAGCCGACCCCGGACAACAAGCTGGCGCTCACCCACCAGCGCGGGCGCGACCTCTACACCGCCTCGGCGCGCATCCGCGGCAACGACTTCTACCAGTCGGACACGCGCCTGCCGGAATTGACCCTCGACCAGATGCGTCATCCCCTCGGGGAGGGCCCCCTCCTCCACGAGGGCCAGGTGACGTGGGGCCTCTACGATGAATACCTCCCCGACTTCAAGGCGCGCAACCTGCGGGCCGAGGCCGCCATGCTGCCCATGGGCGACCCGCGCCGCGCCGCGATCAACGCCCTCCTCGCGGACCGCGGCTTTTCGCGCTTCCACCTCTACCAGGAGCTTTCCCTCCCCTTCAAGGTCGACCCCGGCATCACCATCGTTCCGCGGGCCGGCTTCGGCTACACGAACTACTCCTCGGTGGAAGGGCCGTCCCCCTCCACCGACCGGTCCCTGTCCTTCATCGGCGCCGACGCCTCCATGAAGTTCTCGCGGTCCTACGACGACATCCACTCCGAGGAGTGGGGCCTCGACGGCCTCCTCCACATCGTGCAGCCCTACTCGACGCTCTCCCACGTGGTCACCAACGAGCTCGATTCATCCTTTCCGCGCATCGACCGCCTCACCGCCACCACCCGCCCGCGACCGCTCGGCGTCGGCCGCTTCACCGCGGTCGACGACCTCGAAAGCTGGTCCATCCTGCGCCTCGGGGTGCGCAACCGCCTCCTCACGCACCGCAACGCCGGCACGCACGAGTGGCTGACGATGAACACCTACGTCGACTGGTTCCTCGAGGACCCGGAGTTCGACCGGGAGTTCTCCAACCTCTACAACGACATCGCGTGGAGCCCGGTCCCGTGGATCAACCTCATCCTCGAAACGCAGTTCCCGGTGGCGGACAGCGGCCCGGACTTCATCGAGATCGCCAGCGGCCTGCGCTGGATGCCCGACGACGACGTCGAGGTCACCCTCAAGCACCGCTACCTCGACAACCATCCCATCCTCCGGAACTCGACGCGCGTCGAACTGCAGGCCTACGCCCGGCTCAACGACGAATGGGGCGCGGGCTTCACCCACCTGTGGGAGTTCGACGACGGCACCCTCGAACTCCAGCAATACTCGCTGCACCGGAACTTCGACAGCTGGGCGGTGTCGCTCGGCCTCTTCCATCGCGACAACCCGATCCAGGACGAGTTCGGCTTCGTCCTCGGCTTCACCCTCAAGGATTTTCCCAGCGCCTCCTTGCCATTGCGGATCGATGCGGAATAGTCGGTCATGCCCAACGTGACACCCGCAGGCGCCGTGGCCAGCCTCCGCTGGCGCTATGCCACCAAGGCCTTCGACGCCACGCGCACCATCCCGCCCGAGACCTGGGACGCCCTCGAGCAGAGCCTCGTCCTGGCCCCGTCGTCCTTCGGCCTCCAGCCGTGGAAGTTCATCGTGATCACCGACCCGGCCCTCAAGGAGGAGCTCCTCCCGCATTCGTGGAACCAGCGGCAGGTGGTCGACTGCTCGCACTATGTCGTCTTCGCGGCGCCGACCGAGATCGGCCCCGGGGAGGTCGATGCCTTCCTGCGCCGCACCGCCGACGTGCGCGACGCGCCGCTCGAGTCCCTCGACGGGTACCGCAAGGTGGTCCTCGGGTTCCTCGACGGCCTCGACGCCGCGGCCCGCATCGATTGGTCCATCCGCCAGATCTACATCGCGCTCGGCCAGTTGATGACCACCGCGGCCTTCCTGGAGATCGACGCCTGTCCGCTGGAGGGCTTCGTGCCCGAGGCCTACGACCGGATCCTGGACCTGCCGGGCGCCAAGCACACCGCGGCGGTGTGTTGCGCCCTCGGCTTCCGCCACCCGTCCGACAAGCACGCCGCCCTGCCGAAGGTGCGCTTCCCGCGGAGCGAGGTGGTGGTGCCCCGGCAGTGAGCCCCCCGCGGAACTATGGTCCCCGCGGCGCCGGGATCACGCCGCCCTGCCGGCGCTTGGTCTCCACGTACGATTTGTTGATGGCCTGCAGGATTTCCATGGCGCGGTCCTGGTTCCGGTCGCGGTAGATGACCCGCACCCGGCCCGGCGCCGAGCCCGGGAACATCTTGAGCTTCTCGCGCATGTGGTCCAGGGCCTCGTCCTCGGTTTCCATCCCCCAGCGGTTGACGAGGTCGAGGTCGGTGATGATGGGCTTCAGGATCGACGGCGACACCATCAGTTCCCGCTCGGCCTTGATGGCCTCGCTGAAGTTGATGCCCGGGGCGCCCTGCATGCGGTAGGTCCCCATCGCCACCCGGTCCCGGGTGAACCACATGAACGCCAGGGTCCCGGCGGCGATCGCTCCCAGGAGGAAGATCACCGCCATGATTGTGAACACGGCCCTGCGGTTCATATCGCTTCTTACCCGCTGCGCCCGCGCCCGCCAAGCGATTCCTCCAACCAATTCGGCGCAATCTCGCTTGCGGCCCCGGCCCGGTGCGCACAGCTTTCCGGCATGCAGTTTCCGCCCACCACCGCCACGCAGCACGATCTCCCCGGCGGGCTGTGCGCCATTCTCCACGAGGATCACGCGGCCCCGGTGGTGAGCGCCCAATTCTGGATCGAGACGGGCAGCCAGCACGAGGGGCACCTCGCGGGCAGCGGGGTCTCCCACCTCCTCGAGCACATGGTCTTCAAGGGGACCCAGACCTTCCCCGGGAACGAACTCGCCACGGTGGTGAATTCGGCGGGCGGCCACTGGAACGCCTACACGAGCTTCGACCGCACCGTCTACTACATCGACGGCCCCTCGGTTTCGCTGCCGGTGTTCCTGGACGTCCTCTTCGACCTGGTCTACCGGCCGGCCCTGCCGGTGAACGACTTCGAGACCGAGAAGGACGTCATCCGCCGCGAGATCGACATGGGCGAGGACGATCCCGACAGCGTGGCCACGAAGCTCCTCTTCCAGACCTTTTTCCAGCGCGACTCCCGCCGGCACCCGGTCATCGGCCACCAGGCGCTCTTCGACCGGGTGACCCACGGCGACATGACGCGCTACCACCGCGAACGCTACCTGCCCTCGAACAGCTTCGTGGTCGTGTCGGGCGACTTCGACGCCCGGGAACTGCGGGACAACCTCGAGGTCCGGGCCACCGGCCTGCCGACCCACCCGGTGGTGGAGGCGGCCCGCAGCACCGAGCCGCAGCAGCTCGGGAGCCGCGTGGCGCGCCGGCCCTTCGCGGTGCCCACCAGCCACACGACCCTCGCCTGGCAGACGCCCGGGCTCGACCACCCCGACGCCCCGGCGCTGGAGTTGCTCTCGGCGGTGATCGGCGGGGGACGATCCTCGCGCCTCTACCAGACGCTCCACGAAGAGCGCGGCCTGGTGCACCACGTCGGGTCGTGGTTCTGGTCGCCGCCGGAAAGCCCCGGGATGATCTCGGTCTCCGCCGAGGTGGACCTCGAGAACCGCGACACCGCGGAATCCGCGGTCCTCGACGAGCTCGCCAAGCTCTCCCGCAACGGCCTCGACGGCGAGATCGAGAAGGCCCGGCGCATGATCTCCGCCGAGCAGTTCAAGAGCCTCTCGACGGCCTCCGGCCGCGCCAGCGACCTCGCCTCGAACTGGCACGAAGCCCGCCACCTCGACTTCACCCGCCTCTACCTCCAGCAACTGCAGGCCGTCACCACCGACGACCTGCGCCGCGTCGCGGACCGCTACCTGCGCGAGGAGGGCCTCACCCTCACGTCCCTCGACCCCGAGCACGCCCCCGCCCCCCCGGCCCGCAGCCCGGCTGCCACCCGCTCCCCCGGGGAGGTGATCTCCCACCGGCTCTCGAACGGCCTCACCCTCGTCCTGCGGGCCGACCCCCGCGTGCCCACCATCTACGCGCAGGCGGCCTTCCGCACCGGGCTTCCCGCCGAATCCCCCGCCACCGCCGGGATCAACACCATCCACGCCGCCCTCCTCACCAAGGGCACCACCCGCCGGTCCGCCACCGAGATCGCCGTCGCGGTCGAATCCCTCGGGGCCTCGCTCCGCGCCGGCGCCGGCAACAACACCAGCATCATCTCCGCCTTCTGCCTCCGCGACGATCTCCCCGCCATCCTCGAACTGACGGAAGATGTCCTGGTCAACCCGGCGTTCCGGGAGGAGGCCCTCGAGCGGCAGCGGGAGGTGCAGCTGGCGGACCTGCGGGAAGCGCAGGAGGATCCCGTGAAGACCGCCTTCCGGCTGATGCGGGCCCGCCTGTTCGGCGACCGCCACTACGGGTTGCCGCGCCTCGGGACCGCGGACTCCCTGGGGGGGCTCGATCGGGACGCGCTGGGGGCGCACCACCGGCGGTTCTTTCACGCGGGCAACGGGGTCCTGGCGCTCTTCGGGGACCTCGATCCCGCGGAGGCCATCGCCTCGTGCGAGGAGCGCCTCGCGGGCTTGCCGGCGGGCGAGGCGGTTCCGGAGGCGGACTGCGCGGCGGAGGGCACCGGGGAAGTGGAAGCGCGCCTCGACAAGCAGCAGGCGGTGCTGGCCATCGGTTTCCCCGGGGCCACGGTGGACTCGCCCGACGTGCCGGCCCTCGAAATGCTGCACGACTACTGCGCGAACATGGCGGGCCCGCTCTTCATGCGCATCCGGGAGGAACTCGGGCTGGCCTACTTCGTGAACGCCACGCAGTTCCACGGGCAGGGCACCGGGCTCTTCGCCTTCTACCTCGGCACCTCCGCGGCGCAGGTCGAGCTGGCCCGCCGCGAACTGCTCATCGAGATCGAGCGCCTCGCGATGGGCGGGATCCCCGAGGAGTTCTTCGAGGCGACCCGCACCAGCGTCCTCTCCGCCGACGCCCTCGAGGGCCAGTCGAACCGGACCATGGCCCAGACCTGCGCCCTCGACACCCTCTTCGGGCTCGGCCCCCACCATCACCTCGACGCCGCCAAGCGGATCCGGGCCCTCACCCCCGGGGAGGTCCGCGAGACCGCCGCCAAATACTTCGGCCGGCGCGAACCGGTCATCGCCACGGTGCTCCCCGCCGACTAGGCTCCCCGCCAGCCGCTCCCCGATTCCATGGAACCCGATTCCCGCTTCTCCGACTTTGTGCTCCTGCAGGCCCAGAATGCCGGCCTCTTCCTGGGACAGATCCCCAACCCCGCCACCGGCGAAAGTTCCGTCAACCTGAAGGCGGCCCGCACCGTCCTCGACTCCCTCGAGATGCTGGCCAGGAAGACCAAGGGCAACCTCACCGCCGAGGAGGAAAAGCTCCTCCGGTCCGCGGTCCTCAACATCAGCACCCTCTACGCCAACATCGAGGCCCAGCAGAACCCCCGCTAATCACATCACGCCATGACACCGCCCGGCATGCCGCCCCCCTTCAAAATCCAGGACATCGAGATCGGCGGGGGCCGCCTCTTCTTCCTCCTCGGCCCCTGCGCCCTCGAAAGCGAGGAGTTCGCTTGGGAAATGGCCCGCGGGATCAAGTCCATCTGCGACCGCCTCGAGGCCCCCTTCTTCTTCAAGGCCTCCTACGACAAGGCCAACCGCACCTCGGTGGATTCCTTCCGCGGACCGGGCGTGACGGAAGGGTGCCGCATCCTCGGCGAGATCGGAAAGGACCTCGGGGTGCCCGTCACGACCGACATCCACTCCGAGGCGGAAGCCGGAATCGCGGCGGAGCACATCGACCTCCTGCAGGTCCCCGCCTTCCTCTGCCGGCAGACCAGCCTGCTCGAGGCCTGCGCCAAGTCGGGGCGTCCCGTGAACGTCAAGAAGGGCCAGTTCCTCGCCCCGTGGGACGTGGTCCACATCGCCGGGAAGCTGCGGGCCTTCGGGTGCGACGACTTCGTCATCACCGAGCGCGGATCCTCCTTCGGCTACAACAACCTCGTCACCGACATGCGGTCCCTCTACTGGATGCGCCAGGAGGGCCTGCGGGTCATCTTTGACGCCACCCACTCCGTGCAACGTCCCGGCGGCCTGGGGGGGACCACCGGCGGGGACCGCGAGCTCGCCCCGGTGCTGGCGCGCGCCGCGGTGGCCACCGGCGTCGACGGGGTCTTCATGGAAACCCACCTCCGCCCCGACGAGGCGCTTTCCGACGGCCCCAACCAGATTCCTCTCAACGAGTTGGAACAAGTCCTCGCCTCGCTCCTCAAAATACACGACACTTGCCGATCGTGAATCTCCCGCCCCTCGTTGCCGCGGTGGTTCTGGCCCCCGGCCTGCTCGTCGCCCAGGACGGCGCCCCGGAGGAGCCGCGCCGCAAGCGCGCCAAGCTCTCCCCGGCGCTCGACCTCCTCCCGGAAGGCAGCACCCTCAAGAAGGTCCGCATTCCGCGCTTCGACGAGGAGAAGCGGCCCTCGGCCCTGCTCCGCGCCGGTCTCCTGCGGGTCGTCACGGAAGACGAGGTGATCGGGGAAAACATCGACCTCTTCATCTTCACCCCGGCGGGCGCGGAACGTCTCCGGGTCCACATGGGCACCGCCGCCTACACCGTCTCGCGCGGCATCCTCGAAGCCCACCACGAGTTGACCCTCGAGGGCGAGGGATTCAGCGCCTCGGGAGCCGGCGCCGTCTTTCAATTGGACTCCCGCCGGGGGTTCCTGCATGGTCCCGTGACCAACACCTTCGCGGTCGACCCCCGCAAGACCACCTCCGCCATGACCCCCGAGCCGCTCCACACCGTTTTCGCGCTGGCGTCCCTCCTGGTCGCCGCCCCGGAACCCCTCACCCCCGCGCAGTTGCAGGACCAACGCGACATGGCGCGCTCCGCGGCCCCCCGGGTCGACGCCGAGTCCGCCCCGACCCGCGAGATGATCACGCGGAACGACCAGCTCTCGAAGGCCGCCAGCCTCGGCTTCCAGACCTTTGCGAGTGAAATCAGGCGGCCCCGGCTCCTCACCCTCGCGGCCGCCGGCGCGGTCGTCGCGGAGGCCCCCAAGCCCAACCCCGGCGGCATCCGCATCACCTGCGATGGCGGCATGTATTTCGATGCCGAAAAGGGCCACGTCGTCTATCTCAAGAACATCGTCGTCACCGACCCGACCTTCACCTTCGAGTGCCAGAAGGAACTCAAGATCATCCTCGAACGGAAGGCCGTCGAGAAGAAGGAGCCCGCCGGGGCGAAGGGGAAGGACGGGGAGAACGCGAACGCCGGGGAGAAGAAGAAGGGCCTCGTCGGCCCGGAGTCCTTCGGGGATGTCCAGAATATCATCGCCACCGGGGGAGTCCGCGTGGTGCGCCGCGATCCCAAGGGCCGCGACATCATCGCCTCCGCCGACACCGCCTCGTATGACGCCAGGAGCGGCGACGTCGTGCTTCGCGGCGGATTCCCGACCGTCATCCAGGGAAAGAACTTTCTCCGCGCCCGCGAACCCGGCCTCTACATCCGCCTCTATGACGATGGAAACGTCTACTGCGAGCCGGGCAAATGGGAAACCGATGTCGCCAGCATCGAGGATCTGAAAAAGAAGAAGTAGAATCCCGGTGGAAGCCAGTGCCGCCCATAGTCCGGGTTCCGGAACCGCCGCCTCCGGACCGGAGGATGTCCTCGACGTCCACAACCTCCGCAAGGTCTACGGAGGGCGCCCGGTGGTCGAGAACGTCTCGGTGCGGGTCGCCCCCCGCGAGGTCGTCGGGCTCCTCGGCCCGAACGGCGCCGGCAAGACGACCACCTTCTACATGATCGCCGGCCTCGTCCCGCCGGACGGCGGCACGGTCTCCATGAACGGGCGGGACGTGACCCGCCTGGCCATGCACCGGCGGGCCCGCCTCGGCCTCGGCTACCTCCCCCAGGAGGAATCCATCTTCCGCAAGCTGTCCGTCGAGCAGAACCTCCTCGCCGTCCTCGAAACCCGCCGCGACCTGAAGCGCCGCCAGCGCCGCGAGAAGTGCGACGAGCTCCTCGCCCGTTTCGGCATCGAGCACGTTCGCCGCTCCGCGGCCCTCACCCTCTCGGGCGGCGAGAAGCGGCGCCTCTCGATCGCGCGCTCCCTGTGCACCGATCCAACCCTGCTCATGCTCGACGAGCCGTTCTCCGGGGTCGACCCGCTCGCCGTCCTCGACATCCAGAAGATCATCACCCAGCTCCGCGAAGAGGACGGCCTGGCCCTCCTCATCACCGATCACAACGTCCGCGAAACCCTCCAGATCGTCGACCGGGCCTATCTTCTCCTCGAAGGCCGGGTCGTGCTGGAAGGACCTTCCGAACAGCTCGCCAACGACCCCCTCGCCCGGCGCCATTACCTCGGCGAGAACTTCAGCCTGTAGGACAGGATCCGCCCCCCGCGCGGTCCGCCCCCCATGGCCCGCGTTCGGCCCGACGCCGCCGGGCTCCGCATATTCTGCCCGATTTAGCGCCTCCCTTCCGAACCGGCAATTCGCACTTGGCGTTTTTGCCACCGGCGGCATACACTCTTGACGCTTGGAAAGACCTTTGCGGGCCCGAGCCCATACCACCCCAAGAATCATGCAATCAGCCAACGTCGATCCCACCATCACCGTTACTGTCCGCCACGAACAAGTCACCGACGCCCTCCGGGACTACGCCCACAAGAAGATTGAAGGCATCCACCTCGATTACCCCCGGATCATCGAGGCCAAGGCCATCCTCGACGTCCAGAAGAACCGCCACGTCGCGGAGATCATCCTCTTCTGCGCGAATCACATCACGATCGATGCCTCCTCCGAAACGGACGACATGTACAAGAGCATCGACGAGACCATCGACAAGATCGCGCGGCGCATGCGCAAGCACAAGACGCGCCTGCTCAAGAAGCACCGGCCGAAGCCCGAGAACACCATCAAGCACCTCGACGAGAAGGTCTTTGCGGCCGACTTCCTCGACACCTTCCCGATCGCGGAAGGAGAGAACGAGGGCCCGGAGCCCGTCCCGATCAATATTCACCGCGAAGCGTTCCGTCTCCGCACGCTGTTCAAGGAGGAAGCCATCATGGAACTCGAGCTCAGCGACCGGCCCTTCGTGCTCTACAAGAACGCCCGCCGCGACGTCCTCCAGATCGTCTACCGCCGGCAGGATGACGGCGAATACTCGGTGATCGAACTGGACCCCGAGAAAATCTGATGGTGGCGGGCGCCCTCCGCGGCGCCTTCCCTCGCGCCGCCGGGATCCCATCCCGCGCGGGCCATTCCGCGGCACGGTGACCGCAGGCCGCACCCTGCCGCGGCGAGGCGAATCGGGTTCTTCACAATCGGGCCACCAGTTGAGCCTTTCCGAGTCCGGGGTGTGCAGGGCATGATGCGTGGCGGTGACCGAGATCCTGAAGAGGTCCGAGGCCGTGGCGAACTCGCTCGCCGCCCTGATGCGCCATGATGTCGAGACCGCGGTCGACCTGAGCAGCAGTTACTTCGGGGGCGCCGGATCCCTCTACGAACGGGAAACCAGTTCGGTGGTCCGCTTCATCCTCGACCATGAGTGGTCGCCGGATCCCGCCATTCCTCCGGAAGTCCTCGCGCCCCTGCGGGTCGTCGCGGCCGCCATGGAACTCTGGGGACAGTGCGAAATGAGTGCCTTCGCGGAGGTCTCCGGCGTCTGGGCCTACGCCCACGATGCCGAAACCGTGACCAGTCTCCTCTATGCCGCGGGCGTCGAGCAGCACCGCCTGCAGCACCTGGACGCCCTCGGGGTGGAGCGGGTCGAGATCCGCTCCTCCGAGCTGCGCCCCGCCCCGGGATGCCGGGCGACCCTCGGCCAATCCTTCCCGACCCGCCAGGCGCCCCTCCTCCCCCACGACGACCCCCGCTGCCAATGCAGCTACCAGGCCGCCCGCCCGGTGGTCTCCGCCGCGATGTGACCGCCCCTTGCTCACCCATCCGGACGAGGGGCCTTCTGGAGTCTTGACTCCGCGGGTGGCTCCCCGAACCCTGCCCGGAACCCGTTCCCTCCCCACTCCATGAACCATTCCCATCGATTCCTCCCGGCCGGCGCCGCCGCGCTCCTGCTGACCTCCCCGCTGCTCCCCGGCGGTGGTTTTCAGATCGGAGAACGCTCCGCAGCCGGCCTCGGCCGCGCCTTCTCCGGTGAAGCCGCCATCGGCGACGACGCCACCATCATCGGCTCCAATCCGGCCGGAATGATCCTCCTGCAGGACGACTACGAGTTCTCGGTCGGCGCCAGCGCCATCCTGCCCGACGGCGATGTCTCGGGCCGCTCGTTCCTCCCCGGCACCCTGCCCGCCGGAATCCCGGCGTCCGACACCGATATCGCCCCGGACGTGGCGGTGCCCTACCTCTACGGCGCGCACCGCCTGACGGACAACTTCAGCGTCGGCCTGGGCGTCCTCGGACGCTACGGCCTGAAGACCGATTACTCGGATGCCTTCGCCAACGCCGCCATCACCGACTCCAGCGAACTGATCACCCTCACCATCAACCCCTCGGTGGCCCTCCGCGTGAACGAGAAGCTCACGCTGGGCGCCGGGCTCGATGCCACCTATGCCGACGCGACCCTCACCGGAACCTTCGAGGGGTTTCTCGGCCCGGGAGCGGTCCTGCGGCTCGAGGGTGACGGCTGGGGATTCGGCTTCAATCTCGGAGTGCTCTACGAACTGTCCCCGGCCACCCGCTTCGGGCTGCATTACCGGTCGGAGGTCGACATCGAACTCGAGGGCAGCGGCGTCAACCCCACGGAGTTGATTGTCATGACCACCGCCGCCTCCGCGGACGTCACCCTTCCCGACAGCATCGAGTTCAGCGCCTACCATGAGCTCAACAGCCGGTGGGCGGTGCACGGCGACGTCCTCTGGACCGACTGGTCGGACTTCCAGGAACTGCGGGCCACCACCTCGGGCGGCGACCTCCTCCTCTTCAACCGCGAGGAATGGAAGGACGCCTTCCGCCTCGCCGCCGGGGTGACCTACAAGCACAACGACAAATGGACCTTCCGGGCCGGGGCGGCCTTTGACGAATCCCCGGTCCCCGACGGCGACCGCCGGACCCTGCGCATCCCCGATGGCGACCGCTACTGGCTGTCCGCCGGCCTCACCTGCCGCCTGAACGCCTGCTACACCGTGGACGTCGGTTACGCCCACCTCTTCCAGGATGACGCCACCATCAACGAACCCGGCGCCGACAACGGCACCTTCGTGGGGGTCGCCGAAGGGGGGGTTGACATCCTCTCGGTGGGCGTCAACGGCAGCTTCTAACATCCTCCCCCGGATTTTCCCAGGGGCGCGGGGCAACCCGCGCCTTTTCATTCGGGCATCCTCCGCTAAGCTCGTCCCATGGCGAACCGCACGGTCAAAGTCTCCTCCATCAGCGTCGGCGAGTTTTACGATCGCCACCGCGAGATCCTGGGCCTCGAACTCGTCGGTTCGGATGAAGGGTTCGACCACGCCATCCGGGAACCGGCCCCGAACCGCCCGGGTCTCGCCCTCTCGGGGTTCTTCACCTACTTCGCCAAGAAGCGCATCCAGGTCCTCGGTAATTCCGAGATCTCCTACCTCAAGAAGCTCGCCCCCGACATCCAGATCAAGCGCTTCGAGCAGCTCTGCGAACAGGACGTGCCCTGCTTCGTCCTCGCCCGCCAGCACACCCTCCCCCCGAAGCTCGGGAAGGTCGCCGCGGAGAAGAAGATTCCCGTCTTCACCACCCCGATGGTCACCATGAAGTTCCTCAACCTCGCGTCCATCCGGCTCGAGCACGAGTTTGCGGAGTCCACCTCCCTGCACGGGTGCATGGTCGACTTCCGCGGCGTGGGCGTCCTCATCATGGGCCAGAGCGGCGCCGGGAAAAGCGAAACCGCCATCGGCTTGCTGGAACGGGGCGGCGCCCTCGTCGCCGACGACCTCGTCCGCTTCCGCAACCTCGGCGGTGAGTTGATCGGGGCGGCGCCCAAGCTGGCCCGCGGGTACATCGAGATGCGCGGCATCGGCATCATCAACGCCGCCAACCTCTACGGGCTCTCCGCGATCCGCCCCGAGAAGCGCCTCGACCTCGTGGTGACCCTCCTCCCCGAGACCGACCTCAACAAGGTCGATCGCCTCGGCATCCAGCGAAAGAAATTCAAGGTCCTCGGCGTGGCCGTGCCGCAGGTCGAGATTCCGGTGGCGGCCGGCCGCGACACGGCCCGCATGGTGGCGGTGGCCGCCCTCGATCTCCAGCTGCGGCGCCTCGGCTACGATATGGCGGACGAATTCAACCAGAAGCTCCTCGAAAAGATGTCCCGGGACCGCCCCCGGATGTGATTATTCCCCGGAATTGGGGCCTCGGGCCCCGCGACCCAAAAAACCCTTTTCCCCTCCCCGCTCCGCCCCCTACAGTTTCCCCGCGTTGACTGACACCAGAATGCCCAGCCGCGAGCTTACCATCGGCAACAAACTTGGCATCCACGCCAGACCCGCCGCTCAGTTCGTCAAGATTGCGAGCCGATTCTCCGCCGAAATCCGGGTGGAGAAGGACGGCGAGGAAGTCGACGGCAAGAGCATCATGGGCCTCATGATGCTGGCTGCCGGCCACGGCTCGGTGCTGGTCATCAGCGCCGAAGGATCCGATGCCGACGAAGCCCTGAAGGCCCTCGAGGAACTGGTCGCCCGGAACTTCGAGGAGGACTGATTGTTGGCCCCATGGGGCCCCGGCATCCGGGAAGCATTGACCGCTCCCCCGCCCCCCCTACACTCCGGGCGGTAAATGCCACCCGAGGGCCAGGAAAAGGAGATCGTCTACGAAGGGACACCGGTTTCGCCGGGGATTTCCTTCGCGCCGCTCCACGTGGTGGCCCGCGGGTTCGCCTCCCCCGAGGTCTACAACATCCCCGAGGCGATGGTCCCCCGCGAGCAGCAGCGCTTTCGCGAGGCCCTTGAACTCACCAAGGACCAGCTCGACAGCCTCCGCACCCAGATCGAGCAGATCTCCGGGGAGGAGGAGGGGCGCATCTTCGAGGCCCACCTCCTGGTCCTCGAAGACCAGACCGTCCTCGACCGGGTCTTCGCGGCCATCACGGAACGCCGCCAGAACGCGGAGTACTGCTTCTACGCCGTCGTGCAGACCTTCCTCGAGGCGATGCGGCGCATTCCGGACCCCTACCTGCGGGACCGCACCGCCGACATCGAGGACGTCTGCAAGCGGGTCCTGCGCAACTTCTCCCCCGAGGAGGACGAGGAGGAGGAACCGGATCATCAGCACATCCTCGTGGCCTACGACCTGAGCCCGTCGGACACGGCCGCGATCGACCGGAACCGCGTCCTCGGCTTCGTCACCGAGCAGGGGAGCAACACCTCCCACACCGCCATCCTGGCGCGCTCCCTCGGCATCCCCGCGGTGGTGGGCATGCGGAACGCCATCTTCAATCTCCGGACCCTCACCCCCGCCATCATCGACGGCTACGAGGGCCGCCTCATCGTCTACCCGTCGGAGAGCACCTCCCGGCACTACCGGAAGCTTCTCAACGAGAAGGCGCAGATGCGCCTCGCCCTCGACGAGATCCGGGACACCGAAACCGTCACCACCGACGGGAGGCGCCTCACGCTCTCGGCCAACATCGAGTTCGAGCATGAACTCGAGGTGGTGAAATCCTCGGGTGCCGAGGGTATCGGGTTGTTCCGCACCGAGTTCTTCCTCCTCGAGCGCGAGGAGGCCCCCGGCGAGGAGGAGCAGGCCGCCCTCTACAAGCGCGTCGCGGAGAGCGTCGCGCCCCACGAGGTCATTTTCCGGACCCTCGACGCCGGCGGCGACAAGGTCCCCGGCGAACCGCTCAGCGAACCGGAGCCGAACCCCTTCCTCGGCTGGAGGGGAATCCGCTTCTCGCTGGCCCGCCGCGACCTCTTCAAGGAACAGCTCCGGGCCATCCTGCGGGCCGGGGCCAGCGGCCGGGTGGGCCTCATGTTCCCGCTCGTTTCGGGCGTCACGGAAGTGCGGGAGGCGAAAAAACTCGTCGCGGAGTGCATCGAGGAACTCGAGCAGCGCGGCGAGGAATACAGTGCCGACGTCGAGGTGGGCGTCATGATCGAGGTCCCCTCCGCCGCCATGGTGGCCGCCGACATCGCCGCCGAGGTCGATTTCCTGTCCATCGGCACCAACGACCTCATCCAGTACACCGTGGCGGTCGACCGCATCAACCCGCGCGTCGCCAGCCTCTACAAGTCGACCCACCCCGGGGTGGTGCGCCTCATCAAGGCCACCGTGGATGGCGCCTCGAAGCACGGCATCTGGACCGGCGTGTGCGGCGAGATGGCCGGCGACCTCGAGTTGCTTCCCCTCCTCGTCGGCCTCGGCATCGACGAGTTGTCGGTCGGCACGCACCTCGTCCCCGCCGTGAAGCGCGCGGTGCGGTCCCTGAACTACGCCGACTGCGCCAGCCTCGCCACCAAGGCCCTGGCGTGCGGCGAAAGCCGCGTCATCCTCGAGATGTGCCGCACCGCCGCCGAGGCCGCCTACCCGGACCTGCTCAAGCAGACGCGGCGCTCGACCTGATGGCGTGGCGCGCCCCGGGCCCCCGGCGCGCCGGAACGGCCGGCCGCTAGTCCTTCTCCTTGTCCTTGTCCGGCTTCTTGCCGTCGGCGTCGAGGACCAGCTGGCGCTTGCCCCCCTTGTGCACCACCGTGAACTGGCCCTTGGTGCGCTTGGCGAGTTCTTCCATCGCATCCACCGCCTTGGGCACCATCATGGCGACACAATTGACGATGATTCCCTTGCGCTTCGCGGCCCGCCCGATGTCCTCCGCGGTGTCCATCGCGGACCTCCCGGTGCTCCCGTCGGTCATGAAGTAGATCACCTGCGGCGGCGGATCCATCGAGAGCGCCATTTCGAGCGGCGGACGCCAGATCGTTCCCCACTGCAGCTGCGTGTTCTTGACGATCTTCTTGCTCTCCCGGAGGCTTGATTTGCTGACGTCCATCCACTGGGGGACCTGTTTCTTGCCGTCGTGGTCCCATCCGCTGGCGCCGCCCCCGGTCTTCCACTTGAATTCTCCATCGCCGCTCTTCACGAAGGCCCGCTTCGTCGTTCCGGTCACCTTCCCCCCGCCGGGAACGGCCTGCACCTCGTCCCCGCCGACCCAGGCCGGACCGGCGAAGAAGATCATCTGGTACTTGGTGCCTTCCGTGAGCTTCCCGATCGAGTCCGAGAGCTCCTTCCGCATCAGGGCCTCCCGGTCGCCGCCCATCGACGCCGAGTAGTCGATGACGTAGCAGATGCGCTCGGCGCTCACCTTCTGGCCGAAGAAGGTCGTCCCCCCGCCGGGGCCGCCGGATCCGCCGCCGCTCCCCCACCCCTCGCCGAAGTCGTTGCCGTCCCCGAAGCTCACCGACGGGTCCGGGACGTTCACCTCCGGCACGGGCACCGCCGTGGGGGTGGGAGTCGTCGAGGCGATCACGCGCGCCATGGCGGAGCTGGGCGCCGACGGCTTGCGCTGCACCTGGGTGTTCACCTCCCGCTTCTGGACCTCCTCCTCGCCCGGGTCCTGGCTCTGGTAGGCCACGATCGTCGGCGACTCGAAGAAAAATCCCGGAATCAGGATCAGCATCAGCAACAACCCGAGCAGAACGATCACCAGGATGGAGATCACCACGCTTGTGATGGTGGCATTGGTCCGCTGACGCCGCAGCGCCGCTTGCGCCGAGTCGGATGCGTAAGAACTGACGATACTCATGGGTTTTTCCGGTCGGCTGTTACAACGTGCTTTATGACCGGTCTCTTATCACAATCAAGGCAAAGTGGCCGGTTGGCAAGGGCCTCCTTTCCCTTGCCCCGGCCGGAAATCGCCTGTAGTCCGGGGCATGAGCGCATACGAGGATCTCTGCGGGCTGGCCCGCGAACGGGCCATTTTGAGCACCACCGCGGCCATTCTCGGCTGGGACCAGGAAACCCACCTCCCCGCCGCGGCGGTCCCCTACCGGGCCCGGCAGTTGTCGACCCTCTCCGGGAAGATCCACGCCCTCTCGACTTCGGACCAGTGGCGGGAACGGCTCGAGGGCGCCGAGGAGAACCCCTCCGGCGACCCGGTGGAGGCCGCCAACCTCCGCGAGTTCCGGCACCACTTCGACCGCGCCACGAAACTTCCCCGGGAGTTGGTGGAGCGGGCCTCGGAGGCGGCCTCGCTGGCCAAGGCCGCCTGGGCGGAGGCGCGCGAGAACGCCCACTTCCCGACCTTCGCGCCGCACCTCGATACGCTTCTTTCCATCGCGCGCGAGAAGGCGGAGTGCTGGGGATATGCCGATGAACCCTACGACGCCGTCCTCGAGAACTACGAGCGGGGGGCGCGCACCAGCGAGGTCGACGCGGTCTTCTCCAAGCTCCGCAAGCCCATCAGCGAAATCGCCCGGGCCGCGGTGGCGCGCTCGGCCGCCGTCCCGGCCGACGCCCTGCACGGGTCCTACCCGGTCGCCGCGCAGAAGACCCTCAATCGCGAGATCGCGGAATCACTCGGATTCGACTTCGAGGCGGGGCGCATCGACACCGTCACGCATCCCTTCTGCACCCACCTCGGCCCGCACGACACGCGATTGACAACCCGCTACGACGAAGCCGACTTCACCTCCTCGCTGTTCGGGGTGATGCACGAGGCCGGTCACGGGCTCTACGACCAGGGCCTGCCGGAGGACCACCACGGCCTGCCGTCCGGGGACGCCATCTCCCTCGGGATCCATGAATCGCAGTCGCGCCTGTGGGAGAATCACGTCGGCCGGTCCCGCCCCTTCTGGCAACGCTGGTTGCCGCGCGCCGCGGAGTTGTTCCCGTCCCTCGCCGCGATCAGCCTCGACGATTTCCTGGGCGCCATCAATCGCGCCGAGTTCTCGTGCATCCGCGTCGACGCCGACGAGGCCACCTACGACCTCCACATCCTCCTGCGGTTTTCCCTCGAGCGCCGCATGCTCAACGGCGACCTCGCCGTGGAGGACATCCCGGCGGCGTGGAACGCCGAGTTCGAGGAGCTCTTCGGCTTCGTCCCGCCCGACGACAGCCACGGCTGCCTCCAGGACATCCACTGGTCGATGGGCGGACTGGGTTACTTCGCGACCTATTCCCTCGGAAACCTCAACGCCGCCCAGCTGTTCGCCACCGCCATGCAGGACGCCCCGGTGGCGGCGGGCTTCGCCCGGGCCGACTATCTTCCCCTCCTGGCGTGGATGCGCGACCGGGTCCACACCCCGGGCTCCACGCTCCTTCCGCAGGACCTCATGAAGGCCGCGACGGGAGCAGGCACCCATCCCGAGCCCTACCTCGCGCATCTCCGGGAGCGCTTCCTCGCCGGCGCCCCGGCCGCCACGGCGTAGCAACGGCCCGGCCGGCCCTACTTGATTTCCATGCCGGTCTTCGCGTAGACCCACTTCTGGACCTTGCCGTTCTGGATGAGCGCCTTGGCCTGCACGGTCTTCACCCCGAAGATGGTCTCGGCCTTGTAGGCCGCCAGCCCCGTCTGGTAGGTCTCGCCGTCGATGTTCTCGTCCGCGCCGGCCTTCCAGCCTTCCACCTGCGGGAAGGTGAACTCCTTGATCTCCCCATCCTTGACGCTCTTCTGCATGGCCGCCACGAGGCCGTCGGCATCCAGGGTCTTCGGCGCCTCGGGCTCCGGTTCCGGTTCGGGCTCCGGCTCCGGCTCCGGTTCCACGGGCGGCGGCTTCGGCGGATCGACCTGCGCCACGGCCGGCGGTCCCCCCTGCGGGGGCGTCCGGCCCGGGGGCCTCGTCCCCGGCCCCGGCTGCGGCGGATCGTTCTGCGCCACCGGAACGCCCGCCATCTGCATGACGCGCGCCTTGGCGACCTGCTCGACGAGATCGGTGGCGGTCAGGGCGGCGATCCCCTCCAGCGGCCCGGCCATCGCCGCAATCGTCAGGGTGTTCCCCTCCCGGCTCTTCACGAGGACCTTCGCCCCGGCTTCCAAAAAGATCGGGTCCTGCCCCTCGGCGCTCACCTTCACCCGCTTCTTCAGGGTCACCCGCTCGGGCAGTTCCGCGTCGGTGATCTCCGCCAGCTTCACGATCACCGTCATGCGGCCGCCGGGGCCCTGCACCACGACTTCCTTCTCACCGGGCCGCTGGGATCCGGCGGAATCGCGATCCCCCACGAGGGCCGGGGCCAGCGGCTCGTACATGACGCGCCCCAGGACAAATGAGCCAAGAACCAGGAGCACCCAGAAGACGTATTTCATATGATCGCGGCGTCGCTAGGGCTGATACTAGCATTCCCGGGCCGGTTTGTCAGCCTCCGTAAACCATTGACCTCGGGGCGCGGGGCCCGAATTCTCAGGAATGGCAGCGCAACGGCTCTTTCTCCTCGACGGCATGGCCCTCGCCTACCGCGCCCATTTCGCCCTGATCCGGAACCCGATCGTGACCTCCCAGGGGGTCAACAGCTCGGCCCTCTTCGGCTTCACCAACACCCTCCTCACCATCCTCGAGAAGGAGGAGCCGACCCACCTCGCGGTCGCCTTCGACACCTCCGCCCCGACCGGGCGTCACGAGGCCTACCCCGAATACAAGGCCCAGCGCGAGGACATGCCGGAGGACCTCGCCGCGGCCCTGCCGAACCTCAAGCGCCTCTGCGCCGCCTTCCGGATCCCGGTCCTCGAACTCGACGGCTACGAGGCCGATGACATCATCGGGACGCTCGCGCGCCAGGCCGAGGCCGCGGGCGATTTCGAAACGTTCATGGTCACGCCCGACAAGGACTTCGGGCAGCTCGTCTCGGAATCGACCAGGATGTGGAAGCCGGGGCGGAAGGGATCCGAGCACGACATCATCGACCTCGCCCATCTCAAGGATCTCTGGGGGATCGAGAAGCCGTCGCAGGTCATCGACATCCTCGGCCTCATGGGCGATGCCTCCGACAACATTCCCGGCGTCCCCGGCGTGGGCCAGAAGACCGCCGTGAAGCTCGTCACGCAGTTCGGCTCGGTCGAGGAACTGCTGAAGCGCACCGATGAGCTGAAGGGAAAGCTCAAGGAGCGCGTCGAGGAGAACGCCGCGCAGGCCCGTCTGTCGAAGGAGCTCGCCACCATCATCACGGACGTCCCGCTCGACTACGCGCCGTCGGGCCTCGTCGTGAAGGACCGGGACGACGACGCCGTGAAGTCGCTCTTCACCGAGTTCGAGTTCAACGCCCTCGGGAAGCGCCTCTTCGGGGACGATTTCGTGGCGGGCCGCGGGAAGGGCGTGGAAACCGCGGCTGCCGCCGGCGGGGGGGCGGAGGTCCTCGAGGCGAACCTCAAGAAGATCGGCGATGTCGACCACAGCTACCACTTCGCCAACACCGCCGCGAAACGGAAGAAACTCCTCGGGGCGCTCGCCAAGCAGGAGCGCTTCTGCTTCGACATCGAGACGACCTCCCTCGACCGCTTCGAGGCGAAGCTGCTCGGGATCGCCTTCGCGTGGAAGGCGCACGAGGCGTGGTTCCTCCCGGTCGACGACCCGGAGGCGGCCCGGGAGGAACTCCGGGACATCCTGGCGGGCCCCGCCGAGAAGATCGGCCACAACCTCAAGTACGACCTCGCGGTCCTCCTGAACCACGGGTTCACCGTGGCGGGCCCGTTCTTCGACACCATGCTGGCGCACACCATCCTCAACCCGGACCAGCGCCACACCATGGACTACCTCGCGGAGTCCCTCCTCGGCTACACCCCGGTGAAGCTGGCGGACCTCGCCGCCGAGGCCGCCCCGGCCGACGACCTCTTCGCGCAGACCAAGACGGCGGAGATCGAGATGTCCGCCATCCCCGCCGCGAAGCTCGCCGATTACGCCGCGGAGGACGCCGACGTGACCCTGCAACTCGCGGATCATCTCGCCCCGCAGCTCGCCGAGCAGAAGCAGGAGCGCGTCTTCTACGACATCGAGGCGCCCCTCCTCCCGGTGCTGGTCGCCATGGAACACGAGGGAATCTCGATCGACCTCTCCATCCTCGAGGAGTCCGGGAAACAGCTCCAGGGCCGCATCGACGAACTCACCGCCGCCATCCACGACGCCGCCGGCCGCGAGTTCAACCTGAACTCGCCCAAGCAGCTCGGCGAGATCCTCTTCGGGGAGATGCAGCTCGTCGAGAAGCCGAAAAAAACCAAGACCGGCCAGTTCAAGACCGACGAGCAGACCCTCGCGGCCCTCGCCGCGAGCCACCCCATCGTCGCCCGGATCCTCGAATACCGCGAGGCGTCGAAGCTCAAGTCGACGTACATCGACGCCCTGCCGGGCCACGTCGCGTCGAAGACGGGGCGCGTCCACACCCACCTGCACCAGCTCGTGGCGGCCACCGGGCGGCTGGCCTCCACCGAGCCGAACCTGCAGAACATCCCGGTGCGTTCCGAGGCCGGGCGCGAGATCCGCAAGGCCTTCGTCCCGCGCGGCGAGGGCTTCACCCTCCTCGCCGCGGACTACTCGCAGGTCGAGCTCCGCATCATGGCCGCCATGTCCGGCGACCCGGGGATGATCGAGGCCTTCGCGCAGGACCTCGACATCCACCGCGCCACCGCCGCCAAGGTCTACGGGGTGACCCTCGACGAGGTCCTGCCCGAGATGCGCAGCACCGCCAAGATGGTCAATTTCGGCATCATCTACGGCATCTCCGCCTTCGGGCTCAGCCAGCGCCTCGGCATCCCCCGCGGGGAAGCCGCCGAGATCATCGACACCTACTTCGAAAAATACCCGGGCGTGAAGGAGTTCATGGACCAGACCATCGCCACGGCCCGCGAATCCGGGTTTGTCGAGACCCTCACCGGCCGGCGCCGCTACATGCGCGACATCAATTCGTCCAACAAGACCGTCGCCGGCAACGCCGAGCGGGCCGCCATCAACACCCCCATCCAGGGGTCCGCGGCCGACATGATCAAGCTTGCCATGATCCACATCGACGCCCACCTCCGCGACGCCGGGGCCCGCACCAGGATGATCCTGCAGGTCCACGACGAACTCGTCTTCGACCTGCACCAGGACGAGGAAAAGGACCTCGTCCCGGAGATCGTGGCCCGCATGCAGGACGCCCTCCCCCTCCCCCACGGCGTCCACGCCAAGGTCGACACCGGGACCGGCGCCAACTGGCTCGAGGCGCATTGAGGTGCGGCTGCATGGCAGGGCGGGCGCTCCGCCTGCCGACGGCCCATCCATTCCCGCCCACCGGAACGCCAACGATTTGTAGGGCGGGCGCTCCGCCTGCCAACGGCCCATCCATTCCCGCCCATCGCAGCGCCATTCATTTGTAGGGCGGGCGCTCCGCCTGCCAACGGC
>JABDMC010000247.1 GCA_013001695.1 Akkermansiaceae bacterium
ACCCGGGCAAGCGCACCCGCCACGGGTCGGCGCACCCCCTCCATGCCACGTAAACGAGGAGACCCACCAGGAGGATGGCGAGCGCCATGTGCGCCGTGATGATGCCGGGGCTCAGGCCGCTGTAAACCACCCGCGCGCCGAGCCAGGCATTGAAGATCACCACGAACAAGGAGACCCCCGAGGCCCAGAAGACGCCCGGCCGCTTCCGGCGTTGCCACAGGGACGCCCCGAAGGTCGCGAGGGTCAGGACACCCACCGGCAGCGCCAGGAGACGGTTCACGAACTCCACCCAGGTGTGCACCGGATTGAACTCCTCCCGCAGCGATTCCCGCGTGATCGTGGACGGGTCGCGCCCGAAGCGCTCCGCCTTCTGCCGGAACTTCTCGAGGTCGATGCGGTCGAAATCGACCTGCTCGACATTCCACGGCGGGATGAGGCATCCCCAGCAGGTCGGCCAGTCGGGACAACCGAGGCCCGACCCGGTGGCCCGGACCACCGCCCCCGCGAAGATCAGCACCAGGACCGACACCAGGGCCGCGAGCGCAATCTTCTGAAACCTCTCCATCGGCGGCCCCACTAGAACCCGGTTCCCGCCAATTGCCAGCGAAACCGCGGCACCCCGCTACGACGAGGCGCCTCCCTCCGTCGCGGCCCCCTCGGGCATCTTGACGCTCTCCGCGCTTTCCACCGCCTCCTTGATCCGTTTCTCGTCATCGCCGTCGCGGCGTTGTTCCTTGCTGATCGCCACCGACAGCCAGCGGAACTCGTAACTGTTGTCGAGGACCACCTTCAGCAGCATCATCAGCGGAACCGCCAGCAACATGCCGACCGGCCCCCACACCCACCCCCAGAAGAGCACCGAGATCAGCACCACCAGGGTCGACAGCCCGAAACGGTTCCCCATCAGCATCGGCTCCACGAAGTTTCCAAGGAAGATGTTGATCGCGATGTAGCCGATGGCCACCGCGGTGGCATGCGGCCAGCCGTAGAGCAGGAGCGCCATGATGGTCGGCGGAACCCCGGCGATGATGCTGCCCACCACCGGGATGTAGTTCAGCGTGAACGCCACGATCCCCCACAGGAGGTAGAAATCCAGCCGCGCCACCCCGCACAGGCATCCTGCCAGGACCCCCGTGCAGAGGCTCACCGAGGTCTTGATCCCGAGGTAGCGCTGGATGTCCTTGGTGGCGCTCAAGACCCGCTGCAGATTCGGTCCCCGGGCCTCCGCGATGGCATTCAGCCGCCGCCCGTACATGCGCGCCTCGGTCAACATGAAGACCGTCAGAATCAGCACGATGAAGGCCGTCCCGACAAAGCTGGCCACCCGGCCCACGACGTCGGCCCCGCCTCTCAGGATGTGCTGCGCGACGCGAATCTCGCTGATCTGCGTGAGGAGGTCGCCGGTGAGGTAGGCGCGCACCTTTTGTTGGGCGTCCTCCACCTTCCACTCCTTCAGTTTCGCCACCGCGGACTGCTCGACGTCCTGGATGAACTGCACGCTGCGCG
This sequence comes from Akkermansiaceae bacterium, assembly GCA_013001695.1. GTDB lineage: Bacteria > Verrucomicrobiota > Verrucomicrobiia > Verrucomicrobiales > Akkermansiaceae > Roseibacillus_B. Next base: position 1,507 of record JABDMC010000247.1, read on the forward strand.
GTTGGTATTCAAAGGTCCACTTCTCCTGGAGGTCCCCCATGAGGGCCACCGCCGCCACCACGATCCCGGCGAGGAAGAGGAAATCAACGAGCACCGTGATGAGCACCGCCAGGAGCCGCGGCACCTTGTGGACCCGCAGCCAGTAGGTGATCGGGAAACTCACCGTGGCGATGAAAAACGCCAGGAGCACGGGCACGAAAAAACCCTGACCAGCCTTCAGTCCGGCAATAAAGATGACGAGGCTCGCCAGGATCAGCAGGATCTTGAGTCCTTGTTCCTGTCTCAAAAATCGGGGCATGGCTTCCCTGCGGAGGACCGGCCGGGGCCGGTATCGCCGCCTTGGACGCTACCTCAGGAGACGTGCCGAGACAAAGTTTTCATTCGATCCGCGGGCCTTTTTTCGGGGCTGGCGGCCACGGCCGCCTTCGGGGCCGGAGCGAGGTCCGCAATCGCGGCGGGAAGCGCCGGCCACCGGAAGCGGAACCCCTCGTTTTCCAGCCGCACCGGGGCCACCCAGCGGCTCTTGAGGAGCAACTCGGATTCGCTCCGCAGGGCCCAGGCGCCGATCTCCAGCATCCAGCGGGCCGCGGGCAGGCCCACCCGCCGGCCGGCGGCGGCCCGCATGGTGGCCATGAACTCCCGGTTGGGGACCGCCCCCGGAGCCGCCACGTTCAGGATCCCCTCGACGTCTTCGCGCCGGAGGACCCACTCCAGGAGGCGGCAGAAATCCTCGGCATGGATCCAACTGACCATCTGGCGGCCACCGCCCATTTTCCCGCCGAGGCCGTAGCGCGCGATCTTCCAGAAGTAGTCGAAAACGGTGCCCTTTTCCCGGCCGAGCACCAGCGAGGTGCGCAGGGCCACCTTGCGCACTTTCCCGGGAACCCGCGCCCCGAAGAAGGCCTTTTCCCATGCCAGGGCGACCTGCACCGAGAACCCCTCCCCGATGTCGCCGCCATACTCGCCCTGCGGCCGATCCTCCGCGTGCCGGTAAACCGTGGCGGTGCTCGCGTTGATCCAGAGCTCCGGTCCCCGGCGGCAGAGCGCGATGGCATCACCGAGGATGCGGGTCGAATCGACCCGCGACGCCAGGATCTCGGCCCGGTGGCGGGCACTGTAGCGGCAGTTCACGCTCCGTCCCGCGAGGTTGATCAAGGCCCCGGCGTCTTCCAGCTCGCTCGCCCAAGCGCCCGCGGTGGCGCCGTCCCAGGCCACCTCCCGGACGCCCGGCGCGACGCCGCCGGCATGCCGCACGAGGCCCACCACTTCGTGGCCCGCCTCCAGGAGGTGCCTCCCGGCAGCCCGCCCGAGGAACCCGTTTGCTCCCGCGATGACGATCTTCATGGGCGTGCACCTCCGGGCTTGAATTCATCCTGCGGCACCTGCCGGTAGTGCCGGCTCCAATCGAGGAGGAAGCGACCCACGACCGCCGCCACCCCTCCGACGATGGCGGCCGCCGGGACGGTGGCGCGCACCACGCCCCAGTCGATCCGGAAGCCTCCCGCCACGAGCGCCACCCCGATGCCCGCCGCCGCGCCCGCCGCCACGCCGGCCGGCACGCACACCCGCCACTTCCAAAACGCATTTCCCCGCGGGGCCGCCGCGTAGATCGGGAGATAGACGAGAAGCCACGCGCCGCCCACCACGACCGCGGTCGCCCCCGCCCAGATGACCCCCTCGCTCATGGCGGTCGAAAGGTTGAAGGTCCGCCCCCGCGCGATCTTCCAGATCCAGTCGAGCCCCAGGATGACGACGTTCATCACCATCCATCCCGCCGTCATGGCGATCAAGCTGGCCGCGACCCTCCTCATGGCGCCCTCCCTTCCCGTCCGCCCGCGACAAGCGCCACCTCCTCCGCGAGCGCGGCGTCGCCCTTCAGGCGCAGAGCCTGCGAGATCGTCAGGCGGTTGTCCGAGACGAGATGGCAGATCCTGGCGGCCAGCGGCAGCAGAACCGGCGAGGCCAGCCGCCGCGCCCAGTCCCGCCACTCGGTGAGCGCCCAGAGGCAGGTCACCCAGGCCCCCGGCCCCTGCCACACGGAACCGTCATCGCCCCGCACCACGATCTCCCGCCCGGCATCGAGCAGCGCCAGTTCCGGAAAGCGCCGGCGGGCCGCCTCCGTCTCGTAGCCCACGAACTCGAGCTCGAGATGCGCGGGCTGCCGCTCCATCCATTTCCGGAAGCGGCTGCAGAGGCCGCAGGCCGGGTCGTAGAAGATCACAAGGCGCTTCATGGCATCAGCCGTCGTTGGTCACCTTCAGCACCGGGGGCACCGGCGGAACGCGGTTCTCGATCTCCCGGCGCTTCCGCAGCCGCGTGAAGACGAGGAGGTTGAAGAAGTGCATCGCCCCCAGGACGAGGAGCACGACGCCCAGCTTCCCGCTCAGCGCCTCGAAGACCCCCCGCACCGCGACCACCTCCCGGCTGATCTTCAGGTAGAGGGCCACGAACCCGAAGTTGATGAGGTAGAACCCCACCACCAGCAGGTGGTTCACGCTGTCCGCAAGCTCTTCGTTCCCGCGGAAACAATCGACCAGGAATATCCGGCCGTTCTTATGCAAGGTCCTCGCGACCCACACCGTCAGCGGCGCCGCCGCCAGCAGGTAAAGCGCGTAGGTGATTACGGTTTCATTCATTGTTCTGTTCCTGTTCAGGGTTGGCAAAAGTCATTCGGGGTGGGCGGGCATGCGCTCGATGTCGAACTTCCCGGCGTGATCCCGGCGTTCGCGGCGGCGGGTTCCCCGCCCCTCGAGGCCGCAGGCGCCGTCCGGGCACCCGGCGTCCGGCATCTCGTGCAGGACCTCCCGCACCTCCCGGTCTTTCCGGCGGAAGAACACCTTCGAGAGCGCATGCCGGTTGCCCGCCAACAACGCGCAGGCCTTTTTCGCCACCGGCAGGAGCCGGTCCGACGCCAGCTTGCGCGCCGTCCCGCGGTAGTTCGCGCAGCTGTAAAGGCAATACACCCACGCCTCCGCCGCCCGGAACACCCGCCCCTCGCTGGTCCGCACGATCATCTCCCGCGCCGGATCCAGGGTGCTCACCCCCGGAAACACCCGCTCCGCCTCCGGCGACTGATACGGGATGAACCGCACTTCGTAGGCCCGCGGCTGCCGCCCGATCCACTCGTGAAACGTGCAGCACATCCCGCAGCGCCCGTCGTAGAACACTTCCACCCACTTCAAATGAATCGGCATTCTCATCATCGTGATCCTGATTAAGTTTTTGTGCTTTCAGTTATTTGTGAAACTTGGCGGGAAAATTTTTTGGCCGGCCCGCTAGCCGAAGAGCTTCATGGCGAGTTGCATGGCTTTCCCGTGCGGCAGCGACGCCACCCGGTCCCCCATCTTCGACGCGAAGGCCACGAACTCCTGCAGTTCCCCCATCTGCCGGTGAAAGTCCTTCCCCTCCTTCGTCTGCATCCCCCTGGTCTCCTCCGCACACCGCTCCACGACCTGCAGGGCCGGATCGAGTTCGCGGCGCTTCCGCTGCTCGGTGATCCGCCGGAAGATCTCCCAGACGTCCTTCTCGGCCTCGAAATACTCCTTCCGCTCCCCCCGGCGCGTCACGATCCGCACCAACCCCCAGCTCACCAGTTCCTTCAGGTTGGTGTGCGCGTTCCCCCGGCTGATCTCGAGGGCCTCCATCACCTCGTCGGTGCTCATGGCCTCCGGCGCCGTCATCAAGAGGGCGTGAATCTGCGCCATGGTCCGGTTGATCCCCCACTGCGTCCCCATCACCCCCCACTGCGACACGAATTCCTCCCGAACCGCCGCCAGCTTGTCCCGCTCCCCTTTCATTGGTTTCAGTAAATCCTGAAACTTCGGGATCGTCAACCCCATTCCGCGGATTTTTCGGGATTTCTTCGCCTCCCGGGCGCGCGGGGCCTAGCGGAGGCTGGCCTCGTAGGATTCGGGGGAGACGAGGCCCGCCGAGAGGATCATCTTGCTGGCCTCCTCGAGGCTCATCTCGCTGTCGAAGACCTTGTCGTCGTCGACGATGATGATGAAGCCCGTCATGGGATTCGGGCTGGTCGGGATGAAGACGGAGGTGACGTCTTTCCCGGCCTGGGGATCATGGAAGTTTCCGGTCACGAAGCCGAGGAGCCGGCACCCCTCGCTGGGGTACTCGATGTAGGCCACCCCCTTGAACTTTCGCGGCCCGCCGAGGTTCCGCAGGGCATCCACGAACTGCTTGAGCGCCGCGTAGACGAATCCCAGGATCGGCACCCGCGTGATGGCGCGGTCCACCCAGTTCAGCACCGCCCGCCCCGGCCGGTTCGTCACCGCGAAGCCCGCCAACAGAAGCAGCATCACCGGGATCAGGAACCACACCACGTCATCACCGAAGAACTCGAAGGTCCACGGGTGGGTCTGGTTGGCGAGCGGTTCCCCGTCCGGACCGACCACCACCGGCCGCCCTTCCGGGCCTTCCGCCACCACCGCCCCGGGTTCCACCCCGCGCAGGACGTTCAACAGGCGGAAGATCCAGTAGATGATCTTCTCCCCGACCCGGAAGAGGATCTTGTAGACGAGGTAGAGGACCCACACCGTCCCCACGATCGGGATGACGGCCGCAAGACCCGCCAGGAGGCGGCTGAACCAGCGCCGGATCAGCGGATGTTTCACCGGCCGGGGTTTCCCAATCGTCGTGTCCTCGTCCTCCATTTCCTCGCGCCCCCGCAACTAAGCTCCCGCCACCACCTTTGGCAACCCTGCAAGCAGGTTGCCCCCCGCTCCACCCACGCTATCGTTCCCCGTGCGCCGGATCCTGACGCTCCCCGTGCTTCTCGCGCTCCTCGCCCCGGCCCTCCCGGGCGCGGTCCGCACCGTGGTCATCGGCGACAGCCAGAGCGAAGAATACGCCTTCGAGTTGCCCTTCAGCGCCCCGGACTCCGATCCCCTCATCGCCAACACGCGGAACTGGATCGAGATTCTCGCCGCCCAGCGCCCGGCGGGCCTCGATTTCGGCGGCTACTCCGGCATCCCGCTGAGTTACCCCGACCTCCGCAACGGCGGCTTCGCCCGCAATTTCGGCGTGCCCGCCGCCGAATCCGGAACCTGGGAGGATATCGTCCAGAGCAGCCTGTTCGATTCCCCCGAGTTCTTCACGACCCGCCTCGCCCTCGAGGACCAGCTGTCCGACGCCGAGGTGGTGGTCCTCTTCCTCGGCGGCAACGATGTCAACTCGACCTACGGCAGCCTCTACAACGACACGATTTCACCCGGGTTCTTCACCGGGACCCGCGACCGATTTGCGGCCGTCTTCACCTTCATCCGGTCCGAGCGCCCCGCGATCCCCATCGTGTTCGTCAACATCCCGGACGTCGGCGCCTCCCCCGACGTGCAGGCCGATCACCCCGATCCCGCGAAGCGCGCCGTGGCCAGCCATCACATCGCCTCCCTCAACGCCCTCCTCGGCGTGCTCGCGGCGAGCCACGCCGCCACCGTGGTCGACCTCTTCGCCTTCACCGCGCAGCTCCTCGATCCCGCCCCGGTCTACCTCGGGGCCATCGAGATGATCCGGGCCGGCGCGCCGGAGAACCCGCCCGACCACCTCTTCTGCAAGGACGGATTTCACCCCTCCACCTCGGCCCAGGCCGTCGTGGCGAACGTCATTCTCGAGGGGGTCAATGCCGCCGTGGGGACCGCCATCCCGCTCCTGCCAAGCCGCGAGATCCTCGAGGACCAGCTCGGCCTCGACCCCGACCAGCCCTACCTCGACTGGCTGGCGGCCTTTCCCGGCGCCAGCGCCGCGATGACCGCCGACGACGACGGCGACGGCCTCCCGCAGGTCGGCGAGTTTGCCTTGCAGCACGACCCCCTGCGGGCCGACGGACTCTCGCGGCCCGCCTCCCGCGACGGCACCGCGGTCTTCACCTATCATCCCGATCCCGCCGCGAACCGTCTCGTGGAATCCCGCCCGGAGTGCTCCACCGATCTCCGCACCTGGCAGCCCGTCCCGCCCGGGGCCCTCACCACCCTCCCCGGCGGCGCCGTCGAGGTCACCCTGCCCGCCCCCTCGCCTCGTTTCGTCCGCCTGCAGTTTCTCCTCCGCCCGTGAAGCGCCCGCTGCGCCGCTCCCGCGCGCCGGACGACCGATGCTGCATGCGTAAAAAATCCGCCGCGCCCGCCGCCGATTTCCTAAAGAAACCTAAACTATTTGCTAGTCAGAAGGGTCTCCGCTCTGTACCATCGTTGTGCTCTATCACCACTCACCTGAAAACACGACAAAACGATGCCCCTTGGTAGCGAACACAAGCACCACATCAAGATCGAGGACACCCAGCTGGACCTGGGCTCCGATCCGTACGGCTACAACGAAGAGATCAACGATGATTTCGAAGGGAAGTTGCAGCATGCCCAGCAGCAACTGGAGGTTCTCCAACAGCAACGGGAGGAACTGGAACGCCAGAAGGCCGAGATCGATCAACTCAACCGGCGCAAGGAGGAGTTCGTCAACGGCCAGATCGAGATCACCGAGAAGCTCTCCGGATCGCTGGTATCCATCGACCGCGAGTTGTTCGAGATGCGGCAGGAGCTCGAGGATCTCGAGCAGACCCGCCAGGCCTTCGCCGGCCACCTCGACCGCGTCGAGAAGATCGAGCCCGAGGCCTGGCCGCACGACACGCTCAAGCAGGAATTGAACCGGGCCCTCGGCATCCTCGACCAGGCCGAGGATGAATTCGAGGCCGCCGTGGCCCACTTCTCCGGCGGCCGCAGCCGCGGGATTTTCGGCGTCAGCTCCGCGAGCCCCACGCGGGCCAAAACCACCAAGACCCCCTCCGAGTTCTCCAGCATGATGAAGAACGGCTTCGCCTTCAATCTGCCGGTCGTCCTGCTCGGGTTCATCGCCCTCCTCGCCTATCTGCTGAAGTAATGGGCATCTTCCGGAAAAAGAAATCCGCCGACGGACCCGATCCGCTCAGCAAGCGCGAAGAACAACTGCTCACCCGCATCGCGGAGCTGGAAAACTTCATCGAGGAGGGGCCCGACCGCATCCGGCGCGAAATCGAGGAGGAGATCACCACCATGCCGCCCCCCGACGATCTCGTGGACCGGCGGCGCGAATACGAGTTCTACACCAAGCTCACCCGCGGAGAGATCCGCAACGAGCGCCGCTACCAGGCCAAGAGCACCATCCTTTTCTTCCTTCTCGCCTCGGCCATTGTGGCCCTCTCGTCCTGGATCTACACCTTTCTGAACGGCATTTAGGGTTGCGT
>JABDMC010000251.1 GCA_013001695.1 Akkermansiaceae bacterium
GGCGGCCCGGGCCGCCGAGAAACGGGCCCCGGTGCGCCCTTTCGCCCCGCCCTGCAATTCCTCGAGCCGCTCGATGAGAAGCTGCACGTCGATGTCCGACAACTTGTCACCCGAGGCGGGAAGGGCCAGGAGGGCCGCCCAACAGAAAACCAATGATCTCACGTTCCTTTAAACGTGCCAAACCGGACGATCTTTGCCAATTCCGGAGACAACATGCCCCCCGCGAGCAGGGCGGTGAGGGCCACAAACTCCAGCAACGGCAGGTAAAAGAAGATCTGCGACGCGTCGACGAAGGGCCACAACGACAGCAGGCCGGCGAGGATGTTGAGGACCGTCATCCCCCCCAGCACGACGTCCGCCGCGATGCGGGCGGGCTTCGGCCGCAGGAGAAATGCCAGGCAGATGGCCAGCACGAACGGCCCGCCGACCCAGCCCGCCCAAACGACAACCCGCAAGGCCACCCCGGCCGCGGAGGCCAGCAGTCCGACCACCGGCCCGAAGCTCGCCGCCCCGGCCATCACCAGCACCAACCCCAGCGGCAGGAACCGCAGTATCGTGGCATTCGTCTTCATCATGTCGTGATTGATTCCCGCGGCCCGGTTCACGCCGCCCTCCGGCCGCGCCCGCGGGGCTCCGCACCGGCCGCGGGCCGATCCGTCCGGATGGCGATCTCCATTCTCCGCAGGAATGTCCGCCGGGCCCGGCGGCAGAGGCGGTCGTAGTCCCCGCGATGCACGCCCAGGGCGCGGAAACATTTCCGGTGGTCCCACCAGACGACCTTGCAGGTGACCCGGTGGATCACGGCGAACTGCATCCGCCAGAGGCCGCGCCATGCCGCCGGCCAATTTCGTTGCACGGCCCCGAAGAACTCGGCGTGGAAACCGGTGTGCCCCACCTCATCCTTCAGGATCCGGCTGCAGGCGTCCCGGAGCGGCCCGTCATCGATCTCGCGCCGCAGGATCTCGTAGTAGGCCTCCGCCAGCAACTCCGCGGTGAGGAGAATCTGCAGCTCGAACTCGAGATTGAGCGGGCGCCGCATCACCTTGAACACCGCGGCGGTCCACTGCTTCCGGATCAGTTCGCCGTCGAGGCGGCGCACCATCACCGCGAGGGTGGCGGCATGCCGGTTCTCCTCTTTCACGAACATGTCGAGGGCCTCCTCGTATCCCTCGAACCCCGGCCGGCCCCGGAGGCGCGCCGCATAGCGCCGCAGGGTGCCCCCGTCCCCGGTCTCGCCGAGCTGAAATATCGCGAGGGACGCCGCCACCGGGGCCTTCACCTCCGCAGGCAGGGTCACCGGCGCCCGCCAGTCCGCCTCCAGTCTCCCGCGATTTCCCTCGAAATGCCGGATCCACCTCTGAACGTCCATGTCCCTTCGCCCGTTACGCGACCCGCTCCCACTCGCCCTTGGCAGGGCGGCCCCCGCCGGTGTCCGGGATCCGCACGCCGCCCAGTTCCTCGAGGCGCCGGACGACCTCCGCCACGGTGTCGCGGAGCGTCGAGGTTCCGGCGGTGACACCCACCGTGCCGCACCCGTAAAGCCAGTGCTCCTTCACTTCCTCCGGCCGGGCGGCCCGTTCCGCCCGGCAGCCGAGCCGCCGGGCCTTCTCCACCAGTTCCCACGAGTTGTTCGAGTTCGCCCCGCCCACCACCAGCACGAACTCCACCTCCCGGCAGAGGTCGCGGAGCGCGGTCTGCCGCGCCTTCGTCGGCTGGCACACGGTGTCCTTGAAGATCACCTCCGCGGACGGGTGCCGCCGCCGGATGGCCTCCACGAGGTGGCCGACCCGTTCGATCGGCTGCGTGGTCTGCGCCACCACCCCGATCTTTTCCGCGAAGGGAAGCGCCGCCACGTCCTCGTCGCTGAGGACCACCTGCGCCCCGGGAAAGTCCCCCGTCAGCCCCCGCACCTCCACGTGGCCGGCCTTCCCGATGACGACCGGCGCGCAGCCCGCCGCCACCAACTGCGCCAGGGCCCCGTGGGCCTTCCGCACCAGCGGACAGGTCGTGTCGGTCACGGCATACCCCCCCGACGCCCAGCGCGTCCGGTCACGGTCCGAGGCGCCGTGGGCGGTCACGATCACATCGGCGGTCGGCGCCCGGGACGCCGCGAGCTCGCCGTCCTGCACGCCCATCGCGGCGAGCCGCTCCCGCACCACCTCGTTGTGGACCAGCTGCCCAAGGATGGTCGCCGGGCGCTCGCGCGCCACGCCCTCGGCCGCCGCAAGGGCGTCCCGCACTCCGAAGCACATGCCGTAGTGCTCCGCCAACTTGATCTCGAATCGGGTCATCATGGTCTCGGTTTTGCTGAATTCCGGTCGTGACAGGCAGGCTTTGCGCCACAAAGTCTGTGGGCAAATAAAAAGCGCCATCCGGCTCTCCACATCGTCACGCTCGAACTTTGCATCACAAAGCCAGCGATGCCAAGCCCCTTTTTGTTCCTTTTTTTCTCCGGGGGGGGTGGCGCCCCCGCCCCCTACCGGTTCAGGTCGAGGATCTCCTCCAGCACCTTGAGGTATTCCTCGAAGGCCTTGCGGCCCGCCTTGGTGAGCCCGTAGTAGGTCTGGGGGCGGGTCTCGCTCTCCAGCCGTTCGCTCTCCACGTAGCCCGCCTTGGCGAGGCTCCGCAGGTGGGTGATGAGATTGCCGTCGCTCATCTCCAGTTCGGACTTGAGGTCCTGGAAGGCCCACGCCTCCCCCCGCGAAGCAAGGAGCGACATGATGGCCAACCTCCCCTTTTCGTGAATGACCTTGTCGAGCTTTGAAAAGTCGATCATTCCGTATCGGCCCCGGTCTCCCGGGCCTCTTCCTTGCCCAGCCGCGCGACGCCGCAGCCGTAGACGAGATGGAACACGCCGAAGCAGGTGCCCATGATGAGATTCGCGGTCTGCATGGCGGTCCCCGCGGGAATCGCCGCACTCGGCCCGTGCAGCGTCCAGATCACCCCGTACGCCGCGGCTCCCGCCAGCAGCATCGCCCAGCCGAGCCGCGCCATGGATTTCGGCGCAAAACCCTGGGTTGCGAGCAGCGCCAGCCCGTAGCAGATCACCCAGATGGCGGCCCCCCCGGCCACGGTGCCCCCCAGCCACAGGATGTGGCCGATCCCGAGGAGCCCGCCGGCCGCCATCGGCGGCGCGATGGCCCGCATGGCGTGCTTCAGCCCCGGGGAGAAGAAGGCATGGCCATCCCGCTTCGATTTCCGGCTGATGAGCAGGACATTCACCCCCCCGGTCACCACCAGGGCCACCAGCCAGATCAGGATCCAGGTCGGATCGTCCATCACCGGGCCGGCCTCCCCGTCGGCGGCCAGGATCATCCGGGTCCGGCCGAACAGGGCCGCCGCGAGGCAGATCGCCAGCCCCCCCCCGAAGAGGGCCGCCTGCCATGAAATCGCCCGGTACACCGTGGACCGCTCCATCAAGGACCGGATCACCTTCAAGTGCTCGGCGGCCTGTTCCTGCTCCGTCATGCCGGGAGACTACCAACCCGGCCCGGGCCCGGCAACTTTGCAAGTCAAAGCCCGGCCGGCACGGAAATTCTTGCCAAAACGGCCCCCATCCCGTAACTCCCCCGCCCCTCCTTCTTGCTGCCCCCGAACATCCGAATGCCGGGAGGGCCCCACGCAGCAGGCGTTCAACTACCCAGAGCCCCGGTGAATCAACCAGGGACACCCGAATATGGTCAACGATCTCGTTAAGGAAATGGTCGACGCTGGAGTCCACTACGGACACCAGACGAAGAAGTGGAATCCCGGGATGCGCCCCTACCTCATGAAGGACAAGGGCGGCATCTACATCATCAACCTCGAGGAGACCGTGCGGTGCCTCGACAAGGCCGCCGACTTCCTCGGCGAACTGACCTCCAAGAAGAAGAAGATTCTCTTCGTCGGTTGCAAGCAGCAGGCCCAGGAGGCGGTCCGCGAGGCCGCCGAGGCCACCGCCCAGTATTACGTGAACCACCGCTGGCTCGGCGGCACCCTCACGAACCTCGCCACCATCCGCCAGTCGGTGGAGCGCCTCAAGTACCTCGAGGGGATCGAGCGCGCCCCGGAGTTCAAGGCCATGTCGAAGAAGGAACTGGCCGCCCTGAATCGCGAGAAGCAGAAGCTCCTGCGCAACCTCGACGGGATTCGCAACATGGAGAAGCTTCCCGACGCCCTTGTGATCGTCGATACCGCCAAGGAATCCATCGCGGTGGCGGAAGCGCGCCGCCTCAATATCCCGGTCATCGGGGTCATCGACACCAACGGCGACCCGTCGAAGATCGACTACCCGATCCCCGCCAACGACGACTCCATTCGCTCCATCCGGATCATCCTCCAGAACCTCGTGGACTCCATCGTGGTGGCCACCAAGGGCTGATCGCCCCCACCTTCACCGTACCCCGACCCATGTCTATCACCGCATCCCTCGTTAAGGAACTCCGCGACAAAACCAACGCGGGCATGATGGAGTGCAAGAATGCGCTCAAGGAAACCGACGGCGACATCGACGCCGCGATCAAGTACCTCCGTGAGCGCGGGGCGATCAAGGCCGCCAAGAAGGCCGACCGCGAGGCCAAGGAGGGCCTCGTCGCCTCGCACATAGACGAGGACAAGAAGCACGGCGTCCTCATCGAGGTGAACTGCGAGACCGACTTCGTCGCCAAGAACGACAACTTCAAGCTGTTCGTGGCGGAGCTCGCGGATGCCGTGGCGGCGTCCGGCGCGGAGGACCTCGAGAGCGCCCTGAAAGTCAGCCACGGGGACGGGGCGATCGACGACTACGTGAAGGCCAAGGTGCTGGAACTCGGCGAGAACCTCCAGTTCCGCCGGATGGTCCGCTACGACGTGGCGAACTGCGGCCTGGTGGCATCCTACATCCACCTCGGCGGGAAGGTCGGGGTGCTCCTCGAGGTGGGCTGCGAAAAGGAGGCCACCACCGGGAGCGACGACTTCCGCGAGCTGGTCAAGGATCTCACCCTCCACATCGCGGCGGCGGCGCCGGCCGGCCTCGGGCGCGATGACATCCCCGCCGAGCTGGTGGATGCCGAGAAGGATCTCTTCCGGAAGCAGCTCGAGGGGAGCGGCAAGCCGCCGGAAATCCTCGACAAGATCATCACCGGAAAGCTCGGCAAGTTCTACTCCGAGCACTGCCTCCTCGAGCAGGGGTTCGTGAAGGACCCCGACACCACCGTCGAGAAGCTCCTGGCCGCGAAAAGCAAGGACCTCGGGGACACCCTCACGGTGCGGCGCTTCACGCGCTTCGCGGTCGGCGAATAATCGCCGGCGGGGTGCCGCCGGTCCGGTCCCTCAGGAGCCCGCCCCGGCGGCGCGCCCCTTGACGGGCTTCTCGCCGCTTCCGGGTTCCCCGTCCCCCTCGGGCGGCTTGCCGTGCAGGGGCTCGTGGAGGGGCAGGACCCACTTCGAGGGCGCCAGCCCCCACTTCACCTCGGTGAGGTTCACGTTGGGATCGATGAACACCTGCGGTTGGCGGCCGTTGAGCGAAGCCGCGGCGCGCACCCGCACTTCCGCGTTCGGGATGCCGTTGGCCTCCATCTCGGAGGCGATGTAGCGCGCGAACTCGAGGATCATGTCGGGGCGCCCGGCCATCTTCCGGATCTGCCGGTAGTTGAGGCGCTCCGCGGCATCCACCTCGAAGAGGTCCCCGGTGGCCGGGTCCCGCGCGATGAACCTCGCGATGGCGTCCTTGGAGCGCAGCTTCATGTGCCACGCGAAGCGGTGCCCCTCCTCGGTCCAGTTCACGTTCCCGGGGTAAAACCAATGCCGGAACGGGAGAAAGAGCTGCACCGCAAAGTGGACCGCCAGCAAAACGAGGACCGGCTTCTCCCACGCCGGGGGGGCGTAGGCCGCGGTGGCTTCCGCCGCGGCCTGCTCCGCCGCGGGTTCCTCCGCGGCCTTGGCCTCCTTGGCTTCCCGGTCTTCCACCGCCCAGGCCGCCGCCCGCCGCGGCCAGTCGGGCACCAGGAAGATGGTGGTCGCCGCCAGCGAGAACCACGGGAAGATCCCGATGTGGAAGATCCACGAGTTCATGATGTGGAAGAAGGCCGCCGCCAGGAAGGCCGCCACCCGCGTCCGCTTCCACAGCAACAACGGCACCACCAGCAGGTCGAACAGCAACCCGCCGTACGACATGCCGTAGACGAACCATTCCTTCTCAACGTGCGGCCCGATCAGCGGGAAGTCGTAGAGATCCCCCAGCCAGAGGCGCATCGGCTCGCCCCGGAGCCAGTCGGCATTCAGCTTCGCGACCCCGCCGAAAAAGTAGACGATCCCCAGCTGGGCGCGCAGCGTCCAGACCGACCACGCCGGGATGAGCTGCGAGCGGAGCTTCGGCCACAGGTAGGCATCGACCGAAAAGGCACGGTGCGCCGGGATGAAGATCAGCAGGAACGCAATCAGGATGATGAAGTAGAAGTGGTTCAGGTACTGCGCCTTCTCCAGCAGGAAGACGTAGCTGAATCCCAGGAAGAACAGGACCGTCGCGATCCGGTAGAGGAAGCCGACCATGATCAGGCACGCCAGGATCGCCAAACCGATCATGTGGTAATACATGCCGTCGCCCGGCCACGGCTCCACCCAGCGGAATCCCGCGTAGGTGAAGTTGAACTCGGGCTCGATCCAGTAGGACGCGATCCAGCCGTAACTGAAGTAGCGCCAGACCTCCCACATCATGATCAGCCCGAAGGCCACGCGGAAGAAGACGGTCGACCAGATCGGGACCGGGGCTTTCAGCCGTGAAACGAGCTTCTTTCCGGCCCCGGCGCGGGGCGGTGATGGGTCATCTGCAGTGGTCACGAATCGGCTTGGGGCCGCAAATTGAAACCGAAAATCACGAAAAACTCAACTTTATAGCGCCGGAATGGCGCGGAGATCCGCGGGGAGGCGGCGGCGCGGGACGGGGCTCACGCCATCCGGCTCCGCTCCTTGGCGAGCTGCCAGCGGCGCTCCATTTCCCCCAGATCGGCCTCTTCGAGCGAGGAGCCCTCGGATTCGAGCTGGGCCTCCATCGCCCCGAAGCGCTGTTCGAAACGGGCGTTGGCGGCCGCGAGGAGGGCCTCCGGATCGAGGCTCCGCCGCCGGGCGAGGTTGACCACCGCGAAGACCAGGTCGCCGATCTCGCGGCCGAGGGCCTCCCCGTCGCCGCTCGCGATCTCGGCCTCCACCTCCGCGAGTTCCTCCCGGATCTTGTCGAGGACCCCCTCCTCCTCCGGCCAGTCGAAGCCGGTCTTGGCGGCCTTCTTCTGGAGTTTCACGGCCCGCAGAAGCGCGGGGAGCCCCTTCCCCACCCCGTGCAGGAAGGGTTCCTCCTGGTGCCCTTTTTCGGCGCGCTTGATCTCATCCCACTGTTTCAAGACCGCCTCGGAGTCCCCGGCGTCGCCCTCCGCAAAGACGTGCGGGTGCCGCCGCACCAGCTTGTCCGAGATCCCGCGGGCCACCTCATCGAGGTCGAAGCGGCCCGCTTCCTCCGCCAGCTCGCTGTGAAACACGACCTGCAGCAGGAGGTCCCCGAGTTCCTCGGAGAGATGCGGCCAGTCCTCGCGCTGGATGGCATCCACCGTTTCATAGCACTCCTCGATCAGGTTGCCCACCAGGCTGGCGTGCGACTGCTCGGCATCCCACGGGCAGCCGCCCGGGGCCCGCAACCGGTGCATGATGGCCCGCAGCCGTTCCACCTGCCGCCCCTTCTCGGGGCAGTGCATCATCTCGTCATCGGTCATTGCTTTCCTGTTATCGGGTTGTCAGGTCATCGGGTTGCCGGGGAAGGCGCGCGCCGCCGCCGCGACGGTTGGATCGGCCCCGGCGCGGCAAGCCCGCCCGGGAACCCGGTCACTTCTCCCCGGCGGCATCCTTCAGCAGCTTGCGCTCGTCGTCGGTCAGGGAGTGCAGGCCCTCCTCGTTGATCTTGTCGAGGATGCGGTCCACCTCGCTGTCGCGCTTGCGGGCCACCTTGCTGCGGGGCCGCAGCTTCGATTCCGGCTTGCGGCGCGGTTTGCGCCCCGCCTTCCGGCGCGGCTTGGGCTTCGGCACCTGGATCCGCCGCCCCGGCCCGAGCAATTCCTCATCGAGCCCGAAGCGCTCCGTGTAGCCGGCCTTCCGGACGTAGGAGACCGCCGCGGCGACCGTGGCGAGGAGGGCCAGCACCATCGGCCACTCCCGCGCCCCGACGAGCTGGAGGGTCCCGATGGCGAGGAAGACGAGGCCGAACCACTTGATCCGCACCCCGAAAAAGCTCGGGACGTTCGGGTGCATGGCGCAGAAGGCCATGAAGACGCTGAGGTGCGGGATGTAGCTTCCCGCCAGGGGGCTGCTCCGCAGCGCCAGGAAATGACATCCCAGCAGGATGGCGGGCGGGAGAAACAGGAGGATCAGGCACAGGGACAGGAACCGCTGGCGCCCCAGCCCGTTCTCGACGGCGCTGCCGAAGTGGAAAAAGAAATACAGCCCGATCACGAACATGATCCCCGGCGGCTCGAAGAAGGCGTAGCTCACCGGCGTCCAGATCTTCCCCGCGAGGAAGAACTCGGGACGAAAATACACCTGCTGCATGAAGGCCTGCGATCCGGCCACCACCACCACCAGCATCCCCACGATCTGCAGCAGCACCACCAGTCCGGCGGCGTGGATCGGGATCCGCCCGATCATGAAGAGCGGCGGGCGCCATTGCTGATTGCTGCCGAAAATCACGCGTCCGGGTGGGCTGGGTTTATCGGTAGGAGGCCCCCCGGGGCCGGCCCCCGAGGGCGAGGAGGAACTTCCGCAGGGGCCGCACTTTCATGAAGAGCAGGCCCGCGAGGGCGCCGCCCAGGTGACCGGCTTCCCCCCCGGCGTTGTGTCCGTTCACGAGGATCATGTAGAGCCCGAAGCCCATGATCACCATCGCGAAGGTCCGCATCTTCATCGGGATCGGCGGGAAGAGGAGCATCACCCGGCCCTCGGGGGCGATCACCGCCACCCCGATGAGGATCCCGAAGATCCCCGCCGAGGCCCCCACCAGCGGGGTGGACGGCGAAATGCCCTCCAGCAGCCCCGGCACCGCCCACAGCACCACGAAACAGAGCGCCCCCGCCGCCCCCGTCAGGAGGTAGAAGCCCAGGAAGGCCCGGCTCTGCCACCAGCGCTCGAGGATCGGCCCGAACATGTAGAGCGCATACATGTTGAAGATGAGGTGCAGGTAGCCGGCGTGGAGGAACTGGAAGCTCAGCAGGCGCCAGAGCTGCCAGCCGTAGAGCCCGTCCGTAATCGTGAAGGCCCCGATCATCTCGGGCGGCGAAAGCCGGTTGGGATTCTGCCCCCAGATCGCCACCGCCCCGACATGAATGGCAATATTGATGATCATGAGCCATTTCACGACCGGGGCCCCGGCGAGGCGGGACGGGGGACGGGCGACCGGCGGATGGTGGTAGTCTTGATCGGCGGCACCCATTGGCGATGAGCACGATTAGCATCGCGGAGCCCCCCCCACAAGCCGGGCGTCCGGCCCGCCTCCGCCCCTCCCGGGAGGCTCTTTCAGATTTTGTGACAATTCCTTTCCCAAAAATAGTCGAAACATTCGGCACGGCCGATGCTTAGTATGCGGCACAGACCCAGCAGTCACCCACCATGAACCCCCAATCAACCCCCGGGGCCTCGCCAGAGACCCCCCACCCAACCTGGGATGCCATCGCGGTCCGCGACCTTCTCCGCCAGGCGGAATTGGCCGGCCGGAATCCCACCCGCCTCCTTCTCGGCAAACGCGAAGCCCGGGCCTATCACGAATACTTCGCCGCGCAGTTCGGCGAGGAGGGCCGCGCCTCGGTGCGCGACAACTACTACCTCGGCCTCGAGGTCGTCGAGCTGGACGTGGCCTCCGAGCTCATGGTCGAGGGCACCAAACCCCGCCATGCCTGGGACGGCGACCATCCCCGCAGCGAGCGGGCCGGCGCCCTCCCCCCGCTTTGGAAAGAGCCCCCGCCGAGACCGGGCCAGGCCGCCTAGCGGCCCGGCGCCCGCCATCGTGCTCCACCCAACATTCTCACCCAAACCCCACAATATGCAGCCAAAGCTGAACCACCCCGGTCCCGCCGCGTCCATCCGCTCCGAATTGCAGATGACGCAGGCATGGGACACCGCCGGCATCCGATCGCTCCTTGTGAGCAAATCGGCGGCCGGACGCAAACCGGCCTTCCTCTTCCTGGGACGCCGCGAAGCGGACTTGCTCCGCACTCACCTCGGAGCCGCCTTCGGCCCCGAATCGGTCCAGACCCTGAAGAACCTCTACTACATGGGTCTGGAAGTCATCGAGCTCGACACCCCGGCCTTCCTGCGCACCGCGGGCCTCAAGCGCGTCCGGGAGTTCCGGGACCGGCGCGGACGCGCACCACGATGGAATGATATCGAGGCCGGATCCGTCTGGCATTTCGATGCGCTGTAGGGGGCGCCCCGCCCCGCCGAGTACGCCTCTCCATTGCGGAAAACGCCCACGCCCGCCCTTGCACGGCGGGCGTTCCAGTGTACAACCCCGATCCATGTCCGACGCCTCCGCCACCGCCGCCCAGACCTCCCACCAGGGGCTCCTCGACTACGTCAACGAGATGGTCACCCTCTGCCAGCCGGACGACGTCCGCTGGTGCGATGGCTCCCAGGCGGAATGGGACGAACTCACCCAGCTTCTCGTCGATGCCGGGACCTTCATCCGCCTCAACCCCGAAAAACGCCCGAATTCCTTTCTCGCCCGGTCGAGCCCGGGCGACGTGGCCCGCGTCGAGGACCGCACCTTCATCTGCAGCCGCCGCGAAGACCTCGCCGGCCCCACCAACAACTGGGCCGACCCGAAGGAGATGCGCGAGAAGCTCAAGGGCCTCTTCAAGGGCTGCATGAAGGGCCGCACCATGTACGTCATCCCGTTCTGCATGGGCCCCCTCGACTCGCCGCTTGCCAAGATCGGCGTCGAGATCACCGACAGCGCCTACGTGGTGGTCAACATGCGCATCATGGCCCACATGGGCGCCCACGTCCTGAAGCGCCTCGAGGATGAGGCCTCCGGGGCGGTCGACAACGGCCGCGACGGCCACGGCCGCTTCATCCCGTGCCTGCACTCGGTCGGCGCCCCGCTGGAACCCGGCGAGGAGGACGTCAGTTGGCCCTGCAACGACAACAAGTACATTGTCCACTTCCCGGAGACGCGCGAGATCATGTCCTACGGCTCCGGCTACGGCGGCAACGCCCTCCTCGGCAAGAAATGCCTCGCCCTGCGCATCGCCTCCAACATCGCCCGTGAACACCACTGGATGGCCGAGCACATGCTGATCCTCGGAATCGAATCGCCCGAGGGTGAGAAGACCTACATCACCGCCGCCTTCCCGTCCGCCTGCGGCAAGACCAACCTCGCCATGCTCGTCCCGCCCAAGAGCTACGTTGAGGCCGGCTGGAAGACCACCATCGTGGGCGACGACATCGCCTGGCTCTGGCCGCACGAAGACGGACGCCTCCACGCCATCAACCCCGAAGCCGGTTACTTCGGGGTGGCCCCGGGAACGTCCTATAAGACCAATCCCATCGCGATGGACTCCATGAAGGAGAACTGCATCTTCACCAATGTCGGGCTCACCGACGACGGCGACGTCTGGTGGGAGGGCCTCAACGCCGAGCCGCCCGCCCACGTCATCGACTGGCAGGGGAACGACTGGACGCCCGCTGACGGCGAGGCCGGCAGGAACGCCGCCCACCCGAACGCCCGATTCACCGCCCCGGCCGCACAGTGTCCCACGATCGACCCCGACTGGCAGAACCCGGACGGCGTCCCCATCTCCGCCATTATCTTTGGCGGCCGCCGCCCGTCCACCATGCCGCTCGTCTTCCAGGCCTTCAACTGGTCCCACGGCGTCTACCTCGGCGCCACGATGGGATCGGAGGTCACCGCCGCCGCGATCGGACTGAAGGCTGGCGTGCGGCGCGATCCCATGGCGATGCTACCCTTCTGCGGGTACAACATGGGCGACTATTTTCACCACTGGCTCGACATGCGCAGCCGCATCAAGCACCTCCCGCGCATGTTCCACGTCAACTGGTTCCGCCTCGACGAGGATGGCAAGTTCCTTTGGCCCGGCTTCGGCGAGAACATGCGCGTCCTGGAGTGGATCGTGAAACGCTGCCACGGCCGCGTCGCGGGCCACGAAACCAAGATCGGTTGGACCCCGAACTTCAACGACTTCAATACCGAGGGACTCGCCGACTTCTCCGAAGACGACTTCGACCAGGCCATGGCCTTCAACCCCCAGGAGTGGAAGGAGGAGATCCTCTCCCAGGGCGAACTCTTCCTCAATCTCTACGACCACCTGCCCAAGGAACTCGTCTACCAGCGCGAACTCGCCGCCGGGCGATTGAGCTGAGGGGGAACCGAAGGGCGCGCCCCGGGCAGGGGCTGCGGCGTCTCGCCGCAGGCCGGTCGTCATGGCTGGATCGTGGCGGCGGTCTCCAGCCGCCCGGCCCATCGGTCTCTTGTCAAAGCGCGGCCCCCCGCCGCGCATTTCCTTGTTGGAGCGACGTTCCACCGCTTCGTGATCGGTCGGACGTGAACCTCGATCCGCTCGACGGCGACACCTGGCTCAACGTGGCCACCACCGCGGTGGTGCCGGCCGGGGCGCCCCGAGGCACTCCCAAGCGGAGGCCGCCCCCGGCGGTCTCCGCGCCCGGAACCCTTTCCCCCGGGCAATCCAACCGAAACGGCGGCTTTCTTCGGAAGGCCGCCGTTTCGCGATTGGGCAATCGGTGCTGGAAACCCTTCCCTGCGGTGGTAGGTGTTGCCGATGGTGGTTCCCCGCCGAATGCAGGCTGCCCCCGCGCGTGGCGCGGCATTGATCATCGTGATCGTCCTCGTCACGATGCTGATGGTGCTGGTGATCGCCTTCTTTTCCCTGGCGCGCCTCGAGCGCCGGGCCTCGCACCTCTACGCCGGAGCGACCACCAACGCCGTCCTCGAAGAGACCGTCCTGAACCTCTCCATCGGCCAGATCCGGGACGCCACCACCTTTCTGCCCGACGACGAACTGTGGACCTCGCAGCCCGGCATGGTGCGCCGCTACGGCCCGGGCGGCGAACTCCGCAGGGTCTTCAAGCTCTACTCGGCGGAGGCCATGGTCGCGGACGACTGGAAGCCGGGGGACGACGCCCCGCCCGACGGCTGGCGGGACGAATCCGGAACCTGGGTCGACATGAACGAACCCGCGAGGCTCGACCCCGACGGCGACGGGCAGGTCGACAGCCTCGTGTATCCCGTCGTCGATCCCACCGCGGCCTTCGACGGGTTCGCGCTCGATCCCGCCCCCGGCGCCACTCCCGACCAGCCCGCGCCCATGCCGGTCCGCTGGCTCTACGTCCTCCGCGACGGGAGCCTGCATCCCTCCGCCGGGTCCGGCCGGCAGGTGGTGGTGGCCGCCGCCACGCCGCAAAACCCCGTGGTCTCGCGTGTCGCCTTCTGGACCGACGACGAAAGCTGCAAGCTCAACGTCAACACCGCCAGCGAACCGACGCCGTGGGACACCCCGCGCATGATCTCGAAGGAGGACCTCGCCTACGGCACCTACCAGCCGTTCCAGAAGGAGTTCCAGCGCTATCCCGGGCACCCCTACACCACGGCCCTCAGCCCGGTCCTCGCTCCCGGCCGCGCGTCGATCGATCAGCGCACCAAGGAGGACATCTACGAAATCCTGCCCCGCGTGGCCGGCGGCGGATCGCAGGGCGGCACCGTCCGGATGGACCCCAAGGCCGCGGTGCGTCTCGACTCCGACCGCCTCTTCGCCACGGTCGATGAGTTCCTCTTCGACCCCGACCGGGGCCGCTCGTCCCGCCTCGTGACCCCCACCCTCGTGCGCACCGGCCAGTTCTTCCTGACCGCCCAGAGCCGCGCCCCGGAGGTCAATCTCTTCGGCCTCCCGCGGATTTCAATGTGGCCGGTGGGGCCGTCCGAAAGGCAGCGCACCATCTTCGACAAGCTCTCGGTCTTCTGCGCCACCATCGGCGACAAGTCGTTTTCCGTGCAGCACGGAAGTCCCCTGGACCCCGGGTCGGACGCCCGGCTGGGCCGCAACCCGCAGTTGTGGAACTACCTCCTCGACCTCACCTCCCGGCCGGTCCCCGGCTACGGCGCCTCCCTGCAAAGCCGCTGGAACGAGGATCACCCGCAGGTGTGCGCCGCGGTGCTCGACTACATCCGCTGCACCAACCTGCGGGACACCACCAACCCGCGCTTCAAGTTCTCCGGCCAGAACGGGCAGGTCGCGCCCCTGCGGTTGAGCGTCGGCCGGCGCCCGGTGCAGGGGTTCGGCCGTTACCATACCATCTCCGAAGTCGGCCTGCACTTCATCTGCGCGGGCGACGGCGGCGAGGAAGTCTACCGGGGGCAGCGAAGCCCCAACGGGACCCTCGGCCGCGGCGAGGTGCTGGTGGAAGCCGCCCTGCTCATGGAACCCTTCGCCCCCGCCCAGGGGTTCTTCACCCTCAACCAGAACCTCGCCTACGAGGTCAGCGGGCTCGACCAGCTCTCCATCGACGGCCAGCGGCTCTTCGCCCGCGACAAGGTGACCTACACGCCGCGACGGAGTTTCGGGGCGAGCTGGCACGGACGCTCGTGGGGCGGTCCCCAGGGCGTGCGCACCTTCATCCAGGACACCGGGAAGAATTACCCGTTTCTCAGCCCGCTCGGGAGGCAGGCCCTCAAGCTCAGCGGCAAGTCCGGGGCGCGGCCCACCATGGCCTTTTCGGGGGGCGAGATCACCATCAAGATCTACCTGAACGGGATCCAGCGCAAGAACCTCACGCAGACCATCAAGGTCGACTTTCCCTCCGAGACCTTCCCCGTCCCCCGCCTCGTCAAGACCGGGACCGAGAAGTTCCGGGGATGCGGCAGCACGACGGTCAACGCCTGGTGGTCGTTCGCGAGCCGCTACTCGTTCACCACCCGTTGCCCCCACGTCCCCGGGCCGGAGTATCGCTCCCGGAGCCGCCAGTGGCCGCCGACCACCGGCCCGGCGGGCTTCAAGCAGGGCGGCGTCTTCCGGGCCGAAGACGTGGTCCGCACCCTCTCCCCGTGGCACGGCGACAACCGCCACGTCGCCGCGCAAGTCGAGGTCGGGCCCGAGCTCTTCAAGCCGAACCACTTCTACGACGACCAGGGCCACCTCCTCGACCACCTCTTCGCCGACACCCAGGGAACGCAACTTCTCTTCGGGTTCGCCAATGAGCCCGGGGTGACCTACCGCGACGGCTACGGGACCCTCGTCACGCTCCCCGACGACGAGGGCACGCAGCTCACCGACGCCGACTACCACTTCTCGCGCCTCCCCGATGTCCCCGTCGGTTCCGGCGAGCACAACAAGTGGGGCGATTTCGACAACGGCTGCGCCCAGATCACCGACGGGGCCTACATCAACAAGCCCGATGAAGGCAACGTCGCGGGCAAGGCCGGCTACTCCTACTTCGCGTGGAACTACAGCAACCCGACGGAGGTCATCTTCTCGCCGAACCGCCTCATGCCGTCCCCGGGCATGCTCGGCTCGCTTCCCACCGGGGTGAAGCGCGACCAGCCGTGGCAGACGCTCCTCTTCCGGCCGCAGGACGGCCACCCGGGCGCCGAGGACCCGCCCGACCACCTCCTCCTCGACCTCTTCTGGATGCCCGTCATCGAGCCCTACCCCATCAGCGAGCCGTTCTCGACATCCGGCAAGGTGAACCTGAACTACCAGATCGCGCCGTTCACCTGGATCACGCGCGCCACCGCCATGCACGGGGTGCTCAAGTCGGAAATGCCGCTCGCCCTCCCCAACCAGCATTCGCGCGGCTACAAGCTGTGGGACCACGAGACATCCGACCACCCGTGGCTCCCCACCGAGAAGAACCTCGACGCGAAATCGCAGCGCTCATGGAGAACGCTCGAAAGGACCGCGGGCCTGGCGCGCAGGAAGATCGATCCCGGGGAGACCCTCCGCCAGTTCGAGGAGCGCTTCGAGAAGGGCGAGGTCTTCCGCTCCGCCTCGGAAATCTGCGAGGTCCACCTCGTGCGCGAAAGCGAGTCGCTCGCGAACTACACCGACGGCTCGTTCTGGAAGGGCCACCTCCTGACCGGCGACAACACCCGCGAACGGCCCTACGCCAACATCTACGGGCGGGTCACCACGAAATCCAATGTCTTCCGGTCCCACTTCCGCGTCGAGAAGATCTCCATCGCCGGCACCGATCCGGCCCGCTTCACCACCGACGACATCACGGTGCGCGCCTCCCGCCGCGGCTCGGCCCTCATCGAGCGCTTCGTCGACCCCAATGACCCCGACCTCGACCGCGTCGACTTCGCGGCCCGCGGGGAGAAGAAGACCGTGGACGACTTCTACCGCTTCCGCATCCTCGAGCGCCGCGAGTTCAAGCCGGAATGAAGCGGCCATCCCTGGTAGCGGCCCGGCTGCCCGGGCCGAGTGGCCGGGTATTCCGGTGTTCGGGAACGGCTCGATTGTCGGAAGGCGCAGGCCTTCCGCTACCACTCCCACGCCCTCGTAGCGGCACGGTTGCCCGTGCCGACCGGCGGGGTGTTCCGGTGGTCGGGAACGGCTCGATTGCCGGAAGGCGCAAGCCTTCCGCTACCACTCCCACGCCCTCGTAGCGGC
>JABDMC010000254.1 GCA_013001695.1 Akkermansiaceae bacterium
ATTGTAGGGTGGGCGCCCCGCCTGCCGAAACCGGACCATCAAGCCCCCCGGAACGCCGCGCCCGCATTGTAGGGCGGGCGCCCCGCCTGCCGAAACCGGACCACCAAGCCCCCGGGAACGCCGCGCCCGTCCTACAATTCCTTGTTGGCGTTCCGGTTGGCATTTCCGTCCGGGCCGCGGCAGGCGGGGCGCCCGCCCTACAAACCATCTTGGCCACCCGGTTGGCATTTCCGTCCGGGCCGCGGCAGGCGGGGCGCCCGCCCTACAAACCATCTTGGCATTCCGGTTGGCATTTCCGTCTGGCCCCCGGGCAGGCGGGGCGGCCGCCCTACAATTCCGCGATGTCTCCCATGCGGCGGTCGCCGCGTTCGTTCGTCTGCCAGTAGGTTCCGGTCGCAAGGTCGAGGGCGGTCAGCCAGCCGTCCCCGCACGCCCAGGTGTCGATGCAGACCGTGTGGCCGAGGTTCACCGGGAGCCCGTTCTTCTGGGAGGTGTGGCCGCAGATCACGGTCTTGCCGCTGCAGTGCGGCCTCGCCTGCTCGAGACGCTGCCAGAATAGCGCCTGCGGCAACTGCCGGTCGAGCGGAAGGGGCGCCCGCAGCCCGGCGTGCACGACAATGTGCCCGTCGGTTTCGTAATATGGCAGGCCCGAGGCGATGAACTCCCAGTGCGCCTCCGGAATGTCGTCCAGGGTTTCCGCTCCGTAGCTCTGCAGGGTCTCCTCGCCGCCGACGCCCTCGGCCATCCAGAACAGGAGGGCCTCCCGCGACTCCCGGGCCTCCAGCATCATGATCTCGTGATTCCCCATGAGACACACCATCCTCCGCTGCCGTTGCCAGGCGAGCAGCAGGTCGATGACCCCCTTGGTGTCCGGTCCGCGGTCGACGTAGTCGCCGACCGTGACGATGGTGTCGTCCGGGGAGAACTCCGCGTAGTCCGCGAGCGCCTCGAGCGACGCCCGGCAGCCATGAATATCGCCGACTGCAATGATCCGCACCTTGCCGCGACCCTAAACCGTGGACACATTTCCGAAACAGGACAATCCTTCGCCACGTTCACATCTCGTGCGCATTCTCGTCCTCAGCATCCGGTTGTTCGGCATTCTCCTCGCCGCGCCATGGCCCGCGGCATCGGCGCGGGAGGCGGGGGCGGAGCCGCCGGGGGATGACGCCACACGCCTCCCGAACGTCATCGTCTTCCTCGCGGACGACATGGGGATGGGCGACACCTCCGCCTACCGCGACTGGACCGGCAACAAGGAGGGCGAGCAACTGCACACGCCGCACATGGAGCGCCTCGCCGCCATGGGGGTGCGCTTCACCGACGCTCACTCGCCGCACAGCCGGTGCAGCACCACGCGCTACGCCCTGATGACCGGACGCTACTGCTGGCGGACGCGCCTGAAGCACTGGGTCCTCTTCGGAGTGCACGGCGATCCGCTCATCCCGATGGACCGCCCCACCATCGCCACCTTCCTGCGCGACGCCGGCTACCGGACCGGGATGGTCGGGAAGTGGCACCTCGGGTTGACCTATCGCAAGCCGGATGGAACCCCCGCCGCGGGCTGGGACGATGCCGACCTCACCCAGCCGCTCGCCGACAGCCCGGTCGACCACGGGTTCGACTTCTTTTACGGCACCTCACGGAGCCACGGGACGTCCGGCCCGAACGGGCAGCAGCGCAACCGTCCGGACCAGCGCATCGGCCCCGGGTGGATCCACAACCGGCGGGTCGTCGGCGCCACCGGCGACGGGAAGAAGCTCGACGGCAGCTACGTCCTGGACGAGATGGGCCCGCGGCTGCACCAGACGGCGCTCGAGTTCCTCCGCGGCGCCAACGAGGCCGGCGACCCGTTCTTCCTGTATTTCGCCTCGCCGTCAAACCACACGCCCCATACCCCGGCGAAGTCGATCGGCGGCAGGACGGTCGCGGGGGCCGGCAAGTTCGTGAATGGAAAGCCGACCGGGAGCAGGCGCCTCGATTACATCTTCGAGAACGACGTCCAGATCGGCCTCCTCTTCGATTACCTGCAACTCCCCGACCCGCGGCGCCCGGGTCGGAAGCTCGTCGACAACACCCTCTTCATCTTCGCCAGCGACAACGGGGCCGAGAGCAAGGCCAAGACCGCCACCGGCCCGCTGCGCAGCAACAAGGGGTCGACCTTCGAAGGCGGCCACCGCGTCCCGTTCCTGGCGTCGTGGCCGGCCGGCGGGGTCGGCGACGGCAACCCGGAGACCCCCGGGCGGACCTGCACGCGCCTTTTGGGTCTCAACGACCTCTTCGCCACCGTGGCGGAGATTGTCGGCAAGCCGCTCCCCGACCCGGCGAAGGGCGAGGCGGGCGCCGAGGACAGCCACTCGCAACTCGCGGCCTTCCGCGGCGCGGCCTTCGGGCCGCGCCCGCCACTGTTTCCGAACGATCACAACGCGGCGTCGAAGAAGCTCTCCGACAAGCGCGCCGTGGTGGCGGTGCGCTCGAATGCAGCCCCCGTCCCCGGCGAGTGGAAGCTCTTCCTCGACCACCGCTTCGCCTTCAAGGGCGAGCTGCACCCCTTCGCGCTCTACGATCTCGCCGAGGATCGGATGGAGACGACCGACCGGCTCGGTGACCCCAAGGCGAAACCCGCGCTGGAGTTCCTTCTGAAGGAGGCCAGGGCCGCGGCGGGGGATGACGGGCGGACGCGCTGAACCAGGCGGGGCAACGACCGAAGATGCTTCGCGCAGGTTGGAGGTCTGTCAGGAGTTCACGCTTCAGCGTGCATCCAAGTCAGGCGCGAAGAGACAGGGTGGCTGGTCATGCGGGCTGAAGCCCGGACTCCTGACAGAAGGGACAACGGCCGGGGATGCTTCGCGCCGGGGGAGGTCTGTCGGCAGTCCGCGCCTCAGCGTGCATCCGAGTTCCGGCGCGCCTGCGGGTGCCGGCGCCGGGTGAGGCTTGCCGAAGCGCGGCGCATCCGCTACGGACGCGGAAACCATGAGCGACTCCTCCCTCACCCTCGCCGACGGCGGCCGGTTCCCGACCCTCGGGCTCGGCACCTGGAAGATCCCGAAGGACCGCGCCCCGGGCGTCATCGAGGACGCCGTGAAGGCCGGTTACCGCCACTTCGACTGCGCCTGCGACTACGGCAACGAGGCGGACGTCGGGGCGGGACTGGCGGCCGCCCTGGCGAACGGCCCCGCCACCCGGGACGACCTCTGGGTGACCTCCAAGCTCTGGAATACCTACCACGAACCGCGGCACGTCCGCGCCGCCTGCGAACGGTCGCTGAAGGACCTGCAACTCGACCACCTCGACCTCTACCTCGTGCACTTCCCGATCGCCCTGGCCTTCGTCCCGTTCGAGGAACGCTACCCGCCGGAGTGGTTCCACGACCCGGACGCCGCGAATCCCGCCATGAAACCCATCAAGGTCCCCTACGCCGACACCTGGGGGGCGATGGAGGAACTCCAGCGCGCCGGCCTCGTGAAACGCATCGGGGTGTGCAACCTGAACATCTCGCTGCTGCGCGACGTTCTCTCCTACGCGCAGATCCGCCCCGCGGTGCACCAGGTCGAGTTGCACCCCTACCTCACCCAGCCGCGCCTCGTGCGTTACTGCAAGGAGGAGGCCATCGCGGTCACGGCCTTCTCGCCGCTCGGGGCCGACTCCTACATCCCGCTCGACATGGCCGGCGCCGACGAACGCGTCCTCGATGACCCGGTCGTGACCGCCATCGCATCGGCCCACGGGAAGACACCCGCGCAGGTCGTCCTCCGGTGGGCGCTGCAGCGCGGAACGGTCCCGATCCCGAAGACGCAGTCCGCGGACCACCTCCGGGAGAACATCGCGATCTACGAATTTGCCCTCACCGACGCGGAGATGGCGCAGATCGACGGCCTCGACCGTCACCGGCGCTTCAACGACCCCGCCGACTTCGGTGAGAAGGCCTTCCACACCTTCTACCCGATTTTCGACTAGAGCCCCGGAAGGGACGTGGCATCGAGCCCCGGCAGGGGCGTGGCATTGAGCCCCGGAAGGGGCGTGGCATCGAGCCCCGGAAGGGGCGTGGCATCGGGCCCCGGCAGGGGCGACAGATCCTAGCCGCGGGTGCAAACCCGCGGTCGATGGGCGCCGTGAGAGACCAAGCCCCGGGAGGGGCGACAGATGCCGCCGCTGAGCACACGCGAATCGCGATCGCCGGTTTCTTTCGCCCCTCCCGGGGCTCCGGATTCGTCGGGTCCGCAGGGTCCGCTGGTTTTCACCAGCGGCTATGATGTCACGCCCCTGCCGGGGCTTTGGCCTTGTTTTTTCCGGCACGAGGGCGTTCCGCACAATCCCCGGAAAGGTAGGCGGGATTGGCGCCTTACTAAGTATGCCCAAGTCCCAACCGATCGGATCGGATCATCCCCCGCCTCTCCAACAATTTCGGATCCGCAAACAGCTCCGCTACCTCAACCCATGCAGCACGCCGCACTGGTCCTCGCCACCTGCCACCTGCTCCTCGCTTCGGTGCTCGGCGCGGACGAGCGCCCCAACATCATCTTCATCCTGGTCGACGACCAGGGCTACTACGACCTCGGCTGCTACGGCGCCACCGAAGTGAAGACCCCGCGCCTCGACCGACTCGCCAGGGAGGGGGTGCGCTTCACCGACTACTACGCGGCGGCGCCGATCTGCAGCCCGTCGCGGGCGGGACTGCTCACCGGTTGTTACCCGCGGCGCGTGGGCAATGCCACCTGGGTGCACCGCGCCGATTCCCGCCACGGCATCCATCCCGGCGAACTGACCATCGCGGAACTCCTCAAGGCCAACGGCTATGCCACGGCCTGCATCGGGAAGTGGCATCTCGGCTTCGAAGAGCCGTTCCTCCCGCGGCGGCAGGGGTTCGACCACTACTTCGGGCTTCTGCACAACCTCGACCCCGTGGAGGTGGTCTATTTCGATGACCAGGG
Source organism: Akkermansiaceae bacterium (assembly GCA_013001695.1). Lineage (GTDB taxonomy): Bacteria > Verrucomicrobiota > Verrucomicrobiia > Verrucomicrobiales > Akkermansiaceae > Roseibacillus_B. The sequence continues at coordinate 4,932 of JABDMC010000254.1, forward strand.
GGGCGTGCCGCTCCTCCGCAACGGCGAGGTCGTGAAGCGTCCCGCCGACCCCGCCGAGCTCACCCGCCTTTACACCGACGAGGCCATCGAGTTCATCGACCGCAACGCGGAGCGGCCGTTCTTCGTGTACCTCCCCCACACCATGCTCCACAAGCCGCTCGGCGTCGGGGACGATTTCAAGGGGACCTCGGAGTGGGGCGATTACGGCGATGCCATCCGGGAGATCGACCATCACACCGGCCGCCTCATGGATCACCTTGCGAGCAAGGGCCTCGCGGAGAACACCATCGTGGTCTACGCCTCCGACAATGGGCGCGGACCGGGGCGCAACCCGCGCCAGCCGATCCAGGGGAGAAAGCTGTCGACCTACGAGGGTGGAATCCGGGTGCCCTGCATTGCGTGGGGACCGGGGTTGGGAATCCGCGGCGGCCACGAGTCGCCGGCGGTGGTCCACGCCATGGATTGGTATCCGACCCTTGCGACGATGGCGGGCATCGCGGTCCCCCCGGCGCGCGTCCTCGATGGCCGCGACCTCAGCACCCTCCTCACGGGCGCGACCGACACGATCCCGCTGCCGAAGCCCGGGATCTCCCTGAATTCGAACCTCCCGCTCCGCCGTCCGTGGAACCCGCCCGGCGAATGGGCGGAACTGGTGAAGCGGGTCGAGTACCAGAACGCCTTCTTCTATCACGGCAGCCAAGGAGCGCTCGCCGCGGTGCGTTCCGGGCCATGGAAGCTCCACCTTCATCCGTCGCCCACCCTCTACAACCTCACCGCGGACCCCGGTGAAACAAAGCCGGTGCGCAACGGCCCGGTGAGCCGCAAGCTGCGCGGCATGGCGATCCTCTTCCAGGAAGAGATGCGCCGCGCGGCCCGGCCGGCCGGGGAGGTCCGGGATGCGGACGCGCGGACGGCCATTCCGGCGGACGTGCAGCTCGGCCTTGAAGCCCATCACGGGGTGCCCTACGCGCAGTATGGAACCCGCACCCTGGAGCTCGACCTCTACCGTCCGGCCGATGCGGACGAGCCCCTGCCCGGCATCGTGTGCATCCACGGCGGCGGGTGGTTCAAGGGCGACCGCACCAGCCACGGCAAGGTGGCGATGGCGCTCGCGGACCGCGGCTTCGTGGCGGTCACCATCTCCTACCGGCTGAGCGGCGAGGCCCCCTTCCCGGCCGCCATTCACGACTGCAAGGCGGCGGTGCGGTGGATGCGCGCCCATGCCGCCAGGTTCGGGGTCGATCCGGACCGCATCGGCGCCACGGGCCTCTCGGCCGGCGGACACCTCACCGCGCTGCTGGCCACCTCCGGCGGAGTCGACGCCCTCGAGGGCGCCGGCGGAAATCCCGGGGTCGACAGCACCATCCAGGCGGCCGTTGCCATGGGCGCCCAGACCGACCTCCTCTCGCCGCGGACCCGTGAAATTTCCGCCGTCGAGGGACGCGGGAAGATCTGGCGCCAATTCCTCGGGGGAAGCCTCGACGACGTCCGCGCCACCTACCGTCTCGCCTCGCCGCTGCATCACCTCGACGCGGCCGATCCCCCCGTGGCCTTTGTCACCGGGGAATCCGACGACCCGAGCACGCGGGCCGACAGCTTTCGCAAGAAGGCCGCCGGGATCGGCGTTCCCTCTTCCCTGAAGGTCATCGCCGGGGCGCCCCACGGCTTCCTCGGCCGCCAGGAATGGTTCGACCAATACATCGACTTCGCGGCCGCCTTCTTCACCGTCCACCTCAAGAACTCCAACTAGTTGAAATCCATGCGCACCGTCCTCCTGCTCCTTGCCACCTGCCTCCCGCTCCTTGCGGCTCCCCGGGACGCCCAAGACCGGCCGAACGTCATCCTGATCTTCATCGACGACATGGGCTTCGGCGACGTCGAGTTCAACGGCGGCACCAAGGCGAAGACGCCGCACCTCAACCGGATGGCGAAGGAAGGGCGGCGCTTTCACGATTTCTACGTCGGTTGCGCCGTGTGTTCCGGGTCGCGGACGGCGCTGCTGACCGGCTGCCACTACCAGCGGCTCGGCATGAAGGCCGTCCTCTTTCCCAACAGCAACGACGGCCTCCACCCGGAGGAAGTCACCCTCGCCGACATGCTGAAGGATGCCGGATACAAGACCGCCTGCGTCGGCAAGTGGCACCTCGGCCACCTGCCGCCGTGCCTCCCGACCTACCAGGGGTTCGATTCCTACTACGGCATTCCCTATTCGAACGACATGTGGATCGACCCCGCCAACACGCTCGCCGAGGACCTCGTGGTGCGCGAGGGGCTGACGCGCGAGGAGGTCAAGGCCGGTCACCGGAAGAGGAACTGGGTGCCGCTCATGCGCGACGAGGAGGTCATCGAGTATCCCGTCGACCAGACCACCGTCACGAAGCGCTACACCGAGGAGGCCGTTCGCTTCATCACGGCGCACAGGGAGAAGCCCTTCTTCCTCTAACTCCCGCACACCATGGTGCACCTGCCGCTGGCGGTGTCGAAGGCCTTCGACAACCCGGAGAAGCAGCTGATCCACAACGCCATCGAGGAAGTCGACTGGTCGGTGGGGCAGATCCTGCAAACCGTGAAGGACGCCGGCATCGCGGAGAAGACGCTCGTCATCTTCACCAGCGACAACGGCGCCGCGGTGGGGTCCTCGCTCCCGCTCCGCGCCAAGAAGGGGAGCGTCTACGACGGCGGCATCCGCGAACCGACCCTCATGTGGTGGCCCGGCCGGATTCCCGCGGGATCGGTCTGCACCGAGGTCGCGGCCTCCATCGACCTCATGCCGACGCTCGTGAACCTCTGCGGCGGCAAGCTGCCGGACCGCAAGATCGACGGGAAGGACATCTCGGCGCTGATGACCGGCAAGGAGGGCGCCCGGAGCCCGCACGACCACTACGTCCTCATGCACGGACCCGGGACGGTGCGTTCCGGGAAGTGGAAGTTCTATCCGTGGCCGGAAGGCAAGGGCGGGAAGCGCGACCGGAGGGAAGGCCGCCCGTCCCCCGACCCGGTGCAGCTCTACGACACCGTGGCCGACATCGGCGAAACGAAGAACCTCGCCGCCATGCACCCCGGCATCGTGAAACGCCTCAAGGCCGCCTACGACGCCCACG
>JABDMC010000256.1 GCA_013001695.1 Akkermansiaceae bacterium
AGACAGAGAGCCCCGGGAGGGGCGAAGCAAAAAGGTATCGTGGGAGCAAGCGGTGAATCCGGCGGGTTGTGTCGCCCCTGCCGGGGCTCTGGAAATTTGGACCTCCATGTTCCGCGGGTTGGCACCCGCGGCTAAGATGTTTCGCCCCTGCCGGGGCTGTGGTTGGCGGGGCAAAATCTGTCGCCCCTGCCGGGGTGGTGGTTGGCGGGGCAGGATCTGTCGCCCCTGCCGGGGCGGTGGTGGGCCGGCCAGGATATGTTGCCGCCGGGGCTTGGGCATCGCGTTTCATGGTAGCAGTCAATTCGGCGACCCGGCGTCGTGCATCTCCTGGATTTCGGCGGGCGAGAGGGCCCCGTTGAAGATGGCGAACTCGTCCATGAGGCCGTTCAAACTCCGGATGACGAACTCGGGGTCGGTGCGGTGGATGGAGAGCCCCCAGTTGCCGATCTCGCCGGCGCCGAAGCGGGTCGTCTTCACGACCGCCTCCGGACGCGCTGTTTCGCGACTGAGTTCCTCGCCATTGAGGTAGTGGACCACCTCGGTCCTGCCGGCGTCGTAGACGGTGGCGAGGTGGATCCATCGACCGCTCAGTTCCGGCGTCCAGAACACCGGCGAGAAGTAGAGGTGTTGCTTCGGATTCCCCTCGTCGCGGATCTTCATCGAGTAGGCGAGTTTGCCGTCCGTGATCTGCCAGTGGACCTCCCCCTGTTCGTATCCGTCGGTGAGGTAGAGCGAATTCCACATGCGGTCGACGCTGTCGAGGCGCACCCAGCAGGCGAGCGTGAGGGACGCGTATTCGCCGGGGATGAAGAGGCGGACGCGGTCCCCGGGGCGGCGGAATTCGACGGCGCTTTTCCACGGCCAGCGCCCCTCGGTGCGGGTCACGCCGACCATCGCGCCGCGGCGTTCGGCATCGCCGGCCTCGTTGATGACGCGGCGCTGCCCCGACCCGGGCCGGTCGCAGGGGTAATAGACGATGAGGCGCGGATCCTCGCGAAGTTGCAGGCTGTGTTCCTTCCAGCGGTCGAAGCGGGCGCGCTGCTCCTCTTCCGACTGCTGCGCGAAGCTCCCGAGGGTGGCGAAGGCGTTCGTGTCGGCGGGCATGGGCGCGCCGTCGCCGAGCGAGATCGCCTCGCCCTTCTTGAGCGACTTCACGGCGCTGCCGTCCTCGTGCAGTTCCACTTCGCCGTCGAAGACGTGCACCTCGGAGGCGCCATTCTTGCCGACCGTGAGGCCGAACTCGGTGCCGAGGTCGACGATCTCGGTCTCGGGCGTTCCGATCGTGAATCCCCGCGCCGCGGGCGGCACGGTGGCGCGCAGTTTCCCGCGATGGCAGCGGGCCCTTTGCGCCGAGATGATCTCGAAGTCCGATTCGCCTTCGAGCAGGACGGTGGCGCCGCTGTAGAACTCGATCTGGGCGACGCCGGACTTGAGCATGAGGTGGCCGGTCGAGAGGGCATCGCCCACGGCGTGCGGGTGGCATCCGTCCTGCCACTCGGCATCGATCAGTTCGGTGAGGATCGCGAAACCGCTCGAGACGTCCTCGGCGGCGGGAGAGCTTCCGACCTGCAGGGCGCGGGGAACCATGACGAGGGTTCCGGCCACGAGGAAGATCGCCACCGCGGCGGCGGCCGGCATCCATGTGTTCGCCCAACCGGTGGCCGGGGCGCCGGCCGTCGTCGTCGCCTGCCATGCGTTCGCGCCGGCCTCCACCTCCACCGAGGCGGCATCGTAGAGCGCGGTATCGAGATTCAGGTAGTTGCGGAAGAAGCCGCGGGCATCGGGATCGTTTCGCAGGATCTCCTGCAAGCGCGTGAAGGCGGCGTCGTCGAGCGTGCCGTTGCAGTAGTCTTCGACGAGGGCTTTGAAATCGTCGTTCATGCCAGTCCTTCCTTCCGGGTGCTTCGCTCGACGCATTCGAGGAGGGCGGTGCGGACCCGGTTGAGCGTCTTGTAGAGGGCGGTGGCCGACTTCCCGGCCTGGGCGGCGATCTCCTTGATGGTGCGTCCCGGGGCGTAGGCCGCCATGACGAGCCGGCGCTGGTTCTCCGGCAATTGCTGCAGGCAGGAATCGAGCGCCTTCCGCCGGGCGTCGAGCGCCTCGACTTCGTCGGCGCCCTCCGCGGCGAGAATCTCGATGAGGTCGGGGTCGAAGACGTGCCGGTCGCGGGCCTTGCGCCGGCGGTGCTTGAGGACCTCGAAGCGCGCCACCACGCAGCCCCATTTCATGAAGTCGGTGGACGGGTCGAATTCGCTCCACTTCCGCCAGAGGACGAGGCTGGTCTCCTGCATGACCTCATCGACGTCTTCCCAGGTCGGCAGGAGAGACCGCACGAAGGCGCGCAGCTTCGGCTCGTGATGCGTGAAGAGCCTCACGAAATCCTCGTAGTTCCTGTCCTCGGATGCGTCCATCCACCCTATTACTCCCGGTCCGGGCCGGATTGCCCACGGTTTTTGGGCCGATCGGGTAGCGCATGGGGCGCGTGATACGGCTTGCCGTATTCCCGTATTCCTGTATCATGCTGCCATGAAGCTCACCGTGGAGATTCCGGACTCTTTGTATCGCCGCGCCAAGATCCGGGCGGTGGAGGAGGGGGGGACCCTTCGAGAACTGGTGATCGCCTCGCTCGAGCGCGAGCTGGCGGGGACCGGTCGGGTGGCGGAGGAAGCCGCGCCCTACTTTGCCCGGCGGACATTGCTTCCGGCCTTTCGCAAGTTGCGCGCCGTGGGTGCCTTCACCGGCGGGACCGATTCCACAGCCGCAGTTTCGGAGGAGCGCGATGCCCGCTGAGGAGGAGGCATACTTCGACACCGCCTTTCTCTTCCGGCTCTACTGGGACGATGCAGGCTTCGAGGCGGTTCGCGAATTCGCGTCGTCAACCCCGGGCATCTCCTGTGCCCTGCACGGCAAGGTGGAATTCCTCGCGGCGGCACACCGCAAGTTCCGCGAAGGAGCGGAACGCGGGACGATCAATACCCTGCTCGACCAGTTCCTGATCGATGGCCGGGACGGTGGGATCGAGTGGCTCCCGCTCACCTCGGAGGTGATGGCCCGGGTGGATGGCGTCTATCGCCAGGCTCCGGCGGACACGTTCCTGCGGGCCGCGGATGCCCTGCACCTCGCGACCGCATCGGTGGCCGGGCACCGCACGATCTACTCGAACGACCGGCACCTCCTCGCAGCGGCGCCCTTGTTCGGGTTGGAGGGGGTGGATTTGACGTCCGGCTGATTGAAGAAGAGCCCCGAAGGGGCGGAGGCGACGGGGGTTTCGAGCAGTTGCCGGCGTCCCGTTTGGGGCTTCTGGAACTCCGGGGTCCCCTTGTTTCCGGGGTGAACCCTGATTCGCTGCGTTCCTTCGGAGCCAAACGACAGGCCCCCTACCGCTGTTCCCGCGCCGCCTTGTAGTCCGGCAGGAGGTCATTCTGGTACTCCTCCGCGATCGCTTTCAGCCGTTTCAGCTCCTCCGGATGGGATTTCGCGAGGTTGGTCGTTTCGCCGATATCCTCCGCGAGGTTCACGAGGAAGTACTGCGGCGGGCCCTGCGGCCACGGCGTGACCTGATCCTTCGGGTAATGCAGGAGTTTCCAGTCACCCGACCGCACCGCCCACGGGGTCCTCTTCCGGTTGGCGCTGAAGTCCGACGTCCAGAAGTGGTGCGCGTGGGGCGACGGCGCCTTCGCGTCGCGGATCACGGCGTCGATGTTCTTGCCGTCGAGTTTCCGGTCCGCGGGGATCCTTGCCCCGGCCCACGCCGCGAGCGTCGGAAACCAGTCGCAGCCGGTCACGAACTGCCCGCGGACCTCCCCCTCCGGCAGGGTGCCGGGCCAGCTCACGATCGACGGGACGCGCAGGCCGCCCTCGAGAAACGACCCCTTGTGGCCGCGGTAGGGTCCCGAGTTTCCGCCGCCGCCGAAGGTGCGGTCTTCCACCGAGTGCCCGTGGTCGGATTGGAGAATCACGATGGTGTCCTTCGTCTTGCCGGCCGCCTCGAGGTGATCGAGCGCCTCGCCGATGAGCTCGTCCATGCTGGAGACGAAGGCGGCGTACTTGTCGCGCGGCGAATCGAGCCCCTTCTTCGCGTAGTGCGCCCGCCACTTGTCGAACCCCTGCAGCGGGTAGTGCGGCCAGTTGATCGCCCAGTAGATGAAGAAAGGCTTCGCCGAATCCTGGTCGATGACCTTCTTGGCCTCGTCGAGCATGAGGTGGCCGAAGCCCTCGCCGTCGTGCCAGACTTCCTTCCCGTCGCGCCAGAGGTCGTGGCGGTTCGGCCCCTGCCAGTAGAAGAAATGCGAGTAGTTGTCGATGCAACCGCCCATGTGGCCGAAGGACGAATCGAACCCCTGGCCGTTCGGCATGGTGTCGGGGGTGTAGCCGAGGTGCCACTTCCCGACGTGGTGGGTCCGGTAGCCGGCGTCGCGGAGCAGCTCGGGGAGCAGGCGCAGGTGGGTCTCGAGGCCGCGCTTCCCCTCCTGCGACGAGACGTTCCCCGGCACCCCGGCCCGCATGGGGATCTGCCCGGTCAGCAAGCCGGTGCGCGACGCCGAGCAGATCGCGGCGGGGGCGAGCATCTGGGTGAAGCGCACCCCGCGTTTCGCGAGTCGGTCGAAGGCGGGCGTGACGAGGTCGCCGGCGCCGTAGCAGTTGGCGTCGATCGACCCCTGGTCGTCGGTGTAGATGAGGAGGATGTTGGGAGAATCCTGGGCTGGCCGAAGGGTGGGCTTCGACTGCGCCGAGGCGGCGGGGAGCGAGCAGCAGGCGGCGAGGAGGGCGAGGAAGAGACGCTTCATGTTTTGGGTCCGGTTAGGCGTGTATGGGATACCCCCCGCGATCGATCCTCCTTTCGCGGCGAATCTACGACCGCCGCCGGGTTCAGATGCATGTAGTTCCGCCTTCAGGCGGAAGAGGGAGTCGGATTATTTCGTTCGCGTTCGTCGGAAGCTCACGGGGCCCCGGCGGCCGCGCCCGTTCCATCCGTGACACGTAGCTCGTAGCCGCCTGAAGGCGGAACTACAAACATCCGGGCTCGGGATGCGAGAGGTGGTTCACGGCGGCCGGCCTCTACTTCCGGTTCAGGAACAGGAGGCGCACCTCCATGACCTGCTTGCCGGGGACCTCGACGGCCCGGAGGGTGAGGGGGCCGCGGCCCTTCTTCAACGTGATGGTCCCGAAGCTCATCGGCTTGAAGTCCTTCACGTAGGATTCGCTGCCGCGGTTCGGGGTGCGGTCTTTCTCCATCCCGTAGGCCGGGGGGTCGTGGGCCCCGGTGACCTTGGCGGTCATCCGGGCGTCATTGTGCGACACCTCGAAGGTGGCGCCGACGTCGGCCGGCGGGCAGGCGTGAAAGATCACGACCTCGTAGTCGCCCGCTTCCGCCACCTCCACGTCCCAGGTGATCTTGTCGCCGGGCTTCGACCAGTTCAGGAAGTAGGAGCAGTTCGGGGCGCGGCCGGAGCGCTGCACGCTGCCGTGGGCGACGCCGTCGCGGGCCGGCAGGGGAGTGGAGGCGCTGTGCCCGACCGGGAACGGCCGGTCGTCGGGCCCGATCTGGTCCTTCACCTCCGCGATGAACTTGCCGGCGGCGGTCTTCATGCGCTGCACCACCTCGGGGTGGTCGGCGGCGACGTCCTTCTCCTGGCCGGGATCGCTCTTGATATCATAGAGCTTCCCGGCGGCATCGAGGCGATACCGCTGGTTGCGCACGCTGACCGTCGGCCCGCTCTTCTTCCTGCCGCCGCGGAACGAGATGAGGAAGCGGTTCTTCCAGTCCGCCGCTTCGCCCTGGAGCAGGGGCTTGAGGCTGCGGCCGTCGAGGCGCTTCGTGCTGATCATCGGCACCCCGGTGAGGTCGCTGAGCGTCGGGAGCAGATCGATGGCGCCCGCGATCTGCCGGACCTTCGTCCCGGGCTTGATCTTGGCGGGCCAGCGGACCAGGCAGGGGCTGCGCACCCCGCCTTCGTCGATGCTGCCCTTCTTGCCCTTCATCCCGGCGTTCCATCGCCAGCCGTTGGGGCCGTTGTCGGAGAAGTAGATCACGATGGTGTCGTCCGCCAGTTGCAGGTCGTCGAGCGTCTCGAGGACGCGGCCCACGTTGGCGTCGATGTTCTCGCACATCGCGAGGGCGGCGCGGAGGTGCGGCGGGTCCTCCTTCTCCGGGTCGCGGTGGCGCATCTTCACGGCGCTCCCGTCGGCGAACTTCTTCCAGTATTTCTCCGGCACCTGCATCGGCGAGTGCGGAATGTTGTAGGGGACGTAACACAGGAAGGGCCGGTCCTTGTTCTTCCGGATGAACTTGATGGCATGGTCGGTGAGGTCGTCCGGGAGGTATCCCTTGCTGCGGGTCATGGTCCCGTTGTGCTCGATGAAGGCATCGAAGTAATTCCCCCAGTGACCGGAGGTGAAGCCGAAGTACTCGTCGAAGCCGCGGGCGTTGGGATGGTAGGGGTGCTGTGAGCCGTTGTGCCACTTGCCGAATGCCCCGGTCGCGTAGCCGGCCTTCTTGAAGGTGTCCGCGATGGTGACCTCGTCGGCATTGAGGCGCTCCTGGCCGGTCGAAACGCCGCGCACCCCGGTGCGGGGGAAGTAGCGGCCGGTGAGAAACTCGGCCCGGGTCGGGGCGCACACCGAGCACACGTAGAAGTGCTCGAACCGCGCCCCGTCCTTGCCGAGCGAATCGATGTGCGGGGTGGAGAGGTTCGTATTCCCGTGGATGCTGAGGTCCCCCCACCCCTGGTCGTCGGCGAGGAAGATGACGACGTTGGGGAAGCGTGACGCTTCACCCCCTCGCGGCTCCGCTGCTGAGAGCGATGAGGGAAGAACCAGAAGACACAGAAGAACGGGCAGGATGGATTTCATGGGATCGAAGCGCGTGCGCCCTGCGGAAACGTGGTGGAGGCGGCGGGTTTTTCAGGAACCTCCCGCCGTCCTCCCATCCATTCACGAATTGTAGGGCGGGCGCTCCGCCTGCCGCAGGCCGATCACTCGCGTCGTCCTCCCATCCATTCACGAATCTGTAGGGCGGGCGCTCCGCCTGCCGCAGGCCGGTCACTCGCGTCCTCCTCCCATCCATTCACGAATCTGTAGGGCGGGCGCTCCGCCTGCCGAAGGCCGGTCACCCGCGTCCTCCTCCCATCCATTCACGAATTTGTAGGGCGGGCGCTCCGCCCGCCCTACAATGCGCCCGGGTGTTCCGATGGGCGGGATTGGCTGGGCCTTTGGCAGGCGGGGCGCCCGCCCTACAAT
>JABDMC010000294.1 GCA_013001695.1 Akkermansiaceae bacterium
CGCACAGGCCGACCTGCGGGACGAGCGGCGCGCCGCGGCCCTCCTCGCGCTTCGCGAGCGCCACGGTGTCGCTCCCCGCGGCCGTGACTTCGGCCCGCGCCCAGCGGCCGGCCCCGTCAAAGACCTCGACGGCGTCGCCGGCGTCCTTGCGCATCACCCGCGCGCAATGATGCGCCTCGTCTCCCTCGAGGCGGAACTCCTCCCAGCGGTCCGGGGGGATGAAGAAGCGGTCCATCGACGGCTCCCCTAGATATTGAAGAACCGCTTCGCCTTTTCGAGGAACCCCTCATGCAGCGGCGAGTTCTCCTCGCCGATCGATTCGGCAAACTCGCGCAGCTTCTCCTTCTGCTCGCCCTTGAGCTTCGTGGGGACCTCGACGCGCACCTCGACGTGCAGGTCGCCCTTGCGGCCGCTGCCGATGTCCTGCACGCCGCGATGCTTCAGCCGGAAGATCGTGCCCCCCTGGGTCCCCGGGGGCACCTTGATGGAGGCCCGCCCCTCGAGCGTCGGCACCGCCAGTTCCCCGCCGAGGGCCGCCACCGCAAACGATACCGGAACCTCGCAGTAAAGGTCCTCGCCGCGGCGCTGGAAGATGTCGTGCTTCCGGACGTGCAGGAAGACGTAGAGGTCCCCCGCCGGCCCGCCCCGCAATCCCTCGTCGCCGTTTCCGCTCGACCGCAGGCGCGTCCCGTCGTCGACCCCGGCCGGAATCTTGATCTTGATCCGCTCCGGCTCCTGCACGCGGCCCTCGCCCTTGCACGCCGGGCACGGATCGGAAATCACCTGGCCCGCCCCGTGGCACTCCGGACACGCCGATTGGCGCACGAAGATCCCGGACTGCTGGGTGACCACCCCGCGGCCGCCGCACGTCGAGCAGGTCCGCGCGCCGCCCTCGCTCTTCGATCCGCTGCTCTTGCAGGTGCGGCACGGCCCGTATTTCTCGATCTCGAGTTCCTTCTCAACCCCCTGGGACGCCTCCTCGAGGGTGATCTCGAGGTCGTAGCGCAGGTCGCTGCCGCGCTGGCGGGCCTGCTGGTCGCGCCGCCCGCCGCCGAAGAGGTCGTCGAACCCGCCACCGCCGCCGCGAAAGGCCCCGCCGAAGACCTGCGAGAAGATGTCCATCGGGTCGTGGAAACCGCCGAATCCCCCGAAGCCGCCGCCGCCGCCCCCGCCGCCCATGCCGCCCGCCTTGAAGGCCGCGTGCCCGTAGCGGTCGTAGGCCGCCCGCTTGTCCTCGTCGCTCAGGACCTCGTAGGCTTCCCCGAGTTCCTTGAACTTCTCCTCGGCCTTGGGGTCATCCTGGTTCTGGTCGGGATGAAACTTCATGGCCTGCTTCCGGTAGGCCTTCTTGATGGCCGCCGCTTCGGCGTCCTTCTTCACGCCGAGGACGTCGTAGTAGTCGCGGGTCGTTTCCATCTCAGGCCTCACCCCCCGGAGATTTGGCGACCACCACGTGGGCGGGGCGCAGAAGCCGGTCGCGCAGCATGTAGCCGCGCCGCATGACCCGCAGGACCTTCCCCTCCTCCGTGTCGGCGCAGGCTTCCTGGCTGACGGCCTCGTGCACGTTGGGATCGAAGGCCTGCCCTTCCGCGGGAATCTCCGTCACCCCGTTGTTCGCCAGGAAATCGTCGAGCTGCTTCTTCACCATCTGCATCCCCTGCAGGATCATCGACCCCTCCTCCTGCTGCGCGGCCTGCAGGCCCATGTCGAAGTTGTCCAGGATCGGGAGGAGTTCCTCGAGCAGGGCCCGGTTGGCATAGAGCAGGGCCTCCGACTTCTCCCGCGAAATCCGCTTCCGGAAGTTGTCGAGATCCGCGGTGGCCCGCATCGCAAGGTCCTTCCACTCCGTCACCTGGGCCTCCAGGAGCTCCTCGGCGGTGCTCTCCTGCTCGTCGACCACGGCCACCTCCCCCTCCTGCGCGGCGGTGTTCCCGGTTTCCCCCGCCCCTTCCGGCACGGCGTCACCCCCCGGCGCGTCGGTTTCGTTTCCAGCCTCTTGCTGCATGCCGGAAACCAATAGCGGCGCATCCACCCCGGTCAACCCCAACAGCGCCCCGCCCCTCATAATGGGTCCCGATTCGCCCGCCTTGGCCCCCTTTCGGGCCCCGCCCGGCCCCTCCTCTCCCCGTACCTAACTTCGATAACGTTATCGAAGTTAGGTACGG
>JABDMC010000295.1 GCA_013001695.1 Akkermansiaceae bacterium
CCAATCAAGCCACACTCCCCCAACGTGACGCGTCCCACGGAACGCGCAAGCGTTCCGCTACGGGGTCTCCCCGGCCTTCTCCGTTTCCCCGCCGTCCCCGTTATCCCCGGCTTCCTCCTCCGCCTTCTCCTGCATCAGATTCCGCCGCTTCTTCTTGAGGAGGCTGAAGCTGAGCTCCTCGGCTTTCGCCGGCCAGTGATTGTTGTTCACGTCGGTGTCGGCCGTCTCGAGGAACGGATCCAGCTCGATCGACTTGATCTTGCGTTTCGTCACCATCAGCCGCGTGACCTCCCCGAGGTCCTTCTTCCAGATCTCGGCCGGGTGCCTCACGATCTCGCTCTCGTCGTCGTCGTAGGTGACCCGCAGGATCAGCGGCGTCGGAAGGCCTCCGGGATTGTCGAACTCCACCGCGTAGAAATACCGCTTCGTTTCGAGGAGCTCCTTCTCGTCCTCCTCCAGCTCCTCGAGCATTTCCCGGAACTCCTCGCGGTCCTTGTCGGTCACCTCGAACTCGTCGTAGTTGTTGTAGAAATCGAGCAACTCCGGCCAGCGGTCGGTGTAGCGGGCCATCCCCTCGTTGCGCCGGTTGGTGAGCTGCTTGTCCTCCTTCTCCCGCTTCTCTTCCCGGTCCTTCGGCCGCTCCCGGTCCGGGTCGCGGGTGTCGAGTTCGTAGAGGCGCACCCGCTTGATCCCCGCGTCGACGTGCCCGGTGGTGTAGAACCACCCCCGCCAGAACCAGTCGAGATCCACTCCCGAGGCATCTTCCATCGAGCGGAACAGGTCCGCCGGCATGGGCCGCTTGAACGCCCAGCGGTTCGCGTACTCCCTGAACGCGTAGTCGAAGTTCTCCCGCCCCATGATCGTCTCGCGCAGGACGTTCAGCGCCGCGGCCGGCTTCGCATAGGCGTTCGCCCCGAAGTTCTTCAGCGACTCCGAGTTCGTCATGATCGGCACCGTGTCCTTGTCCTTCATGTATCCCGTGATCTTCGGGGGATGACCGCTGCGCGAGGGATACTTCTCCTCCCATTCCTGCTCCGCGAGGAACTGCACGAAGGTGTTCAGCCCCTCGTCCATCCACGTCCACTGGCGCTCGTCCGAGTTCACGATCATGGGAAACCAGTTGTGCCCGACCTCGTGGATCACCACCGAGATCAGCCCGTACTTCGTCCGGCGCGAGTAGGTCCCGTCGTCCTCCGGCCGGGGGCCGTTGAAGCAGATCATGGGGTACTCCATCCCGTACACCGGCCCGTGCACCGAGATCGCCACCGGGTAGGGATACTCGAAGACGTAGCGCGAATAGAAATCCAGGGTGTGGAGCACGGCATGCGTCGAGAACCTGCTCCACAACGGCTCGCCTTCCTTCGGGTAGAACGACATCGCCCAGACCTTCTTCTCGCCGACCTCCACCCGGGCCGCGTCCCAGATGAACTTGCGCGACGACGCCCATGCGAAATCCCGCACCCGCTCGGCCCGGAACCGCCACGTCTTCATCCCGGCCGGCTTTGACTCCTCGTTTGCCTTCGCCTCTTCCGGCGTGACGATGAACATCGGCTTCGCGGAGCTCTCCGCGCGGGCCAGGCGCTCGCGCTGCTTCACGCTCAGCACCTCCGGCGCGTTCTGCAACACGCCCGTGGATGCCACGAGGTGGTCGTCGGGAACCGTGATGGCCACCTCGTAGTCGCCGAATTCCAGGGCGAACTCGCCGCGCCCGAGGAACTGCTTGTGCTGCCAGCCGGTCACATCCGTGAAGGCCGCCACCCGCGGGTACCATTGCGCGATCGTGTAGAGGTAGTTCCCGTCATCCTCGAAATACTCGTAGCCGCCGCGGGCCCGCACGTGCTTCGCATTCACGACGGCATACTCCCAGTCGATGCCGATCCCCACCACCCCGCCGGGCGGCAACGGCTCCGGCAGCTCGATCCGCATCATGGTGTCCACGATCGTGTGCTCGAGCGGCTTCCCGCCCGCATCGGCCACCTTCGTGATCTCGTATCCGCCGTCGAATTCGGCCCGCGTCAACTCGTCCCGCAGCCGCCGGTAGTCGAACTCCCTGAAATCCGGCGCCTCCCGCGACTGGTGCCCCAACGCGCCCGCCTCGAACCGGTTCTGGTCCAGCTGCACCCACAGGTAGGCCAGCTCCAGCGGCGAGTTGTTCGTGTACGTGATCGTCTCCGATCCGGTCAGCCGCTGCTTCTCATCATCGAGCCGCACCGCGATCTGGTAATCGGCGCGCTGCTGCCAGTATGCCGGGCCCGGGGCCCCGTTGGCGGCCCGCACTCCGTTCGGATCGGGGAGAATCTCGTCGAGTTGCCGGAACGGATCCTCCTCGTAGGAGAACGGATGCCCCGCCGCGGGCGCGGCGAGAACCAGCCAGGGAAGAAACCAGGTGAGCAGCTTCATGAGGTCGCCATTAAAGCCCGGTGGCGGCGGTTTTCAACCGCCAAGCCCCTTGTTCCTCCTCCTCCGTCCCCCGCCGCCTCGCAACAGCATGCCAATCTCCGCGGCAACGAGGCCCTCCTCGGTTGGATTCCGGCAGGCGGGCGCTCCCCGCTCCAACCTTCCGTACGCCTCCCCCCTTCGACGAGCTCAGGGTCTTCACAAAAAAAACGGCGCCCCGCTGGGAGCGCCGCTGCGATTGAACTTCGCGAGTCCGGAGGCGTCTTAGCGGCGATAGCCGCCGCCGCCACCACCGCCGCCGCCACGGGCTTCGCGGGGCTTGGCTTCGTTGACCTTCAGGCTGCGTCCGTCGACCTCGTGCCCGTTGAGGGCCTTGATCGCGTTCACCATGGACGACTTCGAGTCCATTGTGACAAAGGCGAACCCGCGCGGCTGGCCGGTATCGCGATCCGTTGGGACGTGCACGTCGGTGACTTCACCGTGCTCTGCAAACAGTTCCCTGATTTCTTGCTCACTCGTATTGTACGAGAGATTTCCAACATACATTTTCATTCGTTTCAGTGGATCGCGCCCTCCGATGTCTTCGTAGACAGTTCCCGTTGGTCGGGTTTCAGATCACCACCGAATATCAAACTCATCTGGCAACACTCCATGCCCTGATTTTGCCAGGGGCACGGTCCGGGCGGACCATGGCACGGGAAGTTCCCCCACGCGACGAAAATCGCAGAAAGCGCCGCGATCGCCCGCCTGGCAGGGCTTTCGGGGGCATTTCCCCGCGCCATCCGCCTCCCCTCCCTCCTGATCGGCGGCAATCTTTGCCGCATATTCTGCTGCCGTGGAGACGGTCGTATCTCCCATGATCACCGGCTCCGTACCGTCGCCCGGCGCGGATGGCCCTCGACCCGGAGGAACAAACTCGGGGCTCGCCCCGATCATTGGTGTCGACCCTGCAAACCGCGGGCGCCCCGCGCCCGGATCCATGGTTCTCCATTCACGCTTTGCAGACTGCGGTCGCCACGCGGACGGCTTCATGGTTCGCCGCTTCGGAGCGGCGGTGGCAATCAATCGGCATGACCGCGGCGGCCTCCTGCCGGCAGCACCGGCCGGCCTACCAGACCTTTCCGGCTGGCGCCGGGAGTTGGCAGGAGCCGCGGAGTCGAGCGCCGCACCGGAGTTCGTGGAACAACCCATCGCTCAAGCTCACCCCGCATGAATGGATTCCCGTCCCGGACCAATCGCATCAAGGGCAGCGCGGGCAGCCTTCGCCCGTTTGGAATTGATTCTTGATCGCTCTTTTTGGAGTCGTTCAACGATTTCTTCCCTCTCCGGAGCAGGTATGTTCAGCCGGGAAACATTCTCGAGCAAGTGTCCCCTCACCCTCTTGGTTGATGAGATGGCATATTCCAAAAACTCCTCTGCGGAGATGGGCTTTTCAGTGATGATCAAATAGTTGATGTCATGGATGTCCCTGTCGGTCATCCTTTTGAAAAAGGATGACACAGCTCCACTGATCATTTCCACGACTACAGGACCAGCGAGGTAAAGAACCGCCGGGATCACGATCAGGATTAGAAAGAGCACAAAATACACGCCTTCATCCATGTGGATCAGTGTTCCGGGCGTAATTTGCATCGCTGCGTCAGTGGTTTGCGGTCCGCCCGCCACCGCCGTGCGGCAGAGTCCAGGTAAGAAGGCGCATTCTCGAGCCTGACCGTGCAGAACCGCAGGCGGAAGGACAAGGGCTATCCCGCGGGGCTACCGGAGCCACCCGCCTCGGAAACCTCGACGAAACGCACGTCCACGACGCGCCAGGCTCTGGTCACTGCGGTTCACTCCCAGCCGCGGACGACCTGGAGTGACAAGAAAGACCGTAGCCGATTTCCAAGAAGCAAGGTCAGTAGTCAGGCTGCGACCCCCTTTCATCTGGGCGGGGAATTTCCTTCTCGAGCGGGGCGGCCGGCAGTCACGACGGCCCCCGATCCGCCGGGTATCAGGGTGCCGTTGAGGTCCGCGAACCGGTGAATGGAAGGGTTACTTATGGGATCGGTCTCGGCGAGAATGCGGACCGTCGTGGCGGCGGCTGGCAGGCTGAGTAGGCCCAAATGGGCGGTTGCAAGGAGTGCCCAATTCATGTGTAGCAGGATGATGGTTCTATCAGTACGGGGAAAGCCCGCCGCCCTCCGTCGCTCAAGCCGCAAGTTCAGGCACCCCCGCTATCCCTGCGTTAGCGGCGGCTTCCAGGAAAGCCTGACCGTTCAGGCGATCAATGACCGGTCCGAATGGCACTCAGTTTAGACTGCGCTTCGTCGGAAGGCTTGCGCCTTCCGAACACCAAGCCATCCAGGATGCTTAAAAGGCTTGGCTGGTCGGCAGGGCAACCGTGCCGCTACCAACGGCAATCCGGCTTAACTGAGTGACATTCATGACCGGTCCCTTTATCCGCCCACCCTGAAATCGCCTTGGTTTTTGGGGCAGGTCACTCAGTCAAGTTGCAGCGACCAGCGCGCCAGGTGGCGCGTGTCCTTCACGAGGATGCTGTCGGGGAGGAGCACCGGCGGGGCCCAGGTGCCGCCCTCCGCGACCCGATACTTTCGGACTGGGCGGTAGGCTTCGGGTGTGGCTTCGATGACCTGCAGTTCGCCGCGGTCGAGCAGCGCCAGGACGAATCCCGGGAGCGAGAGGAACATCACGTTTTGTCCGACGCGCGGCGGACCTTTCCACCGGACCTCCCCGTTCGCGGGATCGAGGCAGAAGAACTGGCCGGTCTTGAAATGGGACATGCCGTAGAGGAGGCCGTTGTTCATCACCGCGGTGGCCATGTTGAGGGCGACTTCCCGCGTGCGCCACTTCTCGGTGACCGACCACTTCCCGTCGCGCTGCGATGCTTCGACGCACCGGATGCCGCGGTTCTCCCCGCCGACGAGGATGCGGCCCCCGTGGAAGGCGGGGGTGGGCATGTTCTGGTCCGAGCCCCGGTGCGGGAAGGGATACTCCCAGAGAATGCGTCCCGAACCACGGTCCACGGCGGTCAGCCCGTGGTGGTTCCATTCCACGACCTGGCGGACCCCCGCGATCTCGACGAGCAGCGGGGAGGAATAACAGTGCCCGTGCTTGTCCTGGCTCCAGATCTCCTTGCCGTTCGTAACGTCGAGGGCGAGCAGGGCGCCCTTCTCGCAGGTCCCGAGGTGAACGAAGATGCGATCGGCATCGACCAGGGGAGAAGTCGCCGCACCCCAATTGGGATGGGGCGTCTTGAAGCGCTTCACAAAGTCGCGCCGCCAATGGAGCTTGCCCGACGCCGCGTCCCACGCCGACAGCACGCCGGTGATGCTGAGGGTGAACAAGCGGCCGCCGTCCAGCACCGGGGATGACTTCGGTCCCTTCCCGTGACGCTCGCCGCCGCGGCCCATCTCGAAGGGCAGGGGATAGCTCTTGCGCCATATGGTCCGCCCATCCGCGAGGTCGAGACACCACACCACCTCCTCGCCACCCTGGCGGGCATGCTGGTAGACCCGGCCACCGGACACGAGGGGGGACCCGTATCCGGTCCCGACCTCGACTGTCCAAACCGGCTTCAGCTTCTCCGGCCACGGCTGGGGCGGGGTGAATCCCTCCACCCAGCCGTTGCGGTCCGGCCCAAGCCAGCCGGTCCACGCGGGGTCCTTCGCGAATGAAGGCGAGGCGACGAGGGTCGGAAGCAGCAGGAACAAGACGGGGCGAATCATGACGGTGCCGTTTCTACGGTGGGGAGGGGAGGAGTGCAACTGGGGATACGTCGGAGCTGGGAGGCGATACACTCGAGGTAGACCACGGCTTCCGGCACCCCTTCACGGCCCCAAGTAACGCCATTCGGGACTGATCCAGAGTCCCGCGCGCAGAATATTCGTTACCCCCACCTCACTCCCCGGTGCGGCGCCCGCCGGCGAGCGCGGTTCCGAGGAGGGCGATCCCCGCAATCGGAAGCCAATAGGTGTCAGTCAAGGTTTTTGGTTGTCTTCCCCGTCGACAGGCGTGCGTTCCCGTCTTCGTGCCGAGATGGAATACCAACCCAAGATAAAACCTGGACCAGACCGAAGGAAGGCGGGAACGCCGCTGGCACAAGTTACAAGTTACTAAATACCTTGATTGCTAAGTAATTGCTTTTCTGACCCCGGCGTCCCTGGGCGCCTGTCGGGCGGGGTTGGTGGGGGTGCAGAAACGGGGGGAGGGGGTGAGGGCCCCTTTCCACGATCTGTGTAGCCAATCCGGTCGCTGTCCGGTAAACTTACTTGTTCACGTTTAACTTGGAGGAATATCATGAAAACTGACAGTCTACTTCCCATCACGATTGCCTTCCTGGCGTCCGTCGCCGGGCCATCCTCGCTGCTCGCGCAGGGGCCATTGAGCCCAGGTGCGGCGCCGGCTCCGACGATGAAGACCCTGGACCAGGTCGAGCCTCGGACTCCCATCTCGTCGCTTCCGCACAGCATCACCGCTGCCGGCTCGTATTACCTCACCGCGAACCTGACGGGTGTATCCGGGAGCAACGGAATTACGATTGAAGCGAGTGACGTCACACTCGATCTTAATGGTTTTGCGCTGATAGGCGTTCCCGGCTCCCTGGAAGCGGTTGCCGTGCCGGCTGCCCGGCACAACCTCGCGATCCGGAATGGATCGGTCCGGGATTGGGGTCTGGATGGGGTGAACGCGCTCAATGCCGACAACAGCATCCTGGCAGGGCTCCGGGCCTACAGGAACGGATTGGAAGCATCATTTGAAGATGGCCTGCGGGTCGGCCAGAACTCCGTAGTCCGGGATTGCACGGCCGAGGCGAACGGGCGCTTCGGCATTTTTGCCGATGACGGAAGCACCGTGACCGGTTGTGCGGCCTCGCTCAACGGCGACAATGGGATCGTCGTGAGCGACTATGGTGTTGTCAGCGACTGCAGCGCCAAGGAGAACGGGTTCAACGGGATCAAGGCAAACTTGAGCAGCACGGTCCGTGGATGTTCCGCGTTCGACAATGCCTGGAACGGGGTAGACGTCGGCTCCTACAGCACTGTCAGGGACTGCGCGACCTACGCCAATGATCGCACCGGGGTCCGGGCCAACTTCGGGTGCACCGTGATCGGGTGTGCCGCAGGGTCCAACGCCGTCGATGGGATCGAGGTCTCGCAGCGCTGCAAGGTCACGGACTGCTCGACGGCCTTCAACGTGGGTGACGGAATCGAAGCAAACCGCGACTGCTCGATCGAGCGCAACGTCTGCGTTGGTAACGGGAATTTCGGCGATGGTGCGGGCGTTCACACAACCAACGGCCCGAACGTGATCGACGGGAACTTCGTAAGCGGCAACGACCGGGGAATCGATGTGGACTTCGGGCTTCGCAGCAGCCTGATTATCCGGAACAGGGCCAGCAATAACGGAAGCAACTACGAAATCGTGGCGAATAATAAAGTCGGGGTGATCGTGGCCGCCCCAAACACCACGACGGCCATCAGCGGGTCCGTGGGTGGTGCAGGGGTGGGCACTACCGACCCGTGGGCGAACTTCTCGTTCTGAGCCGTGAGGCGTCTCCAGCTGCCGGGGCGGATCAAGGGACAGGTCATCTGTCCTCAATGAGAACCCGCCGGCCCGTCTGATCCCATTGGGTATCTCCTCGCTACTCGCCACTTGCTCCCCGCCACCAGACCGACGCCTCGCCACCAGACCGACCGATGACGATCGGATCAAGGGGCCGGTCATCCGTCCTCGGAATTGTCGGGACGGACCGTTCGCTTTGCGTCGAAATCAGCCCTGATTCGACTGAAGGAAGGGTCCGTGCGGGAAAAGGACCGGCTCGATGCCGCAGCCCTCAAGAAGCTGGGCGAGGACCCGGGCGCATTCGACTGAGCCTGTTTCCAGCAGCCACCGTTCGTTCCCGGATATTCGCGACGCAAACCCCGGACGGCCGGAATGGAAACGCGTCTTCGACGAGGATAGCGCCAATCTTCGTGCAACGACGCTCTCCGGACTGTCCTTTCGTTCTTGGGATTTCGCTTCGTTAAGTTGCCTCCTCTTTTCAGATCTCTTGAGATGAGTCCGATAGAGTTTCCTTACGTCACTCATCGCGTGTTCCACGGCTCTTGGATTGATCTGCCCTTGTCTGCACCTGATAAGTTCACAAGCTCTCGCGGCGACACCTGCATAATCGGACCAACCATCCGGTTTTGGAAGGATAACGGTTCCCAAGCCCAGCATTAGCATTACCTCCAGGTGCTTCTTCCCCTCCCCGACAAGCACTCCCTCCTCGTCTGGTTCCACCCAGAGGCTCCAAGTTGCCAGTGACCTGTCGATTCTCTTGACGTCGTCAGCATGCCCGAATGCTAATTCCTTAAGGGGCACTCCTGTTGCAACGGCAGACCCGAAGGGCACTTGAAACTTGTCTGCGATCACCCGACAGAGGTCGTCAAAATCCCATCCCCCCTCTTCCTCACAATTCTCCTTGAGGCGGAGCTTCTCGATCAGCCGCTCGGCTTGGAGTTTGACAAAGAGATCCAGACCAAACTCGTCCTAGGGAATCAGCTGAAGAATCCTTCTCATGGCAAAAACAGGTCTCCCCCCAATCTTAAGTGTAGACCCCTTCGGGCTCTAACTGCTTCGTAACCCCCTGATTATGAAGGGTGGTGGGCAGGGCTGGATTCGAACCAGCGAAGGCATAGCCAGCAGATTTACAGAGGCTATTTAAGTCGCTCATTACTAGCAGGTTACAACCCTTCCCTGCCGCAGGATGCCTCGGATTGCCAAGGACGGAATCCCACCATCCCGCAAGACCCCGCAGCTCCCCGCAATCTCGGCGTCACCATGTGTCACCATGTGTCACCATGGTGGCTCCAAGCTCCACCTTCCTGTTGCTATTCGTCGGTCTTTGCGTATAATGACCTACGCTTCCCAATCAAGCGATGCCCACTTCCCAGCTGCCCGCCCCCCTGCGCAAACTCGCGGCCAGGCGCGAGGTCCTGTCGACCGCGGATCTTCTCGAGGCGGGAGTCACCTGGCGCACCATTGCCGACTTGGTCCGCGGTGGAGAACTGGAACGGATCCGGCGCGGGCTTTATCGGTTTCGGGACGGTCCCGTTTCCGAGCATCACGACCTGGTGACGGTAATGGCGACGCTCGACGAAGCGGTCATTGTGCTTCTCAGTGCCCTGCGATTTCACGAGCTGGGGACCCAGCAACCGCGTGACGTGTGGGTTCAGCTTCCCATGAAGGCCCGGGTCCCCAAGATCGACTGGCCACCCATTCAGGTGGTCCGCACACGCCTCGACGAGCTGTTCCTCGAGGGCGTCGAGGTCCACACCCTGGGTGGCGTGGAAGTGCCCATCACCGACCCGGCCCGCACCGTTGCCGATTGTTTCAAGCACCGAAATCGAATCGGCCTCGACGTGTGCCTGGAGGCACTGAAGGACCTTCTCCGGCGGGACCGCAACGTGATGGATGCGCTGTATCATTACGCCCGCCTCGATCGCGTGGAGCGCGTCATGCAACCTTATCTCGAGGCAACAGCATGAAGAACGCCGCCGCTTCGGTCCGCGCCCGCCTTCTGAATCACTCCCGATCCACCGGATCTCCGTTCAATGCCGTGCTGGAACAGTTCGCGATGGGCCGCTTTCTGTGGCGACTCACGCAGAGTTTCTACCGCGACCGGTTTGTCCTGAAAGGAGCCCAACTCTTCCGGGTCTGGGAATCCGAACTCCACCGCCCGACTCGCGACCTCGATCTGCTTGGATTCGGTGACCCGAGCGAGGAGGCCATCGCGGCCGCCTTTCAATCCATCTGCGAACTTCCCAGTACCCCGGACGACGGGCTGATCTGGGAAACCGTCACCGTAGAACCGATCCGTGACGATCTGGAGTATGGTGGAGTGCGTGCCCATCTCCGGGCGACACTGGCCGGGGCGCGTATTCCCCTTCAGGTCGACGTTGGATTCGGCGATGCCATCACTCCCGGCTCGGTGGAGTCTGCGTGGACAGAACTGCTCGACTTCCCCGCCGCCTCCTTGCTGATGTATCCTCCCGAAACGGTGGTGGCTGAGAAGCTGGAGGCGGCCGTCTCGCTTGGCATCCGAAACAGCCGCATGAAGGACTTCTTCGACCTGCACTGGATCAGCGGTCACATGCGATTCGACCGGACCACCCTCGCCCGCGCGGTTCACGCCACCTTCGAACGCCGCGGCACCGCGATCCCATCTGAACCTCCGCTGGCGCTCACCGCCGAGTTCGGCAACGACCCCGCCAAGATCACCCAGTGGAATGCCTTCCTGAGAAAGAGTTCCATCACCGCCCCGCCCTTCCCGGAAATCATTTCCACACTCGCGCCGTTCCTCACACCGCTGCTGAGTGCCACGGAGGACCCGACGCCCAAGCAGTGGATCCCGGGAGTTGGCTGGAGGGAGCGCACGGAACAGCCCTGACGCGAATGCAGCGACAAAAGTCGTCCGGCCCCATCTCACGATAGCCGGTTCCACAAAAGTGGCCAAATGACCGTCGAGAACGCCGTTTTGGCCACTTATAAGGGCTCTGCCCTCTCACCCGCCACGGCCCCATTCATGACGCCCCGGTTCTCGCCATCCATTCCTCCACCCATGCCTGCGGGATCTTCTCCTGTTCGAGGCGCAGATTCTCCTGGCGGCATTTCTCGAACAAGCGCGTCTCCTCCTCGGTCAGGTTGAGCGGCCCGTCGCTCCGACCCTTTCCCGATCACCACGAAGTGCCGCGCGTAGGCCTCCTCGATCCGGAGGTTCCCGGAACGCGAGAATTGCAGGAGATTCGTCCCGTGCCGGTAGGGGACGATCCTCGGTCCGAGCTTCAGGTCGTGAGCATGGAAACGCAGAATCCTCAGAATTCGCCCGAGTTTGGGGAGACTTCCTTGAATGACCTGCTCGAGGCAGCGCAGCTCGCCCCGCTTCCACCTTTCCACATTCCGGCTTTCCAGCATCCCCATCCGCGTGAACACCTCGATCGGCACAACCTCGTTCTGGCGCTCAAGAATGGCAGCAACCGCCCGGGCAACCTTGGGATAATACTTGTCCTCCCGGTAGTTCTTCACGGTGACTTTCCGCATCGGTTTGCCTTCCTTGCCATCAGGCTATCGGCAATTCATTCCGCACCGCAAGGCGCAATGTCACAGGTCCCCAAGCCACCGGGCCCTCTCCAAGTTGCGAGAATGCCAACGGCCGGACTTCCACGCCGGAATCCAGAACGCCTCGACCCGCGGCATCTTCTGATCATTGATGGCCGGTGCCATGAACAAATACACCAAAGGAATCGAAAGGGCACTTCAGATGAAGCAGTGGAACGACAAGAAGGGCGGACTGCCTGCCCGCAGCGATCCCTTCGAAGGCGGGGAGGCCGGAGCCTTCGATCGGAGGGTTCTCCAGTGGTTGGCCGAACTGCGTCGGCGCGGGCTCTCGCCGGCAACCATCGAAACCTACCGCTGGCCGCTGCTCAGTTTCCGCGCTTGGCTGCTCAGCCACCACCGGGGTGCATTCAACCGCATCGGCGTCCTGCTCACTCTCCGGCGCGTCGAGACCTTCCTCGCGGCTCCCGTCCCCCCGGCCTCGGCGGACAACCAGTCCCGGGCCGCGATGATCGGCACCCTCTGCCGGTTCTCAGCATGGCTGGCTGCCCGGGGCCACGTCAGCACCGATCCGCTCCGTCGGCTGATCCGCCCGAAGCGGCCCTCTCGCCGCCTGCCTTGCGTCTTGAACCCCGCCCAGATCGCCCGCCTGCTCGAGACTCCGGACACCACCGACCCTCTGGGCATCCGCGACCGTAGCATCCTTGAAACTCTTTATGCCAGCGGCATCCGCCGCGCCGAACTCTGCTCGCTCTGCCTCTGCGATCTCGACCTTCACTCCCGCCAGATCCTGATTCGCCACGGGAAGGGAGATCGCCAGCGCCTCGTCCCAGCGGGCGTCCGGGCGTCCGGGCCTTCGAGTGGATCAATCGCTACCTCACCGCGGCGCGTCCGCTGCTCGCTTCCTCGGACAATCCCGAAGCCCCGCTCTACGTCACCGGATACGGCGGAGCTTTCGCCCCTGGCTCGCTTGGGCATCTCGTGCGCCGCTACCTCGATCGCGCCGGGATCACCACACCAGGAGGCCCACATCTGATGCGCCATTCCTGCGCGACCCACATGCACGACAGGGGGGCACCGCTGCGGGGCATCCAGCGCATCCTCGGTCACTCCAGGCTCGACACCACCGCCATTTACACCCACGTTAGTACCGCAAAGTTGGTCGAATTCCATGCCCGCTATCATCCACACGGCGACTTGGCCTCGACCACCGGTTGCCCGGAGGTCCCCCGATCTTCGGCCATACAAGATCGTGCGATCCAGGCCCAGAATGCCGCTCCGAAAGGGGAAACCGACCCGAATTAAGCTATACCGGACAGCTGGGGGACGGTCACGCCACAACGGACTGTCCCCCAAGGTTTTACACCTTCTTCGCCCTCACTTCAGTATCGGCGAATACGGCTTCCGCTACTACGATGCGGTCACAGGGAGGTGGCCGTCAAGGGATCCAGTCGGCGAAGCTGGGGGCATGAACTTGTATGG
>JABDMC010000304.1 GCA_013001695.1 Akkermansiaceae bacterium
GAACGCGGCGGCACCTTGTTCCGGGACGAGCCGGTCCGGACCGGACGCCAGGTCGACGGCCGCGATCTCGTCCGTCTCTTGAAGCGCCTCGGACTCACCGGCCCGTTCGGCGAGGGCGACGACCTCCTGCGCGGTGCGGTGGCGGCCACCCCGCTCGAAGTCGCCACCGCGGCCGCCACCCTCGTCAACCGGGGACGCCGGCCGCGGACCTACTTCCTCGACGAGATCCGGGGCCCCCGCGACCGGGTTCTCTTCGCCAACCACCCGTCCTTCACGCCCGCCGTCGGTCCGGCCGCCGCCACCGCCAGCCTGAAGCGCCTCCCCTCCCCGCCATCCCCCCGCCCCGGGGCGGACCGCGTCATCACCGGCCAGAGCCTCGCCCGCCACGACGCCTGGGGCCTCGCCTTCGGCGACCGCCACGCCCTCACCATCTGGCTCGGTCACGATCAACCCCGCCGGATGAATATTTCCGATCAGACCGTGACGCTTCTTCACAAGGCCCTCGCCTCCCTCGTTCCGGGGAGTTCGCCCATGTGAACTTTTTCGCCTTTGAATCCATCCTGAGGCCCGTAAAATCCGCCCCCGATGAACGCCCTGCGTTTCGATGCCGCCGTTGACAACATCCTGAGCCGCGACAAGCGGTTCGAGGCCGCCGCGTACTTCTTCCTGAAGGACGCCCTCGACTACACGCTGAAGCGCACCAAGGAGGAAAGCGGCGAGGAACGCCACGTCAGCGGCGAGGAACTCCTCCTCGGGTTCCGCGACTGCTCCCTCGAGGAGTTCGGTCCCATGGCGGGAACCCTCCTCAGGGAATGGGGCGTGCGCTCCTGCAGCGACATCGGCGACATGGTCTTTCACCTCATCGAGGAGGGGATGTTCGGCAAGCAGGATTCCGACACCAAGGAGGACTTCCGCGACCTCTTCGACTTCGACGACACGTTCCTGAAACCCTTCACGCCGCGCCGCGTGCGCCACCTCGCCCCGTCGAGCCCCGGCCAGGAACACGAACCATCCGCCGGCTGAGCGCGCCGCCGCGCCGTCATCCCCGCTCCCGCGCCGCGAGTCGCTCGCGAATCCGCGCCAGGAGGCGTTCCCAGTGCGGCAGATCCGCGCCGGCCGCGGTCGCCCTCCGCAGCGGTTCCGCCCAGATGGCCTCGACCTCCACGTCCCGGCCCGCTTCGAAATCGATCATGCTCGACGGCCGGTAGGGGCCCATGGGCCGCGTCACATCGAGCAGCTCCTCGATGAACCCGTCCGGAATCCGGTGGCCGAGCGCGGCCGCGCCGGCCACCACCTCCCGCATCACGGCCCGCACCTCATCCTCCATTCCGGGCCGGGCCAGGAGGGCCTCGGTGTCGATCCCGCCCTCCGCGATGGTGAATCCGTTGAAGGGCACGTTCCAGGCGAGCTTCTTCCATTGCGCCTCCGCCAGGTGCTCCACCTCCCGGCAGTCGATCGCGGCGGCCCGAAACTGCCGCCCGATCCCCACCAGCCGCGGCGTCAACCCGCCCGAAAACTCCCCGACCGTCATCAAGCCGCTGGCGCTGTGCCGGATCACCCCGCGCGCCACGCGGTTGATGCACACGAAGCACAAGCCCCCGAGAACGCGCCCCGCGCCGAACAACTCCGCGAGCCGCTCCGTGTTCCCGAGGCCGTTCTGGAGCGTCAGGATGGCGGTCCCGTCGTGAAGCAGCGGCGCGATGACCTCCTCGTAGTGATCGTTGGAGGTCGCCTTCCACGCCACCATGACGAGATCCACCGGCCCGATCTCCCCGCTCGACCCGAAGACCTGCGGCGCCTCGAGGCGAAAATCTCCCGCCACGCTCTCCACCGTGAGCCCCCCCTCCCGGACCGCCTCGAGGTCGCTCCGCATCAGGAACCGCACGTCCTCCCCGGCGGCCGCGAGCCGCCCGCCGTAGTAGCACCCCACCGCCCCGGCCCCGACCACCGCGATTGACTTCATCGTGGCCACCCGGGACTCACGCCCGCCCGTGCGCCATCGCCAGGCGCTTGGCGGTGGCCACCGTGTTGCGATGGATCTTGGCGGTGTGTTCCCCCTGCCGGTTGTAGCCGCCGCCGTAGAGGACCGCCACCGGGATCCGGTTCTTCAGGAAGGCCCCGAGAATGACCTCGTCGCGCTTCTGGAGATCCTTCAAGGACAGCATCATCTGGCCGAAGCGGTCGTTCTTGTGGTTGTCGGCCCCCGCGATCCAGATGACGAGATCCGGCGGGAAGACCTCCAGCGCCGCCGCGAGGGTGGTGAACAGCTGGGCGAGGTACATGTGCCCTTCCACGTAGCGCACCGTTTCGACGTCCATCGAGCCGTTCACCTTGCGCGTCGGGTAGTTCCGCCCGACGTGAATCGAGTAGGTGAAGACATTCGGATCGTTTTCGAGCAGGCTGTTGGTCCCGTTTCCCTGGTGGGCGTCGGTATCGACCACGATCACGCGGATCCCGGGACGCTTGATCTGCAGGCTGCGGATCGCGATGGCGATGTCGTTGAAGACGCAGTAGCCCTCGCCGTGCTCCCGGAAGGCGTGGTGGGTTCCCCCGGCGAGGCACACCGCGATCCCCTCCCGCAGGGCGGTCTCGCAGGTGCGGCGCGTGGCCTCCACCTCCACCGCGCTGCGCGCAAACAACTGCGGGGTCACCGGCAGGCCGAGCTGCAACTGCTCCTTCCGGTCGAGAAGGCCGTGGTAGATCTTGGCGAGATATTCGCGCGTGTGGGCCCGCTGCAGGATGAACTCGTGGGCCGGCCGCACCTCCACGATCTCCTCGGCCCGCAGGACGCCGCCCTGCAGCAGCATGTCCTTCGAGACCCGGAACTTATCCATCGGAAACGGATGCCCCGCCGGAAGCGGCAGGAAAAATTGCGGAGAGTAAAAACAGCGCATCGCGTCGGGGCCCTCCTCGGAAGGCGCCCTATCCTCGCAAATCTTCCCGCTAAAGGCAAATTTTCCCTGATAATATGCCCGCTGCAGCTGATGTTATAAGGATTTCCTAAGTATCGCAGCACCCCGGGCTCCCCCCCGCGGCGGCCCCGGGACGGGCCGATGCCGCCCCGGCGGGCCCCGGCCCCGGCGGCCGCGGGAATGGCGCCGGTTCGCTCTCGCCCCCGCGGGCCGCTGTGGCACACTCCCGCCGCCATGAGCACCCCCAAACGTGTCGTCATTGTCGGCGGCGGCTTTGCCGGCCTTGCCTGCGCGCAGAAGCTGGCCAACGACAAGCGCCTCGAGGTCACCCTCATCGACCGGCGCAATCACCACCTCTTCCAACCCCTCCTCTACCAGGTCGCCACGGCCTCGCTGGCGGCACCCGACATCGCCCGTTCCCTGCGTGGAATTCTCAGCAAGGCCCGCAACATCAGGGTCGTCCTCGACGAGGCGGCCTCCATCGACACGAAGAAGCGCGAGGTCCGCTCGGCGGATGCCGTCTACCCGTACGATTATCTCCTCCTCGCCACCGGGGCGCGCTCGTCCTTCTTCGGGAAGGACGAGTGGGAAGAACACACCGTGGGCCTCAAGACCCTCGACGACGCCCAGGCCATCCGCCGGCAGGTCCTCACCGCCCTCGAGCGGGCCGAGCGCTGCGACGACGGCGAGGAACGCCGGCGCCTCATGACCATCGTCATCGTCGGGGGCGGCCCCACCGGCGTGGAGCTCGCGGGGGCCTTTTCGGACCTCGTCCGCCGGGCCCTCCGCAGCGACTTCCGCAGCATCGACCCGGCCCGCCTGCGCATCCTGCTCGTGCAGGGCGGGGACCGCATCCTCAAACCCTACTCGCCCGACCTTTCCGAGTGGGCCAAGCGCCGCCTCGAATCGCTCGGGGTGGAAGTCTGCCTCCACACCCGCGTCGACGAGATCGAGGCCGGCCGGGTCCACCTCGATTCCGGCGAGTGGATCGAGGCCGAGACGATCATCTGGGCGGCGGGCGTGCGCGCCACGAAGCTCACCGCGGATCTCCCGGGCGAGAAGGACAACGCGGGGCG
Organism: Akkermansiaceae bacterium; assembly: GCA_013001695.1. Lineage (GTDB taxonomy): Bacteria > Verrucomicrobiota > Verrucomicrobiia > Verrucomicrobiales > Akkermansiaceae > Roseibacillus_B. The sequence continues at coordinate 3,989 of JABDMC010000304.1, forward strand.
CGTCCTCGTCAATCCCGATCTCTCCGTCCCCGGCCACCGCGAGGTCTTCGTGGCCGGGGACATCGCCCACGTCGCGGACGAGGATGGCAAGGAGGTCCCCGGCCTGGCCCCCGCCGCGGAGCAGATGGGTCACCACATCGCCAAGGTCATCAAGGAGGACCTCCGCCTCGAGAAGACGCAATACGCCGGCCGGAAGGACGAATTCCGCCCCGCCTTCCGCTACTTCGACAAGGGCATCATGGCCATCATCGGAAAGAACTGCGCGGTGGTGGAAGCGGGCGCCTTCAAGCTCCGCGGCTATCCCGCGTGGCTGATGTGGCTGCTCATCCACCTCCTCTTCCTCATCGGTTTCCGCAACAAGCTGGTGGTCCTCCTCCAGTGGGCGTGGGCCTACGTGGTCGACAAGCCCGGCGCCCGCGTCATCACCGGCACCGGCAAGCCCGAACCGGTGCGGTAGCGGACCGGAACTCCGCCCCGCCCTGTCCCGCGCGGACCGCGGGCCCGGTCCTACGATGGTGGGAACCGATTGGGCTGGTTGGCGGTGGCCGCTCCGCATGTAGTCCGGCGGCACCTGTGGAACCGCCGGCATGCGGCCGCCCCCGGCCCGGCCCTCGCTCCCCGCGCATTCCGTCTCCCTTGCCCATCCACCACCAGGAAACCCATGAATCGCAAGAAACCCACTCGACCCCTGAAACTCGCCGCCCTGGCACTGGGCCTCGGCACCGCCCTGGGCTCCGCCGCCGGCCGCCTCGACCTCCTTGAATTCGACGATGCCGCCGGCACGGCGGTCACCGCCGCGGCCAACACCGGGGTTCCCGGCACCCTCAACCACCCGGGCTCCGGCGCCACCAACACCTTCGAGACCGACGGGAACGGCCAGGCGGTCTTCACCAGCGCCGGGGAGAATGTCTTCAACGCCGGAAACTTCGCCACCACCCTCACCTCCGGAAAGACCTACCTCCGGGTCGATTTCGCGGGCCATGGTCTCGCCGACTCGACCACCGCGAAGTCATTTTCCTACGGCTTCCGCGACCGCGCCACCTCGAGCCAATTGATTCTCCGCCTCGTGAAGCCCGCCAACAACCAGAATGTGCGCCTCTCCATCCACGACGACGACAACCTCGCCCCCGCCTCCAACAACTTCACCGCCGCCAACATCGACTTCGCGGGGAGGACCGACAGCCTCGGGATCGGCACCATCCTCGCCCTCGATCTCGACAACGACACGTACGATCTGTTTACCGACGTCGGCCTGAGCGGCACCTTCACCAAGGTCATCTCCGACATGCCCCTCCTCGACGGGGCCTCGCTCGACAACGTCGACCGGTTGCGATTCGTCGTCCAGAACCTCGAGGCCGGAGACACCGTGCGCATCGGGCGCCTCGCCTGCTCGGAGGACATCGGGAACCTCTTCCTCGGCTCCGCGGTGCCCACCGCCCTGCCCACCGACCTCTACGAGTTCGACGACGCCCCCGGCCAGTGGATCACCTCCGCCGACAACAGCGGCGACCCCGGATCGAACCGGCTCCCCTTCTTCGGCTTCAACAACGGCAACACCTTCGAAACCAACGGCGCCGGCCAGGCGGTCTTCACCAGCGCCGCCTCGGACCAGTTCCAGTCCAGGTTCCTCAGCACCGCCCCCGCCACCACGGGGAAGGTCTTCCTGCGGACCGACTTCGCGGGCCACGGCCTCGCCGACTCGACGACCAACAAGCACCTCGGCTTCGGATTGCGCGACAGCTCCACCCAGTCCCAGCTGGTCGTCCGCCTCTTCAAGAATGGCGGCAACTCCATGCGCGTCCAGGTGCTGGATGATGACGGCCCCGGGGGGGCGGTCAATTCCACCAGCACCGTCAACATCAACTACGCGGGAACGACCGACACCCTCGGGATCGGGACCATCCTCGGCCTCGACCTCGACTCCGGGACCTTCGACCTCTTCACCGACGTCGGGTTGTCCGGCAACTTCCGCGAGGTCCTGAGCGGAGTTGCCCTCACGACCCCGGCCAACCTGCAGACCGTCGATGGGTTCCGCCTCCTCACCCAGAACCTCACGCCGGGCGACACCGTCTCGGTGGAGCGCCTCGTCTACGCGGACAACCTCCCCGAGGCCCTCGGGGACGCCGCCGTCCCCGACTTCCCGGTCGACCTTTACGATTTCGGCGACCCCGCCGGCACCTCCGTCACCGACGCCGGCAACGACGGCGACCCGGGATCCAACAAGCTCCCCTTCTTCGGTTTCAACGCCGGCAACACCTTCGAAACCGACGGCAACGGACGGGCGGTCTTCACCAGCGCCGGCGCGAACTCGTTCCAGTCGAGGGCCCTCGCCCCCATCACCAGCACCGGCAAGATCTTCCTGCGGACCGACTTCGCGGGCCATGGCCTCGCCGATTCCTCCACCGCCAAGATCTTCTCCTACGGTTTCCGGGACAGCCTCTCCGGCGCCCAGCTCATGCTGCGCCTCGTGAAGCCCCCCGGCAGCCCCACGGTGCGCGTCGTGGTGTTCGACGACGACGGCGTCGGGGCGACTCCCAACGGCTTCAACGCCGCCAACATCGGCTACGCCGGACTCGTCGACACCGCCGGCATCGCCACCATCCTCGGCTTCGACCTCGATAACCAGACCTTCGATTTCTACACCGATCCCGGCCACACCGGGGCCCTCATCAAGGTCTTCTCCGATGTCCCCCTGCTCGACCCGTTCGCCCTGCTCGACGTCGACCAACTCCGGTTCATCGCCCAGGGCCTCGAGACCGGGGACACCGTCACGGTGGAGCGCATCGCCTACTCCGACAACCTCGACGACCTGCTGTTCGGCTCCGTCACGCCGACGGATATCGACACCTTCTCGATTCCCGACGCGGAGATCCTCGGGCTCTTCGGCGCCAACTCGGCCAAGGGCTTCACCATCCTGGGCAACGGCATCGCCGACTACAGCGGCACCACCGACCTCTTCCCGATCGGGGATCTCTCGAGCTCGATCACCAGCGGCAAGGCCTTCCTCCGCCTCGATATCAGCGAATTCACCGCCCTCGAGAACTCCTTCGACAACTACCAGCTCGGCCTGCAGGACGGCGCCGGGAACCGCGTCTCCTTCCAGATCGCGGCCTTTGCCACCGGCGCGCCGAAGCGCCTGCGGACCATCACCTCCATCGCCGGCATCGGCATCGACTCCGCCGGCGTCTACACGGTCCCCGGCCTCGCGGACGACTTTGCCCACAGCGCCATCCTCGAGATCGACGTCGACGCCGACACCTACAGCGTCTATCTCGATTCCCCCGCCGGTTACCTCTGCGTCTTCGGCCCCCTCCCCTTCCAGGATGACATCGGGACGCCGGTCGACATCGGCCCCATCACCACGGTGCGCCTTGCGGTCCAGGGACTGGAAGCCACCGATGTCGTCGGCCTCGACTTCGTCATGATCGACGACGACTTCACCGACATCTCGACCTACGTGCCGCCCCCGAACCCGGTGATCGGAACCGGCGACATCGTGGTCACCAACGTGCGGATCTCGGGCGGGAACGTCATCGCCGACGTCGATGCCGGAGGGAACGTCGACGTCTACCGGTCGACCGATCTTCTCGACTTCGGCGCCGGTCCGATCGCCACCGACGTGGCCCCCGGCCCGGATGTCATCCTCGACACCTTCGCCCCGTCGACCGGGTTCTACATCCTGGTGCCCACCGGCAATCCGGCCCCCTGATCCTTCCGCGGCGAAGCGCCTCAACCCAAGCGGCAAGCCCGGCGGGGCTTGCCGTTTTTCGTGCCGCCGGTGTCCCCGGCCTCCGCGGCGGCCCCTACCGGTCGCCCGCCAGGGTGCCCTCGTTCGCGGGCGCCACCACCGCGAAAATCGAGCCGAAGGCGTGGCTCGAGATGCTGCCTTTCGGGTTCAGCACCATCTGCGGGATATCGCCGTTGAGGAACAGGGCGTCCTTGCAGCCGAGCGATTCAAACAACTTCGCGAAGCCGTAGAGGTTCACCGACTCCCCGCGCGCCGTGATGGCGAAGATCACCCGCCCGTCGCGGTCGATCCCGATGCCGTTGCGGTCCATCTTGCTCGCGCTCTCCGGATCAAGCTTCAGGTTCCTCATGCCGCGCATCACCAGCATCGGCCCCGACTGCATCGCGAAGAGCGGCAGCGCCTTCTGGTCCTTCCGCACCTTCAGCCACGAGCTGTAGATGCTGCTCGTCCAGATCAGGGCCTTGCATCCGTCGCCGTCCTCCCGGACGAGGAAGACCCCGTTCGGCTTGATGAAGAAGTTCCCCTTCCCGTCGCCGAGATTCAGTTCGTTCTGCTCCTCGCCGTCCTCGACGTGCAGGCCGATGAGGGACCCCTCGCCTTCGAAGACTCCCCCGCTGATGATCATCAGCGGTTGCTCGCCGCGCCGCTCGAGGAGGTCCCGCGCCCGCCCAAGGGTCCGGAGCGGCCGCCCCTTCTCGTCCTTCCACAGAAGCCGCACCGCCGCGGGGTCGGCCCGCACCACTTCGTAGCGAACATCCTCATATTCCACCTGCTCGACCGTGTAGTCCGCCGACGCGGACTGCGCCGCGGAACTTCCAGTCAGGATTGCGAAGAGCGCTAAAACGAGGGGGATTCTCGGCTGGTGACGCTCACACCGGCCCGTTGCCATCTGCACCATGGGGCGACTATAGTAATCGCCGCCCCGCTGGGGAGAACAGACTTTGTGAAATATTTCACAAAGTCCTTGCGAGGGGCCGGATTTTGGGGCCTTTTGACCCGGGCAAATGACGATGAGCGAGTCCTCCGCGACCACGACTTTTGAGGCTCCCGACGCCGCCGCCAAGGGCGCCCAGGCGGCCTCCGATTACCAGGCCGGCACCGCCGACCTCCTTGGGGAAAAGATGGTCCTCAACATGGGCCCCTCCCATCCCGCCACCCACGGCGTCCTGCGGCTCATCCTCGAACTCGACGGCGAGGTGGTCACCAAGGCCGACCCCGATGTCGGCTTCCTGCACCGCGGCGACGAGAAGATCGCGGAGAACATGCACTACAACCAGTTCGTGCCCTACACGGACCGCCTCGACTACCTCGCCCCCCTCGCCAACAACGTCGCCTACGCCTGCGCGGTCGAGAAGCTCATGGGCTGGGAACTGCCGCCGCGCGGCCAGGCCATCCGCGTCCTCTCGTGCGAGCTGGCCCGCATCTCCTCGCACCTCCTCGGCGTCGGCGTCTATGGAATGGATGTCGGCGCGATGACGGTCTTCCTCTACACCTTCACGGAGCGCGAGAAGATCTACAACCTCTGCGAGCAGCTCACCGGGGCGCGCTTCACGACCTCCTACACCCGCGTCGGCGGACAGATCCGCGACCTCCCCGACGACTTCCTCGCCAATGTCACGCACTTCCTCGGCGAATGCGAGACGACCATCGACGAGGTCGACAAGCTTCTCACCCGCAACAAGATCTTCATCGTCCGCACCAAGGACATCGGCATCATCACCCAGGAAGATGCGATCTCCTACGGGATCACGGGACCGAACCTCCGGGCCTGCGGCATCCCGCGCGACCTGCGCAAGGACCGCCCCTACCTCGGCTACGAAAACTACGAGTTCGACGTGCCGGTCGGCGAATACGGCGATTGCTATGACCGCTACCT
>JABDMC010000318.1 GCA_013001695.1 Akkermansiaceae bacterium
CACCCGGCGCCGCTGAACCGCGCCACTCTTTCGCTTCCCTCCCGGCCCCGATGGGCACACCCTCCCCCGGGAGACGGCCCCGGATGTCCCGTCCTCCCGGGAGATTTCCGGCCCTCCCCTCCGGACCCCGGCAACCCGCCCGCCCATGAAGTGCCTCCTCATTCTCCTGATGATTGCCGCCCCGCTCTGGGCGCGGGAATCCAGCGCCCCGCGCGAACTGCCCGTCGCCGCCCCGGAAGACTTCGGCCTCTCGCCGGCCAAGCTCGCCAGGATCGGACCCGCGGTCACCTCCCTCATCGAGGAGCGGAAGCTCGCCGGGGCCTCCGTGATGGTCCTGCGCCGGGGCCATGTCGTCTACCGCCGGAACTTCGGCCACCGCAACCGCGCCCTCGAGCAACCCGTCGAGGACGACACGATCTTCCGAATCTACTCCATGACGAAGGCCATCACCTCCGCGGCCGTCATGATGCTCGTCGAGGAGGGCCAGATCGGACTCGATGACCCGGCCGCGAAGTTCATCCCCCCGCTCGCCGGGGTGAAGGTCTGGACGAAGGACGGCGAAGTCGACCCCGACCGCCCCCCGACGGTGCGCGACCTCCTCCGCCACACCTCCGGATATTCCTACGGGTGGGGCCCGCACCCGGTCGACAAGGCCACGCAGAAGGCCGACCCGCTCGACCGCGGCCACTCCCTCGAGGAACTCGGCCAGCGCGCCGGCGCCATCCCCCTGCGCTTCCAGCCGGGAACCGCCTGGCATTACGGCATCAGCACCGACCTCCTCGGGCGCGTCGTGGAGGTCGCCTCGGGCCGGCCCTTCGACCGCTTCCTGCAGGATCGCCTCTTCGATCCCCTCGACATGCGCGACACCGGCTTCCACGTCCCCGCCAGGAAGAAGGCGCGGTTTTCCGTCGTCTACGGGGGAAGCGGCGGCAAACCGCTCGTGCCGGTCGAGCCGGTTTCCACCAGCCGGTTCCTGAAGAAGCCGAAGAACCTCTCCGGCGGCGGCGGCCTTGTCTCCACCATCCGCGATTACGCCCGCTTTCTCCAGATGATCGCCAACGGCGGCGAGTTCCAGGGCCGGCGCTACCTCCGGAGCGGGTCGGTGGCCCTCATGACCACCGACCAGTTGCCCGGGGGCATCGGCCACATTTCCCTCGGCCCGGAAGCCCGCCTCGGTGTCGGGTTCGGCCTCGGGTTCTGCGTGCGCACCGCCGACAGCACCTGGGACCCCGCGGCCCGAATCGGCGAGTTCGGGTGGGGCGGCATGGCCAGCACCCACTACTGGGTGTCGCCCCGCGACCAGCTCGTCGTCATCACCATGGAGCAGACTCTCCCCTTCAACTGGAACCTCGAGCGCGCCGTGAAGCCGCTCGTGTACGACGCCCTCGTGAAGTGATCCCCGGCCGCGACGGCACGCCGCCGGCCGCGACGGGACCGGCCCGCGGAGCGCGGGATGACCCTCGGGGCGATTCGGCGGGCGGGACGGCCCCGGCCATTCCCGTCCCGAAAGAAACCCTTTTCACTCCTCCCCAACTGCGATTCCCTCGACCCCGCATGCCCGACGAACGCCGCAAACCGTACCCCTTCGACCTGATCGAGCCCAAGTGGCAGGCCGCCTGGGACCAGCAGAAGGCCTTCCGGACCCGCGGACCGGGCGACGAGGGATTCGATGCCGCCCGCCCGAAGTTCTACGCCCTCGACATGTTCCCCTACCCGAGCGGGGCCGGCCTGCACGTCGGCCACCCCGAGGGGTACACCGCCACCGACATCGTCACGCGCTACAAGCGCATGAAGGGGTTCAACGTCCTGCACCCCATGGGCTGGGACGCCTTCGGCCTCCCCGCCGAGGAACATGCCCGCAAGACCGGTGAACATCCCCGGATCAACACCGAGAACAACATCGCCAATTTCCGCCGGCAACTCCAGATGCTCGGCTTCTGCTACGATTGGGACCGCGAGGTCAACACCACCGACCCCGCATACGTCAAGTGGACCCAGTGGATCTTCCTCCAGATCTACAACAGCTACTTCGACGACGACGCGCAGCAGGCCCGGCCGGTCAGCGACCTCGAGGCGAAGGGATGGAGCAAGGAGCAGATCGATGCGGTGCGCCTCGCCTACGTCGCGGAGGCCCCCGTGAACTGGTCGCCGGACCTCGGCACCGTCCTCGCCAACGAGGAGGTCGAGGAGTGGAAGGAAAAGGGCTTCACCGTCGAACGCCGGCCGCTTCGCCAGTGGATGCTCCGCATCACGAAGTACGCCCAGCGCCTCATCGACGAACTCGAGCCGCTCGACTGGCCGGAGGGCATCAAGATGCTCCAGCGCAACTGGATCGGCCGCAGTGACGGGGCCCGCGTGCGCTTCGGCCTCGCGGGTTCCGGGGAGGAGATCGAGGTCTTCACGACGCGGCCCGACACGCTCTTCGGCGCGACCTACATGGTCCTCGCCCCGGAACACCCCCTCGTCGCGCAGATCACCACCCCGGAACAGGCCGGGGCCGTCGAGGCCTACCAGAAGGAGTGCGCCACAAAGTCCGAGATGGAGCGCGGCGAACTCAACAAGGAGAAGAGCGGCGTCCCGACGGGCGCCTTCGCGGTCAATCCCGTCAACGGGGAGAAGGTCCCCGTCTGGATCGCGGACTACGTCATGATGGGCTACGGGACCGGCGCCATCATGGCCGTCCCGGCGCACGACACCCGCGACTACGAGTTCGCCACGAAGTTCGATCTGCCCGTCGTGCAGGTCGTGTCTCCGGCGGACGGCGCGGATTGGAAGGGGTTCACCGGGGAGGGCGCCGCCGTCAACTCGGGGATGCTCGACGGCCTGCCGACCGCCGAGGCCAAGGCGAAGATCACGGCCTGGCTGGAAGAGGAGGGCAAGGGCGAGGCCGAGATCAACTACAAGCTCCGCGACTGGCTCTTCTCCCGCCAGCGCTACTGGGGCGAGCCGTTCCCCCTCGTCTGGAAGGACGGCGAGCATCATCCACTCCCGGAGAGCGAGCTGCCGCTCCTCGCTCCCGAGCTTGACGACTACAACCCCACCGGCGACCCCGAGCCGCTCCTCTCCAAGGCCGCCGGCTGGGTGGACCTCCCCGACGGCTCCCGCCGCGAAACCAACACCATGCCGCAGTGGGCCGGCTCCTGCTGGTACTACCTGCGCTACTGCGATCCGGACAACGAGGAGCAGTTCATTTCGCCGGAGGCGGAACGCTACTGGCTGGGGGACGGCGAGCGCGCCGGGGCGGTGGACCTCTACATCGGCGGCACCGAGCACGCCGTCCTGCACCTCCTCTACGCCCGCTTCTGGCACAAGGTCCTCAACGACCTCGGCCACCTGCACACGTCCGAGCCGTTCCAGAAGCTCGTCAACCAGGGCCTCATCATGGGCGAGGACGGCCGCAAGATGTCGAAGTCCCTCGGCAACGTCATCAACCCCGACGACGTCGTCGCGGAATACGGCGCGGACGCCTTCCGCCTCTACGAGATGTTCATGGGCCCGCTCGAGCAGGTCAAGCCGTGGAACATGCAGGGCGTCGAGGGCGTGGCCCGCTTCCTCGCCCGCGTCTGGCGCCTCGTCATGGAACAGGACCAGGAGGGCGCGTGGGTGCGCTCCGCCAAGGTGTCCCCGGATGGCGAGGCCTCCGCGGACCTCCTCAAGGTCGTGCACGCCACCATCAAGAAGGTCGGCGACGACATCGAGAAACTACGCTTCAACACCGCCATCGCCCAGATGATGGAATGCACCAACGCCTTCACCTCGGCCGAATCCGTTCCGGCCGGGTTGTTCGGCCGGTTCCTCGTGCTCCTCAGCCCCTTCGCCCCCCATGTCGCCGAGGAACTCTGGCAGCAGCTCGGCAACGAGGGCCTCTGCATGGAACAGGCGTGGCCCGCCCACGACGAAACGCTCCTCGTCGAGGACGAGATCGAGATGGTCGTGCAGGTCAACGGCAAGGTCCGCGCCAAGATCACCGTCCCGGCCGGCGCCCCCCAACCCGACATCGAGGCCGCCGCCCGCGAGGAGGACAACGTCCGCCAGCACACCGACGGCAAGACGGTCCGCAAGGTCATCGTCGTCCCCGGCCGCCTTGTGAACATCGTGGCGAACTAGGGCGGGGTGTCCATGGACTATGAGGCCGGGCCATCCCCCCGCCCGGGCTGAAGCCCTCCACTTCCAAAGCGGTGCTTAAGCACCGCAGTCCCATACCCACGCGGCGTCCGGCAGGCATGGACTGCGGCGATTCATCGCCGCTTTCCCGGAAGGCCCGCTTCAGCGGGCCGCAGCCCCCCGCCCGGGCTGAAGCCCTCCACTTCCAAAGCGGTGCTTAAGCACCGCAGTCCCATAC
>JABDMC010000358.1 GCA_013001695.1 Akkermansiaceae bacterium
GGCGATGGCGGCGATGGCCCACAGGAGGGTGGGGGACGGGGGGGCGATCATGGTTTCAGAAGTTGGCGCTCCTCGTCGAGTTCCGCGCTGGAGGCCTTCAGGAAGCCCAGCTTCCGGGCTGCCCAGCGGAAGACGAGCGGAAAAACGGCGCTGATCGCGAGGGCCACGAGAATCAAGGGGTCGACCAGCGCGGCGGCCCCCTGCTTGGCCAGCTCGTCGAGGGAGGGAAGCCGGATGCCGACATAGGCGAAGATCACGGTGCCGGGGAGGAGGCCGAGGGCGGTCGTCCAGCAGAACGTCCGGAGGCGCACCCGGCTCGCGCCGCTGGCGAGGTTGACGATCGAGAAGGGAAAGTGCGCCATGCGCAGGGTGAGGAGGTAGAAGGCGCCTTCCTTCTGGAGGTGCCGGTTCAGGGCCGCGAGGAACTTCCCGTAGCGGTGCTCGATCCAGGCGCGGAAGACGTAGCGGCTGAGGTGGAAGATCACCGTGGCGGCCGCGGTCAGGCCGAGGATGATGATGAGCACCCCTTGCCAGAAGCCGTAGAGCCACGCGAAGACGATCGACTTTCCCGACGTTCCGGGGACCAGGGACACCACCGCATAGATCGCGAGGCCCAGCGCGAAGGATCGCCACGGTTTCTCCGCGATGGCCTCCCGGACGCGTTGCTCCCTCTCGACGAGTTCCGGGAGCGAGACGTGATTCCGGACATACCACGCGAGGGCCGCGAAGGCGGCCGCCGCCACGAGGAGAACCACGGTCTTCCGTTTGCTCCAGCTGCGGTCGCCCCCCGCTTTCATGGCGTCGAGGGCGTGCCCGGCCGCGCATCCGCCGGGTGGGACGGGTCGAACGGCAGTCCCGGCCGCGGGAAGGTGTGCTGGCTCAGCGGCGCGAACTCGCCCCGCGCCTCGAAATACATGTAGTGGATGACGGTGAGAATCCGCGGGCCGACCTCGATCACGTTGAAGGTGTTTTCGTTGCGCTCCCGGCCGCGGCCCCGGCTCGAGGTGCTCGTTCCGGATTGCACGATGATGATCCCGCGGTCGCGATGGTTCCCCGGGAAGAAGTCCAGGGAGTTGCCGATGTAGGAGTGGTGCAGGTGGCCGCCGAGGATCATTTCGACCCCGAGGTCGACGAAGCAGTTGATGGCGCGCCGGGCCTTCGGCATGTTCCGGTCGCGCAGGTAGCCGGGGCCGGGGACGAAGTGATGGTGCGCCACCACGATGCGCACCGCTTCCGGGGGGACCTCCGCGAAGATCCGCTTGCAGCGATCGAGCTGATCGAGGTGCACGCGTCCGTTCGAGATGGTGCGGCGCGGGGAGGTCGAATCGAGTCCCACCAGGACGGCCTCGTCGAGAGCGAGGACCGGGTTCAGGTCCGGCGTGATCACCTCCCGATAGAGGCCGAGGGGATCCATGAAGCGTTCCGCGACGCGGAACAGCGGGACGTCGTGGTTGCCCGGAATGACCAGCATGGGCACCTTCGGGAGGCGGTCGAGGAATTCGCGGGCCTCCTCGAACTGGTGTCTCTTGGCGCGCTGCGTGAGGTCGCCGCTGACCACGATGGCATCCGGTTGGAGGGAGGGAATGATCTGCTGGAGGGCTTCGCCGGCTTCCGGCAGGTAGGGCGGGCCGAAGTGGAGATCCGAGATCTGGAGGATTTTCAGCATCAGGAGGAACCTGCCGAATTTCTAGCGCGTGACGGTCGGATGTCAAAGGCGCGGGGCGGGCGCGGTTACACAATCGGCCCCATTATCTCACTGCAGAATGGCCGGGAACCTGATAATTTTTCCATGAATTCCCGCCGTCGGGGATCCTGTAGCAGCCCGGGTCATCATGAAGGAATCGCGATTCAAGAAGCCGGCGTTTACGAAGCCGGTCTATGAGAAACCGGCGTACGGAAAGGCCGGGATGAAGCCGCCCCCTGCGGGGGAGGGAACGCCGGCACCGGATGCGGGCGAGGCGCCCCGCGACGAAGGGGAATCGATGGGCGCGAACGCAAGCACCCCGGGCCCGCCGGAGGAGCGCGTCCCGAAGCCGCTCTCCCCGGAGGATCTGTCCCCGGGGGATCCGCCCCCGGAGGATGTCGGGCCGGCCACCCCGCCGCCGCCCCTTCCTCCACCCTTGCCCGGGGCCCCGCGGCGCCGGCACCCTGACTTCCCGCAGCGCCGCCCGCCGGAGCGGAAACGATAGGATCCGTCGCGGGTTCCCGCCCGCGGCCGGAAGATCGGGGCTGGCCGCGTGGAGCTTCTTCACAGCAGCGTGCGATTGTTAACAAAAATCACCGGACCTCCGGCGAGGTCACGACATATCATGAAGGGTAAGAGATATCTTTCTCTGAAACGCCTCTCCGGAGCCGCGGCCAGGGGGAGGCCGGGGGAGGGCCGGCAAAAATTCGCTTGCGGAGATGGCGGGCGACGGGGAGCCTCGCGGTTGCTGACTTCCTCCCCATGACAGCACAACAACTCCGTACGACCTTGTTCGTGGTCGCCTCCGCGGGCGTGCCGAGCCTCGCCACCGCCGATACGTTCGGCAGCGGGGCGAACGAATTCACGATGGACTTCACCGCCATCGCCAGCGGCGCCACCCCGGACACCACCGGTTACGGGACCGTGGCGGAGGAGTTCCGCATGGGCCGCAACGAGGTCAGCGAACGCATGATCGCCGCCTACAACGCCCTGAGCGGGGGCCCGAGCATCACGCTGGATACCCGCGGGCCGGACAAGCCCGCCACGAACCTGTCCTGGAACGAGGCGGCGCGCTTCGTGAACTGGCTCAACACGAGCACGGGGAAGAGCGCGGCCTACAAGTTCACCACCGGCGGGGCGAATGACAACATTGCGCTGTGGACCGCGGGCGACGCCGGATATGACCCGGCGAATCCGTTCCGGAACAGCGATGCGTTTTACTTCCTGCCGAGCGAGGACGAGTGGTATCGAGCCGCCTACTATGATCCGGATGCCGCCTTGTACTACGACTATCCGACCGGGAGCGACACGGC
>JABDMC010000031.1 GCA_013001695.1 Akkermansiaceae bacterium
TCCGGGGAACTCATCGCCACCACGAAGGTCGGGGCGGAAGGCGGCTTCTGGCTCCTCTGGCTGATCCTCATCGGCTGCATCATCAAGGTCTTCGCGCAGGTCGAGTTCGGGCGCCACACGATCACCCACAGCGAAACCCCGCTGGAGGCGCTGAACTCGGTGCCGGGCCCGCGCGGGAAGCGGGTGAACTGGCTGATCGCCTACTGGGCCTTCATGACGCTCCTCGTGATCACGCAGCAGGGCGGGATCGTCGGGGGCGTGGGTCAGGCGCTGTCGATCAGCGCGCCGATCACGGCGGAGGGGCGGGCCCACCGGGATGCGCAGACGGCCGCGATCGAGAAGAAGGTGGAGGCCGCGGTCGGGAAGTTGCGCGCCGAGCGGGGCGAAGCGGCCGGGGGGGATGACTCGGCGACGGGGATGGATCCGCCGGGGGAGGAGGCCGCCCGGGCGCCGCCCACCGGCAAGAAGTCCCCGGACCCGGCGATCTGGGCGACGATCATGGCGCTGCTGACCTCGGTGCTGCTTTGGTTCGGGCGCTACGGCGTGATCCAGTTGTTCGCCACGATCTTTGTGGCGGCCTTCACCTTCGTGACCATCCTGACGGTGATCATGCTGCAGGGGACCGACTTCGCGATCCGGGGCGGGGAGGTCGCCGAGGGGCTCAGCTTCCGTCTCCCCCCGGAAGTCGAGGGGTCGGACCGCCGCCCGCTCGGCACCGCCCTCGCGGCCTTCGGGATCATCGGGGTGGGGGCTGCGGAGCTGATCATGTACCCCTACTGGTGCCTCGAGAAGGGGTACGCCAGGCACGTCGGCCGGCGCGACGGCAGCGAAGGTTGGTTCGCGCGGGCCAAGGGGTGGATCCGCGTCCTGCAGGTCGATGCGTGGGCGTCGATGGCCGTTTACACCTTCGCGACCGTGGCGTTCCTGCTGCTCGGGGCCGCGGTTCTCCACCGCACCGGGCTGAACCCCGAGAAGGGCGACATGGTGGCGACCCTCGCGCAGATGTACGTGCCGGTCTTCGGCGACTGGGCGCCGCAGGTCTTCCTCTTCGGGGCCTTTGCGGTCCTCTACTCGACCTTCTTCGTCGCCGCCGCCGGAAATGCCCGCATGGTGGCCGACGGCCTCGGCCTCTTCGGCTGGCACGATCGCAGCGAAGCGACCCGCGCGAAGTGGACCCGCGTCATCGCGGCGGCGTGGCCGATCCTGGCGCTCTCGACCTTCCTGTTCTTCCGGGCCCCCGCGGCGATGGTGCTTCTCAGCGGCGTGTCGCAGGCCGTCATGCTCCCGATGCTCGGCGTGGCGGCGCTCTACTTCCGCTACCGGCGGTCGGAGAAACGCCTCCGCCCCGGCCGCCTCTGGGACGTCTTCCTCTGGATCTCGTGCGCGGGCTTCCTCGTGGCCGGCGGCTACGCCATCTGGGAAAAGCTCACGGGATTTTTCGGCTAGCCCGGAAATTTCATGAAATTTCCGCCCCCGCGAACGCGGGGGCCGACACGCTCTGACTGGTCAGAGCCGTCGGGGCTCGCGGGTTCCGGGACCGCGGAAGCGAGGCGCCTTCCGCGGGCGCCAGGACGGAAACTCACCCGGGGAAATCACGGTGGTTCCCGCCACCTCCGGCGCAGGCGTCCGACACGCGGGGACCGTCCGGGGGAGGGTGCAAGTTGCGCCCCTCTCCGGCGTCCCGGCATCGCCTCGCGGAACATCTTCGCATTGAGCGCCGGGAGAGGCTCTAACAGATTGCCATGGGCGGCGTGGTTGCTAACCTACTGGGGATGAAGCAATTATTCCTCCCATGTGCCGTGGTCCTTGCCATCCTGCCCGCCACCGCGGGTGCCCAGCAGGACACCGCCCACCACCGGGCGGCCTACGCCGAGATCAACGACAACCAGAAGTCCTACCGCTACGTCAAGGCCACGCTCGACGACGAGCATGCCGAGGTGAAGATCGAGGGGTGGTACGACGGGAGGACCCTGCGCAAGATCCTCGCCACCATCCCCGGTGAACACGGGTTGGGTGTCGAGGAGTACTACCTCGAAGCGGGCGCCCCGCTCTTCGTTTACACGAAGTACGACACGCGGGACATGCAGAGCGGCAAGGTGGTGGCCGTCGTCGAGGACCGCTACTACTTCCGCGACGGGGCCCTGTTCAAATGGCTCGATCACGAGAAGAAGCAGGTGGCCCCCGGGTCCGCGGAGTTCGATGAGGGCGCCAGGACCGTGAAGAGCGACTGCTCCCTCTATATCAGCGCCCTCGGGGACGCCCACGCCCCCGATCCGGGGACGCGTGAACCGACGGAAGAAGAACTGCATGAATTCGGCGTCGTCAGGAAAGTCGAGGACGCCGGCTACCCGATGCTCGCCGTCGACATGATCTTCGGCAAAGGGCGGGTGGAGGGAGATTTTCTCCTCAATGCCGAAGCCGTCGGGGTCACCGAGGCGGACCTCAAGGCGATCGAGAACGGCAAGGCCGTCCAATTCTATTACACGGCCGACGAGCAGAACAGCCTGCAGGACATTCGCGTCGGCGGAAAGTCCCTCCTCGGCGAATACGCCCCGAAGCTGCATCCCGAGTGGAAGAAGATCACCGGCACCCTGCGCGGCGCGGGGGAGGAGACCGCGGGCGATCTCCCCGACGAGATCACCGTGACCTCCGGCGACGGGGCGACCCTGGTCTTCGAGACCTTCATCGACCCGGCCATGGTGGCCGCCAACGGGAAGACGGTCACCGTTTACTACGAGCCCCGCTTCATGCACACCATCACCTACCTGAAACTCCCCGGGGAGTAGGCCGGCCAGCCGCCGATGGCGGCGGACGCCTCACGGTCCGCCGGGAAGAGGTCGCCGTCTGCCGCATCGCAGGGCGGGCGGCGGGCACCTTGCAGATCATGGCCGTTCCGGGATCGGGTGGTGAATCCCGCCCGGCCTCGGCGGCCCGGGTTCGGCAATCGCACCAGGCCCGTTTCCGGAAGGCCGCACCCGGCGGGGACGTGCGGGGCCGAAATGCAGGGCCGATCAGGGGGAATCCTTGCCGTGATGCAGGCCGTGTGTTCATAGTGTATCCCCGCGAACGGGAAAGTTGCCGGATTGCGGTCACAACCACCCCAGGCTGAGAGGTTGCCGGCGGTGCGGCTTGTCCGCGGAACACGCGGCACCACCAGGAGAGGAGACTGTACAAATGCGCACCGGAAGAAGGAAACAAGGTTCAATCACGACAACGATCCCGGGAATTGTCGCGGCGTGCGGGATGCTTCTCGCCGCCACCGTGACCGGCTGGTCCCAGCAACCGCCGAACGTCGTCCTCATCGTCGTCGATGACCTCACGGTGCGCCTCCCGACGCATGGATACGTGGACGGGCGGACCCCCAATCTCCTGCGGCTGGCCGCCAGGGGGGTCAACTTCCGGCGCGCCTACGCCCAATATCCCTATTGCGGCCCGTCCCGAGCCAGCATGATCACCGGTCTTTACCCGTGGCGGATCGGGATATCGGCGACATCCTGGACATCCATTCCGGAGGACATTCTCCCGAGCCATCTGATGCTGCCCCAGTATTTCGGGCAGCACGGATACCGGACCGTCCGGATTGGAAAGATCGAGCACCCTTACAGCGGGGAAAATTCCTGGCACACATCGATTGCAAAATCGGCCAAGCCGGACGACCACGGCCCACCGATCGACAACATCAGCTACCCGAATCCACGAAACACGGCAGCCACCATTGTGAGGACATGGGACCTTCCCGACGAGGAGTTCGGGGACGGGCAGGTGGCCCGGGACGCCGTGAGGGAGCTGGGGAACCTCGCCGCCACGGGAAGCCCTTTCTTCGTGGGGATCGGCTTGAGCGCCCATACCCCGTGGAAACTCCCGCGCGACCTCTGGCTGACCTTCGACCCGGACGACATCACCCTGCCGGTGGAACCGCCGGAGAGCTACGAGTCGTGGTGGAACCTGCTCTACCGGCACGACCCCGGTCTCCCGCTGCCCGACGAGGCCAACCGGCGGGGCGCCCTCGCCGGGTATGACGCCGCGATTCACTTCATGGACCGGAATCTGGGCACGATTCTCGACGCCCTCGACGAAAATGAACTCTGGGACAACACGGTGGTGGTGTTCACCAGCGACCACGGAATCGCCCTCGGAGAGCACCTCTATTGGTGGTCGAAGGGGATTATCACCAACGAGGTGCTCCAAATCCCCCTGATCATCGCGGCCCCGGGGTACACGCAGGGCCAGGAGTGCTGGTCGACCGCCCAGCTGGTCGATATTTACAAGACGCTCGTGGACGTCTGCGGACTGCCCGAATGGAACGGGCGCATTTCCCTCGACGGGCGGTCATTGAAGGCGGGACTGGTCGACCCGCTCGCCCTGCCGGAGGCGCCCGGCTTCAGTGTCACGGTCAGCCAGCAGTGGAAGCAGCCGAGTCCGCGCCGGCCGAATGCCCGCGTGGTCCACTACGACGGATGGAAACTTGTCGAGCGCGGCATCCACACCACGGGTGAAATCAAGGACCGGTTCATGTTCAACCACAACGTTGATCCCGAGGAGTATTTCGTCATCGGCGACCCCGGCAAGGCGGAGGAACTGCTGGCTCATTTTCCCCCCGAGTCCGCGGTGCACCTCAAGTCCTACATCGGGTTCGACCGGCTCACGGTGCAACCCGACGGCAGTGTCATCCTTGGAACCGACGCGGAGCTCCCCATCGACCGGGACGGCGATGGAATGAGCGACGAGATCGAATTGAGCCTCGCCGCCCTCGGCCTCGACTATCTCACGCCTCAGCCGGACCTGGCCTACCTGCTGTCGCCCTTCGTGTCGGATATCGAGGAGGTTCCCGTGGTCCTGCCGGCCGGCCCCCGGCTGCGGATCCGCGTCCTCGAATCGACCGACCTGAGGAACTGGTACCCGACCACGCGCGAGGCGCACAACATGGGCTTCGGCGAGATCCACCTGCCGCCGAGATTGGTGCCCCCGGATGCCGCGTTCTTCCGCGCCGAGGTTGATGTCGTGGTGGGAGGCGGGGAATAGGCGAGTCCGGCGACCCCGCCTTGGGGAGCGGCGGAACGGGACTGCTGCACGGAACGGACCACTCCTTCCAGGCCGCCCCTCCCGGGGACGCCGGATGCGGTCCGTGAACCTGTTCGCCCTTCGCCCCTCGGTTCGCCGGGGATTCGGAGATGAATGAGGCTCCGAAGGACGCGGGATGGGCGTCAGAGGAGTTCTTCCTGCGCGCCGCTTGGCGGCTGGGCGCCGATCTTGAGGTAGGCGGCGGGGAGGGCCATGCGGCCGCGGGGGGTGCGTTGCAGGAAGCCCTGCATGATGAGGAAGGGCTCGTTGACTTCCTCGATGGTGGAGGCGTCCTCGCCGATGGCGACGGCGAGGGAGGAGAGGCCGACGGGGCCGCCGTTGAACTTGTAGATGACGGTTTCGAGAAGGCGGGTGTCCATCTCGTCGAGGCCATCCTCATCGATCTCGATCATGGCGAGGGCCTTCATGGCGACCTCGGCGGTGATGGCGCCGTCGGCCTTGACCTGGGCGTAGTCGCGGACCCAGCGGAGGAGGTTGTTGGAGACCCGGGGGGTGCCGCGCGAGCGGGAGGCGATTTCGGCGGCGCCGTCCTGGTCGATGGTGATGTCGAGGAGGCTCGCGGAGCGCTTGATGATGACGCAGAGTTCGTCGATGCTGTAGTAGTCGAGGCGGTTGACGAGTCCGAAGCGCGAACGGAGCGGGGCGGTGAGCACCCCGGCGCGGGTGGTGGCGCCGACGAGGGTGTATTTCGGGAGGTTGAGCTGGATGGAGCGCGCCGAGGGGCCGGAATCGATGATGATGTCGAGCCGGTAGTCCTCCATCGCCGGGTAGAGGTACTCCTCGATGGCCGGGTGGAGGCGGTGGATCTCGTCGATGAAGAGGACGTCGCCTTTCTGGAGGTTCGTCAGGATGCCGGCGAGGTCGCCGGCCTTCTCGATCTGGGGGCCGGAGGTGGTGTGGATGTTGGACCCCACCGCGGTGGCCACGATGTTGGCGAGGGTGGTCTTGCCGAGGCCGGGGGGGCCGGAGAGGAGGATGTGCTCGAGGACGTCGCCACGCTGGCGGGCGGCCTCGACCATCAGGATGAGGCGGTCCTTGACCTTCTCCTGCCCGTGGAATTCCGAGAAGGCCGGGGGGCGGAGGGAAATGTCGAAGGGCGACTCGGGCGCCTCCACGGTCTCTTGATAGAAATTCTCCGGCATACGGCCCGCAGCCCCTAAAAACCACAGATTCCGGGCGATTTACAGGCGGATTTTGGCGAGAATCCGCTTTACAGGGGGTTGGCGGTGAGTAAGGTGCGCGCCCCAGCAATCGCAGGTCATGAAAGTTCTTTCCTCACTCGCCTCCATGAAACGCCGTCACGCCGGAAGCCAGGTCGTGAAGCGGCGCGGGACCCTTTACGTGATCAACAAGACGATGCCGAAGTTCAAGGCCCGCCAGGGGACGACCCGCGGGACGAAGTTGTCGAAGAAGGGCGTGAAGTAGCGCCGCAGGCGCCGATGCCGGATCTTGGGAAGGCGGCCGATGGGCCGCCTTTTTTGGTGGCCTCGCCCGAGCCGTCAGCGGTCATCCGCGGCGAGTTGCCGCAGGACTTCGCCGGCGGCGAAGAGTCCGAAGGTGGCGGTGATGTGGGTGGCGGAGCCGAAGCCGGCGTCGCAGCGGAGGCCGGCGGGAAGGTCCTCGGGGCGGGTGGCGGAGACGCATCCGTCGGCGAGGGGATAGACGGGGCGTTCCTGCGAGAAGACCGCCGGGATGCCGAAGGGCGGGGCGCCATTCTCGCCCGACGGGAAGCCGTGGTGGGCCCGGAGGTCGCGGCGGACCTGGTTGAGGAGGGCGTCGTTGTGGGTCCGCGAGAGGTCGTCGAGGGTGATGCGGGCCGCATTCCGGCGGCCGCCGGCGCCCCCGCAGGTGACGACCGGAATCCCCCTGGCGACGCAGCTCGCCAGGAGGTGGCTCTTCGGCCGCGCCGAGTCGATGGCGTCGATGACGGCGTCAAACGGGCCCTCGAGGATGCGCTCCGAACTCTTCGCGGTGTAGAATTCCGCCACCGGGTGGGTGGTGATGGCGGGGTTGATGGCGGCCAGGCGCCCGGCCATGGCCGCCGCCTTGGGCACCCCGGCGGTGTCGTCGAGGGCGTGGATCTGGCGGTTGATGTTGGTGACGCAGAGGTCGTCGAGGTCGACGAGGGTGAGGGTGCCCACCCCGGAGCGGGCGAGGGAT
>JABDMC010000131.1 GCA_013001695.1 Akkermansiaceae bacterium
TGGGAGCGCGGACGGCCCGTCCGCATATGGAGAATGGGCGGCCGAAGGCCGTAGATGGCCGCCTGCGGCGGCGGGGGCCGATGGCGGACGGGCCGTCCGCGCTCCCAGGCGCTAGGTTGCCGCGCCCTTTCTGGGCTTTCGTTCCGGCGGAGATTGGGAAAGATGCGGCCCGGATGGCAGCGGAACGGTTTTCAGAACGGTTGGCGGCGCGGATTGCCGCGACGGGTTCCCACCTCTGCGTGGGCCTCGACCCCCGGGTGGAACGGCACGGCGGGGACCCCCTCGCGGTGGAATCCTTCCTGCGGCAGGTCATCGAGGAAACCGCCGCGCACGCCGCGGCCTTCAAGCCGAACAGCGCCTACTTCGAGGCGCTGGGGTCCGACGGCGTGGCGATGCTCGAGCAGATCATCGAGCTCATTCCGGAGGAGGTGCCGGTGATTCTCGACGTGAAGCGCAGCGACATCGGCGCCACGCAGGAGCG
This sequence comes from Akkermansiaceae bacterium, assembly GCA_013001695.1. Lineage (GTDB taxonomy): Bacteria > Verrucomicrobiota > Verrucomicrobiia > Verrucomicrobiales > Akkermansiaceae > Roseibacillus_B. Next base: position 482 of record JABDMC010000131.1, read on the forward strand.
CTACGCGGAAGCCTGCTTCGAGCGCTGGGGCGCGGATGCCGCCACCCTGAACCCCTTCATGGGCTACGATTCCATCGTGCCGTTTCTCGATCATCCCGGGCGGGGGGTCTACCTGCTGGCGGTGACGTCGAACCCGGGGAGCGCCGACATTCAGCGGCGGGAGTGCGGGGGACGGAAAATCTACGAATTTGTCGGGGAATTCGCCGAGCGGGCCCGGAGCGAGGGCGCCGCCACCGACGTCGGCTTGGTGGTGGGCCTGACGAATGCCGGCGAGGAGGTCCTGGCGGGCCTGCCGGATGTTCCCCTGCTGGTTCCGGGCCTCGGCGCCCAGGGCGGGGACCTCGGGGCCCTTGCGGGGACCGGCCGGCAGGCGCCGATCGTGGTGAACGTCTCGCGCGGGGTCCTCTACGGCGAGGACGGGACCCCGGGGAGCCGGGCCGCGGGCTTCCGGGCGCAGATTGCAACCGCGCTCGATTGAGTCTTTGCGCGAGCGCGCCGGCGGGGTAACGTCCGGGCCAATGCCAGAGGAGAATGGGAAACGGCTGGCGCAGGACTACGCGGGCCTCAAGCCGCGGAAGGGCTGGCCGAACCGCAACTACAAGTTCTTCCGCTACCGTCTCGTCCCGCAGATTTTCAAGAAGCTGCACGGCGACCCGCAGCACCCGGTGGTCGATGCCCCGCCGGACGGCAAGGCGCGGGTGACCTGGATCGGGCACGCCTCGTTCCTCGTCCAGTTCGAGGAACATTCCATCCTGTTCGACCCGAACTGGGCGAAGTGGCTCGGGATCGTGAAACGCATGGCGCATCCCGGCATCCTCATGGAACACATGCCGGAGGTGGACCTCGTCCTCGTGTCCCACGCCCACTTCGATCACCTCCACAAGAAGTCGTTGAAGGGGGTCGATGCCCGGGACGGCATCGTGGTTCCCCGTGGCAGCGGGTCGCTGGTGCGCCGACTCGGCTTTCCGGCGGTGCGCGAGATGAAGATCTGGGAAGAGCGGCGCATCAACGGGCTGCGGATCCTGCACACCCCGAGTCACCACTGGGGGGCGCGCTTCGGACACGACACGCACCGCGACTACGGCGGGTTCGTGGTGGCCAGCGAGAAGCGGTCCGTCTTCCACTGCGGCGACAGCGCCTACTTCGAGGGGTTCAAGAAGATCGGGGCGCGGGAGGACATCGACATCGCCCTGATGCCCATCGGCGCCTACGACACCCCGAGCGGGCGGGACGTGCACATGAACCCCGAAGAAGCCGTGCAGGCCTTCGAGGACCTCGGGGCGCGCCTCATGATCCCGATGCACTACGGGACATTCCAACTGAGCAACGAGCCCCCGGAGGAGCCGCTGCAGCGGTTGCTGGCGGAGGCCGAGCGGCGCGGGCTGTCGGACCGGGTGGTCGTCCCGCACGCGGGCGAAGGGGTGGAACTGTAGCGGCTGCGGAGCATCCTGTCCCGCCGCCGCATTTTCCATGGCGGCCCCCGCGGAGCGCGCCCTCTCATCCGGCCGCTCCATGGCGCGCGGTCACGAGGGAGGTTGCCACGCGGCGGCGCCATTTTGGTGTTCTTTTCGGCGGAGCGGCGCGTATTTCTGTTCGATGTTCTTCAAGACCGCCCGCGCCCTGTTCCTCGCCCTCCTGGGGATTCTCCCGGCCGCTCCGGCCACCGCCGACTGGCCGCAATGGCGGGGGCCGGCAAGAAACGGGATCGCGGCCGCGGAGGCCCGGTTGCCGGCGCGCCTCGAGGAGGGCCAGTCGCTCCGGGAGGTGTGGCGCGTGGAAGGGATCCCGAGCGACCGCTACGGGGGCCACGGCAGCGTGGCGGTGGCCGGCGGAAGCGCCTACCTGTCGATCGTCTGGCACCGCGACGAACCGACCGCAACGCGGCGCATCGACGGGGAGGTGCTCGCCACGCTCGGTCACCGGAATCTCGCCGCCCTCCCGGCGGAGGTCGTGCAGGAGATGGAGGAGGAGCGCCGCAAGCTCGGCCGGCGCCTGCGCGGGAAGGCGCTCGACGAGTGGGCCCGGAAGTGGGTCGCCGAGCGGCTCGATGAAAAGACGCGGCTCAATCTCGGCGACTGGATCGTGGCGCGCTTCCGCCAGGGGTCGGCCGCCATCCCCTTGCCGGTCTATGACCAGCTCAAGAAGGTCTCAGAGCGTGAATTCGCCAATCACGCCGAGCTGGTGGAGTGGCTCGACGGCCAGGACTTCGAGCCCGCGGTGCGCGAGCAGATCCTGCAGGCCGTCCCCAACACCAAGAAGGTCGCCCGGGACGTGGTCCTTTGCCTCGACGCCGATACCGGGGCGAAGCGCTGGGAGTTCGAGGCGCCGGGGGTTCCCGCGGGCCGCAACGCCTCCAGCACCCCGACCTGGCACGAGGGGCGCCTCTACGCCGTCCTGAGCCGCCACCTTTATTGCCTTCACGCCGCGGACGGGAAGGAACTCTGGCGCGCGGAATTGAGCGGGAAGGCCGGCCCGGCGTCGTCGCCGCTGGTCCACCGCGGGCAAGTGATCGTGCAGCAGAACAAGCTCACCGCCTTTGATGCCGCCACCGGCGAGCCAGGGTGGGAGTGCGCGGCAGCGCGCGGGTTCAACGCGTCACCGACGGCCTGGGAAGGATTCGTGATCTGCAACTCGCGGAAGGAACTCCTGATGGTGGACGCGACGACCGGGAAGGTGGTCTCGCGCGGGCCGGGGGGAGGGGATTCGACGCCGGTCGTGGCGGACAACCACGTGGTGGTCGCCGGCCGGGGCGACGAGGACAACCTCTCGGCCTTCACGCTCTCCCCGCAGGGCCTGCGGCCGCTGTGGGGACACACCTTCACGGCCCGCCGCTACGCCTCGAGCCCGATCATCTGGAAGGACCATGTCTATCATCTCGGAAGCGACCGCCACCTCTGCATCCACCTCGAAACCGGGAAGATCCGCTGGGAACGATCCGCGCAGTCGTCGATTTCCTCGCCCGTGATCGCCGCCGGCCGCCTCCTCGTGTACGAGCACCGGGGCGGATGGATCGTCATGGTCGCCGCCGACCCGTCCGGCTACGAGCGTCTCGGGCGCACCAGGATCGGGGCCCTCCACTGCGCCTCTCCGGCCCTCGTGCAGGACCGCCTCTACGTGCGCACCCCCGATGCCGTGGTCTGCTATCGCTTCTGACCCGGCGCGTCCCGCAAGGAAGCGTGTGGCCCCATCCGCGGAGCGGGGGCGCCGAGGGGGATACCCGGGCGGGGTCGCGGATCGGCCTGGCGCGTTGCTTGCCGACGACGGACGAGCCGGTGCCCGCTTTTGTTTAGATCAGTTGATGACTTGGATCGATTGATAATAAGGGCTTAGTATCAAAAAAATACACATTCAGTGTAATTACGCCTTTTGACGTCATCAAAACTAATGTATTATCACATTTGTCTAATCCCCCCCCTGCTCCATGTCCGCAAATTGCCTGCCAGCACCCAATATCCGTCGTTCCGCCTCTCTCATGATCGTTTTCGCCCTGGGCCTCTCCGCCCAAGGCTTCGCCACGGAGCGCTCCCTCGCTCCGGTGGGGGAACTCACCGTGAATCAAGTGCATCTCCGCACGGGAGTCCGTCCACTTCTCACCTGGAAGATCGAGTATCCCACCATCGTGGAGGATCTCGTCGAGATCCACCCCACCGGCGAGGTGCGGACCCGGGAGAAGGTCACCGTCTCGGTTCGCGCGATCGGTTCCGGCTGGAAGACGGCCAAATCGAACAACGGCCATGGCAATAACATCGATGGAGTCGATATCAGCAATCCCGGCCGGGGCCGTGGAGGGCCCAATGGGGAGGTCGACACGTCCGCCCCGATTGATGACGAGAAGAAGGTCAACGGAAACAAGAAGGTCTCGGAGCGCTACATCGAGACTGCCCTGTGGGTCCGCAATGGCGAGGGAAGCTCATGGGAGCGAATCTATCACGGTTCTGCGGCCGACCTGCAGCCCGACCATTCCTACTACGATGCCAGGATCGGTGCCAATCAATCCTTCGACCTCGCAGCCCGCGGGCGTCACCCCGCTCAGGATTGGGGCACCGAGGTGACTACCGCCGCACCGTCGTCCCAGCTTATTGTTCTCAAGGATGGTGACCCGCTGCCCGAAAAGGTCGGGTCATACAATACCGGAGAGATCGCATCCTACCTGACCGGACACGTGGACGAAAACAACCGGGTGTTTCTCGGGCCGAACGAATTGATTTACCTCTTCGATCTCGACAGCGCCCCGGGGTCGATCAATTACGATCTCCAGGACCTCGGCGTCCACGTCCTGTTCCAGCCCACTGACTGATCCGCCTCCGCGATGCGGGGCCCGCCGGTCCGGGATTTCCCGGGCGAGTCGAGGGGCGCCTTCCCGGCGGGGCGGGGGCTAGACCTTCTTCCAGGATCCGTCGGGATTCTGGACCCAGGTTCCCTTCGGGGCGGAGGCGCGGATCTGCTTGGCGCGTTGCTTGCCGACGACGGAGGCGCTGGTGCCGGCTTTCTTGGCGATGATCGCGTAGACCGCCTGGCGGTCGGCATTTTCGGCCCGCACCGCGGCGGACTCGGCGCCGGACATGGCGCCGCGCGGGGTGAGGGTGCCGCGGTTGTTTTCGCCGACCGCGCCGCGCTGGGCGAGGGCCACGATGGTGGGCAGGCGCTTCAGCATGCGGGCCTTGATGGCCGCTTCGCTTTCGGCGGAGGCGCTCGCGGCACTGCAAACGAGGACGGCGAGGGCGAGGAGAAGGTGGAGAGGACGGTTCATGGGAATGGGGGTCAGTTGGCGAGGGTGGCGGCTTTGCTGTCGAGATCGTCGAAGAAGTTGTCGAGCTCCTTCTCGACCTGCACGCGGACATTCACGTTGATCTCGATCGGCTTGACCTCGTGCTCGGTGGTCACGTGGAGGCATGACCCGAGCGCGAGCGGGATGATGGCGAGAAGCGGAAGAAGCGGAATTTTCATCGAATCGACCCACGCTGGCCGCGGGTGTGAACGTTGGACGGAATCATCCCAAAGAAATTCGCGGATTACAGGCCGAAATCGAGTTTCTCGCGGTTTTTGAAGAAGTAGTCGAGGAGTTCCTGGAAGTCGCCTTCCGGCTTGAAGACGTTGAAGTTGAGATGGATAGGGGGGGCGCCCTCGACCGTCGGGGACTGCCCTTCGATGCGGATCACGGCGGCCCGCTCCTTGTCGTCGGGGTCGAAGAGGCGGCCGCTGAGGGTCCGGATGGTGAGGTCCTTGAGGGAGTCCTCGGCAAGCTTCATGCGCTTGAACTCGGCGCTCCCGGGTTCCAGTCCGCCGGTGAAGAGGGCGTCGGCGTTGTACTGGAGCCGGGCCGCGGTGCGCGGCGAGAGCTCGATCATGCCCCGCTGCGGCCGGTAGGACCCGTCCTTCCGGGTCACGGGGAGCTCCCCGCGGATGGTGCCGGCAAGCTTCCCGTCGAATGCCGGGAAGAGGGCGGTGAGTTTCTCGAGGTCGATCCCGCTGAACTTCAGGTTGATCCGGAGCGGCTTCTTCTTGTCGTCCGGGTAGGTGAAGGAATCGGTGGCGAGGCGTCCGCCGAGGAAGGATGCGGCGGGGTTCGCGATGGTGATGCCGCCGTCGGGGTGGATCTGGTATCGGCCGGCGACCCCGGTGAAGGCGAGGTCGCCGTAGGTCAGCGAGCCGATCTCGAAGCGCGCGGGCTTGAGGGTGTGGCGGCTGCCGACGTCGGGCGTGATGAAGTGCACGCGGAGCCCCTCGAGAACCGGGCCGTCGTCGGGGAGCGTCACGGCGGCGTCCGTCACGGTGAGGTCGAGCGCTCCGCGGAAGGAATCCTTCGACCCGGTGGTGAAGGTCATTTGGGCGGCGGCCTTGCCGGTGAAGCTCATCCCGGCGGCGACTTCCGAGAAGGCGCCGGCATTGGTGACGGCGGAATCGATGGCGGTCAGGGGGACATCGACCTTGCCGCGCAGGTGCCACGGTTCGTCGTCGGCGTTGTCCATGGTGTGTTCGTAGGTGAACGGGATCCCGTTGCCCGCATAGTCCGTCCGCCCCGTGGCGGCGAGCTTGTCTCCCTCGAGTTGAAACTCGAGGGAGGTGTCCGCGAAGCGCACGCTCTCGCCGCGGTGGGTGCCGTCGAGGGTGAGCCCGGTGATCTCGCCCTTGGTGGCCCGGGGCTCGACCAGCGCGCCGGACACCTTGAAGGCGACCGGCGGTTCGTCGGTGTGCGCGAGCGGGAAGTCGATGGCATCGGTCGTGTCGATCGCCACGCTCCCGGCGGTGCCTTCCGCCTGCCAGGTGACGGGTGAATCCTCCTCCGCGGGGATCGCCACGGTTCCGGCGGCGGCCACCCCGGTGGCGACCACGCGGTCGTCCTTCACCGCCACCGACCCGTCCGCGACCTTGAATTGCAGGTCCCCGTGGAAGCCGACCTCGCGGCCCTTCTCGAAGGCGAGTTCGGACTCGACGGTGCCGGCGATGGTGATTCCGTCGAGGAGGCGCGTGAAGGCGCCGCCGTTCGTGATCGGTTCCGTGATGCGGGTCGACGGCAGGCTGATCCGGCCCTTGAGGTGCGGTTTCCCGTCGGGCGTCGCGGCGCGTTCCTGCTCGTAGTTGATGGTGAGGGGCGTGGGGCCGAAGCGGGTCTCGACGGTGGCCTTGAGGTGCGGCTTCTTCCAGTCGGCCTGCACGACGGTGTCGGCAAAGGCGACCTTGTGGCCGTTGTGTTCGCCCGCGAGCGAGAGTCCGCGCACCGTGGCGGTGATGCCGGGGGAGTCCTTGCCGAGGGTCCCGCGCGTGCTGATGGTGGCGGGGGCGGAGCCGGCGTGGGCCAGGGGAAAGCCGAGGGCGTCGCCGGTGTCGAGCGCCAGGGCCTCGAGCGAACCGTCGAAGGTGAAGGACGGCGGAACCTCGCCGCCGGGGAAGAGGATCCGGGCCTTTCCCGCCGCGGGGCCGAGCGTGACGAAGCCATCAGCGAGCCGGGCGCGGGCGACGGCCAGGGAAACCTCGGCAGTCCCGGTGACCTTCTCGTCCCGCGCGAGGCGGAGCGCGATCGTGCCGTCGATCGTCCCGGAGAGATCAAGCGGCGCGCCGCCGGGGAGGAGCGCGGCGAGCAGCGGATGGCCCCCGTCGATGGCGGCGGGGCCGAGGCGGAGGGTGGCATTGGGGTCCTCGCGCTTGGCGGGATCGGCTCGCCGCAGCACGAATTCATACGGCATGGGAGGGCCGCTGAGCCGCGCCGCCCCGTCGATCCGGAAGAGGGCCTCGCGATTGGAAAACCGTCCCGTGCCCCCGGTGAGCTCCAGGGGCCGCTTCTCCGCGGCGCCCACGAGGTGCACGCCGGTGAGCTTTCCCTCGTAGGCGAAGGGGCCGTCGCCCCACGTCATCTCGACCGACCACCCGGGCTGCGTGCCGTCCGGCAGCGAGAGCGGGCCGCCGGGGAGGCGGTCCATCGCCACGGTGGCGGCCGCAAGGACTCCCCGCAGGTCGATCCGTGACGCCCCGCCGGGCCGGATCACGCCCTCGAATTGCGTGAGCGGCGAACGGGCCGTGACCATTTCGGATTGATTGGCATAGCGCAGGCCGCTCATGGCGCCGGTCAGCTCGATCGCCTCGACCTTGTCCGCGATCTCGAGGCGGGCTTCGGCCTCGAGGGGGCCCGGGGTGAGGAAGGAGGGGAGATAGGGCGAGGGCGCCCGCGTCAGCGTCTCGGCGGCCGCGAGCCAGGGGAGCGGGTCCCCCGCAGCGAGCTTCACGGTCAGCGTCGAGCGCGCCGGCGCGGTTTCCAGGTCGACGACGAGGGCCTGGCGGGCGGAGGTGAGCGAGAAGGACAGCCGGCGCGTCGATTCCTGCAGGAGGGCGAGGTCGAAGGTCTCCACGATGGAGGCCTCGCCGCGCGAGACCGTCAGGCGCGCCGCCGGAGCGGACAAGCCGGGGCAGTTCGCAAACGCTTCCGGGAGGCGGTGCAGCCAGGCAAAGGAGGATGCCTTCTCATCGGGGACGGGGTCGGGGCCGGGGCCGGTGGCGGGGGCCGGTTTGCTCACCGCGAGTTCGAGGTCGTGCAGGGTCATCTTGCGGACCGTCCCGTCGAGCAGGTCCCACGGGTTGTACTCGACCACCACGGTGCCGGCGCGGGCCCGCCAGCCGGGATTGGCGGCGGCGAGGCCGGTGAGGCGGGCCTCGTTCCACCGGACCTCCTCGACCTTCACGGAGAAGTCCTCGAGGTCGAGGTTGGCGGTGAGCCGCGCGATGACGCCGGTGGCGATCTGCGGGAGGAAGACGAGGGCGAGCCCGGCGACGACAATCAAGGCCACCACGAGGATGGCGGCCCACCTCCACCACCTCCGCCGCCGGGAAGGCCGGGGGGGTGGTGGGTCGTCAGGCGCGGGCATCGGAGACGTTCTTCAGCGGACTCTATCCCGGCCGGTTCGCGAAGTCAGGCGATCTCTTCGCGCCTCCGGGCCCGGGGGAATGCCTCGCGCCGGCCGCACCAATGCAGGCGCCCGCCGCCTCGCTCACGCGAAGTAGGCGATGCCGGCCTTGAAGATCGGCTGGTGCTTGTCGCCGGGGATGTTCTTGGCGACGTGGGTGCCGCGGCGCTCGGTGTGGCCCATCTTGCCGAAGATGCGGCCGTCCGGGCTGGTGATCCCCTCGATGGCGAAGAGCGAGCCGTTCGGGTTGACGCTGATGTCCATGGACGGGTTGCCGTCGTGATCGCAGTACTGCGTGGCGACCTGCCCGTTGCCGGCGAGCTCCCGGATCGCTTCGGCGGTCGCGTAGAATTTCCCCTCGCCGTGGGACACCGGGATGGTGTGGAGGTCGCCCAGCTTGGTGTGAGAGAGCCACGGGGAGAGGGTCGAGGCGACGCGGGTGGTGACGTAGGTCGAGACGTGCCGGCCGATGTCGTTGAAGGTCAGCGTCGGGGCGTCCGGTTCGGGGTCGCGGATCTCGCCGTAGGGGAGGAGGCCGGTTTTGACGAGGGCCTGGAAGCCGTTGCAGATCCCGAGGATGAGGCCGTCGCGCTTGGTGAGGAGCGCCATGATGGCGTCCCGGATGCGCGGGTTGCGGATCACGGTGGCGATGAACTTCCCGGAGCCGTCGGGTTCGTCGCCGGCGCTGAACCCACCCGGGAACATCAGGATCTGCGCGGACTTGATCTTCGCGGCGAGTTCCTCGAGGGACTCCTCGACCGCTTCGGGCGTGAGGTTGCGAAAGACGAAGACCTCCGGGTCGGCCCCGGCCTTGAGAAAGGCGCGGGACGTGTCGTACTCGCAGTTCGTCCCGGGGAAGACCGGGATCAGGACCCGCGGCGTGGCTTGGCGCGACTTGGCGTGCTTGCAATGCCGCGGCTTCCTGGAGCGCGGGGTGAACGAGAAGGTCTCGATCTCCGGGTGGGAAGAGACGGCCTGCGTCGGGTAAACGCCCTCCAGCGGCGCGGCCCAGGCATGGAAGAGGTCGGTGAAGGAGAGGGCCTCGTCGCCGAGAATGATGGATTGATCGGCGTGGGTGAGGCCGAGGTCCACCGCTTCGAGCCACTCCGGGAGGAGTTCCTTGGACTCCACCAGGAAGCACCCGTAGCGTTCCCGGAAGAGGCAGATGCCGTCGGTGTCGCCGGATTCCTCGAAGCCGATGCCGTTGCCGAAGCCCATCGTGACGAGGCCGGCCGCGATGCCGCCCTCGCCGAGGGTGTGCAGGGCGAGGATCTTGCCGGCGGTGTTGAGGCGGTGCAGTTCGGCGGCGACCTTCGTGAGGCGCTCGAAGTCGGGCTGGTTGCTGTCGTCCCGCGGAATCTTGATGAACGAGACGATGCTGCCGGTCTCCTTGAACTCCGGCGAGAGGACCATCGGGCCGGTCCCGGGGGCCACCGCGAAGGAGACCAGGGTCGGCGGGACATCGAGGTCGTGGAAGGACCCCGACATGGAGTCCTTGCCGCCGATGGCGGCGATGCGCAGGGCGTGCTGGGCGCGGTAGGCCCCCAGCAGGGCCGCGAACGGCTGGCCCCAGCGCGAGGGATCGGTGCCGAGCTTCGGGAAATATTCCTGGAGCGTGAGGCGGATGTCCCGGAGCTGGGCGCCGGATGCGATCAGCTTGCAGACCGACTCGGTGACGGCGAAGAGGGCGCCGTGATAGGGCGACCATTCCGCGAGTCGCGGGTTGAACCCCCAGCTCATGTGCGTGCAGGTGTCGGTGACGCCGTCGAGCAGCGGGATCTTGGCGACCATGGCGTCCGGCGGGGTGAGCTGGTAGCGGCCGCCGAAGGGGCTGAGGACGGTGGCGGCCCCGATGGAGCTGTCGAACATCTCCCCGAGGCCCTTCTGCGAACAGTGGTTCAGGTTGCCGAGGAGCGCCTGGAGCTTGGCGAGCTTGCCGGTGGCCTCGGCGACCTCGGGGAGGACCGCGTCGAGCGGGCCGGAACCGCGGTACGGGGCGCTCACCCGAACGCGGGCTTTTTGCTGCACTCCGTTGGTGTCGAGGAACTTGCGGCGGAGGTTGACGATCGTCTTGCCGCGCCATTTCATGACGAGGCGGCCGTGGTCGGCGACGGTGGCGACCGGGACGCACTCGAGGTTCTCGCGGGCCGCCTCGGCGACGAATCGGTCGGCATCGGCGGGGTCGACGAGGACCGCCATGCGTTCCTGCGACTCCGAGATGGCGAGCTCGGTGCCGTCGAGGCCGTCGTACTTCTTGAGCACCCGGTCGAGGTCGATCTCGAGGCTGTCGGCGATCTCGCCGATGGCCACCGAGATGCCGCCCGCGCCGAAGTCGTTGCAGACCTTGATCATCTTCGCCACCCGTTCCTTGCGGAAGAGGCGCTGGACCTTGCGCTCCGTCGGCGGGTCGCCTTTCTGGACTTCGGCGGAATTCTCGAGGGCCTCGGTGGTGTGTTCCTTCGACGAGCCGGTGGCCCCGCCGACCCCGTCCCGCCCGGTGCGGCCGCCGACCAGCAGGATCACGTCGCCGGTGGCCGGTTCGCCGCGGACGACATTCTCGCGCGGGGCGGCCGCGATCACGGCGCCGATCTCCATGCGCTTCGCGAGATACCCCCGGTGGTAGACCTCCGAAACCTGGCCGGTGGCGAGACCGATCTGGTTGCCATACGACGAGTAGCCGTGCGCCGCGATCTGGCAGATTTTGCGCTGCGGCAGCTTCCCGGGGAGCGTGGCGCTCACCGGGGCGCGCGGGTCGCCGGCTCCCGTGACGCGCATCGCCTGGTAAACGTAGGACCGGCCCGAGAGCGGATCGCGGATGGCGCCGCCAAGGCAGGTCGCGGCCCCGCCGAAGGGCTCGATCTCGGTGGGGTGGTTGTGGGTCTCGTTCTTGAACATCACGAGCCACTCCTCGGTGTAGCCGTCGACCTCGGCCGGGATGATGATGGAGGCGGCGTTGATCTCGCGCGAGACCTCGAGGTTGTCGAGCTCGCCCGACTTCCGCAGTTCCTTCATGCCCATCAGGGCGATGTCCATGAGCGTCTCGGGCCGGGTGGTCGCCGCCCCGTAGACCTCGTCGCGGGCCCGCTGGTAAAGCTTGTAGGTCTCCCGCGCGAACTCCGCGCCGGGGTCGAAGACGGCCTCCTCGATGCGCGTCAGGAAGGTCGTGTGGCGGCAGTGGTCGGACCAGTAGGTGTCGAGCATGCGGATCTCCGTGATGGTCGGATCCCGGTGCTCGGTGTCCCGGAAGTACTCCTGGCAGAAGCGGAGGTCCTCGGGGCTCATGGCGAGGCCCATCTCGCGGCGCAGGGCGTCGAGCGACCCCGGGGCGTCGGTCGTGAACCCCAGCAGGACCTGCACGTCGGGCGGTTGGCCGGCGCTGACCTCGAGGCTTTCCGGGAGCTGCATCGAGGCCTCCCGCGAATCGACCTTGTTGATGACAAACTCCTTCACGCGCTCGAGGTCGCCGTTGTGCAGTTCGCCGTCGATGGCGATCACCTTCGCGGAGGCGATCCGCGGCCGCGGCCCCTGGGTGAGGATCTGGACGCACTGCGAGGCGGAATCCGCCCGCTGGTCGAACTGCCCGGGAAGGTACTCCACCGCGAAGGCGGCCTCGCCGTTCCGGAGGTCGAGCTTCTCGCTGATGCGGTCCACCTGCGGTTCGGCGAGGATGAGGCGGCTCGCCGCCGCAAACTCGTCGTCGTCCAGGCCGTCGATGTCGTAGCGCTGGATGATCCGCAGGGACGTCAGGGCCCCCAGCCCGAGGCTGTTCTGCAGGTCCCGCAGGAGGCTCCGCGCCTCGGCGTTGAACTCGGATTTCTTCTCGACGAACAGGCGGTTCATGTGCGGAGGAATAAGACGGGGAAGATCCTAAAATCCTGCGCTCCGACTGCAAGCGGAACCACGGCGCGATGGCGGTCGCTGGGAATTACAAAAAATACCGGCGGTGGGACTCGAACCCACACTCCCGAGGGAACGCGATTTTGAATCGCGCGCGTCTACCAATTCCGCCACGCCGGCCGCGGGTGGGGAGTGTCCGGGGTGATTCAGGGGCTGTCAAGCGGGGGAGAGCGTGGCAGGACCATCCCGGTGATGATGAACTTCGGCGGCGTGAAGCGCCGGTATATGCGGCCCTGCGGGCCGGCTGGATCGACTCATGACCGGGACGGTCATGGCACTGCGGGCTGGCTGGATCGACTCATGACCGGGCCGTCATGGCCCTTTGGGCTGGGCGGTTGCAAACCGCCGCCACGGTCACTCCATGCCCTTGGGGGGACCGAGGATCTCGCGGAGGACGATGAAGTCGCGCGTGGAGCCGGACCCGGGGTCGTCCGGCCCGGGCCCGGGGCGCATCCGATCGGACCCAGGAGGAACACGCCGACGTGCGGGTTTGCCCCGATGAGTGCGCGACGCGCCGTCCTTGAATCACCGTTCGCCACCTGGGAAAATTTTGCAACGGCGTGCGGCCCGCGCCGGGAGCCATGGACGCATAAGCGGCTCAGCGACAGAAAACTAGACGGATCGTCGCGAACCGGTGGCGGGGAAGAAGGGGTCGGCGGGCCGGGAGGCCGGACAAGATCCCTTTCTTTGGTGGGCGCAGGAGCTATGTTGTACATGGCGGTTCGCGTCGAGGCGGGGCGTCATTTCCATCCGCGCCGGGCTCCGGGGAACATTCGGGAGCCTCCGCGGAACTCCAACCAACAACGCTCATGAATATTCCAGTCACGATCCTCATCCTCGCCGCGGCGTCGGCCGTGGCCTTTGGTCAACTCACGCGCGAGCAGGCGGTCAACGCCTTGATCGACCCCGGCAGCGGGGTGCCGATCGATCCCGCGGAATCGCAGGTGTGGTCTCCCTTTGTCGACTTCGGCTCGGGCGCGGGATTCGAGGGGTTGCTCCCGCAGAATTCGGACGTGAGTCCCGCGCAGGCCGGACTCCCGCCATTTCCCGGTCCGGGGATGCCGGTCAACGTCGATTCCTATTTCTTCTGGATCGATGATGCGCCGTCGGCCCGGTTCCAGCACGAGACCCGGTTCGTGCTGGTTCATGCCGGTTTGGCCACTCCGACCGTGGGAAACGGCGGGATCATCGTCACCGCCCAAGGCTGGTGGCCGGTGGTGACGGAGGCGGGAGGGGCGGTCGGTGCGTATTTTGCCACCGCGGAGTCCCGCACCACCGCCGCGCCGGTCGGCTTCGCGAATCCCGATGGCCTCGTGTTCGGGTTTGCGACACCACCGCCGCCGGCCCCGGCGCCCCCGCCTCCCGGCACTCCCGGGGGAGGAACCAGCACCGCCTGCGGACTGATCATCCGGGGCTCGGAGGGCGCGGATTTTGCGACCGACACCCAGCGATTCGAGAAGGACCTGAAGGAGGTTCATGGGCTGCCGGACGGCCGGATCGTCAAGGCGAATGGCGGAGCGGCCGCTACCGCCGCGGACATTGATGCGGCCCTCACGGCCCTGTGCAACATCAGCGGCTGCACGAAGATCTATGTGCGCATCGTTTCCCACGGGAGCGAAGGCAGCCTCACCTTGGCGGGGGACACCTCCATCAGCGCTGCGGATCTGTGCCAGAAGCTCCAGAACATAGCCAACAAGGGGGTGCCCATCTGTCTGCTGATCGATGCCTGCCACTCCTCGAGCCTCAAGGATCCCAACAACTGGAACTTCCCGGCGGGGAGCGTGATCATGACCAGTTCGGCGGCCAGCGAGATCAGCTTCGGCCACGTCACGCCGTATACCATGCCGGATGGCACCTCGGTGAGCGGCGGACTGTACGGGGCGTCGTTCTCGCGGTGCCTGCGGGACCGACGGGCCGACACCGACCGGGACCGGCAGGTCGAGGACAATGAAGCGCACAACTGGGTGGTGAGCCGGCAGGAATGCTGGACATGGACGGGCAACGGCCAGATGCGCTATCCCGGGGGTCGTCCCGACGGCACGGCGGGGGGCAAGGAGGCGAACCCGGAGATCACCGAGGTCGCGCGGAACCCGCGCTACATCAATTACAACATCCGGAACAACACGGGCTCGCCGAAGACCGACTTCCACATGGTCTTCAAGGGGGATCTCGACGGGTTGGGCCTTTCGGCATGGCGCTCGAACGCCAATGACCAGATCGGTGAGCGGTGGGCGGGCGGACGCCGCGACCACAGCTACGATCCGGCCACGAAGGAAACCACCGTGACGTGGGGCGGGAGCGATGCCGACACGGTGAACGCCGGGGATTGGGTGCACGTCGGGGTGTGCGACTCCAAGGGGCGGCTGTGCCCGGTGCGGCAGTACTGGACGCCCACGACCCCTACGGTGGATCCGCAGGACCGTGTCCCCGCACAGAACAGCACCTACGGGATCCTGCCGGGCGGCGGGGAGGTGGTGGTGATCCGGGTGCCGGACGTGACGGAGGGAGGCTTCCCGTTCCCCGGCGGGGTCACGCCGTCGGAGGTGCGAATCTGGTATCCGCCACCGCCCGGGCCGCCGCTGCCGGATCTCAACCGGCCGTTCCTGGAGGGGTCGGGGTTCCCGGTGCAGCCGGTCACGCCGGCCGCGATTGACCCGGTCGTGCCGTTGGTGATCCAGCTTCAGCGTCCCCCGGCGAGTCTGCCCGGTCAGCCGTTCGTCCTGGAGCTTGTGACGCCCGACGGGATCTTCTTCGACGAGGTGGTCCCGGCCGGGGAATTCTTCGAGTTTCCGCCGCCGGCGCGGCTCGAGTTGTCGGTGGCGCCGACCTTTCTGCAGCTGAATGTCTTCTATCCGGAAGACGTCAGCTTCCGGAGCGAGATCCAGTTGTCGCCGGAACTCGAATTTTGGGATCTGGCGCCGGTGCTCGAATCGTTCGCCTTCGATGGGGGCGAGTCGTTCTTGTTGCCCCATCCCGGGCCGACGGCCTACCTCCGCTCGCGCAACCGCTAGGCGCCCCGCCGCCACGGTCACTCCATGCCCTTGGGGGGACCGAGGATCTCGCGGAGGACGATGGCGTCGCGGGTGGAGGCCGGCGAGGAAAGGAGGTCGCGGACCCGGGAGGTCGCGCGGGGGCGACCGGTGCGGCGGGTGAGCTGGAGGCCGGAGGCCTGGACGCGCTTGAGGGCGGCCTGCTCGGCGGTGGTGAGGGACGGGCGGTCCGGGGC
>JABDMC010000113.1 GCA_013001695.1 Akkermansiaceae bacterium
GGGGTGGCCCCGGAACGGTGGTAAAGGCAGGACGCGATGACGCCCCGGGAGTCGCTCCAGCGGCCGGAGGAGGAGCGGCGGAAGCACCCGGCGGAGGCGCCGCCGGAGTCATCGAGGGGCGATCGGAAGGGTCGGTGGCAGGCTTCACAAACGCCAAGTTAGCAAAATTCACTTAATTATCAAGAAAAACGTAGTAATTACCGTGACGCAATCCCTGTCAAGGGCCGCCGCCCCCATTCGGCCTTGATGCCGCGGGCCGGATCGAGGCCCGGATGGGGCCGGGGCCGGAGCGCTCCGGCGGAGGGCGGCCGCCCCCGGTGCGCCCCCTGCGCGGGCCCCCGTTCCTCGGGCAGGTCCCCCCTCTCGCGCCGGCGATCGCCCCCTCCGGGTGGAGCGGCCCGGTGCGTGCGGCGCAGCCCGCATCGGGACACGCTTGGTTCTGGACACCGGGGGTCGGCTCCATACCTTCCGCGGCATGAAAATTGTGGTGGCCTACAGCGGCGGGCTCGACACATCCGTCCTGCTCAAGTGGCTCGGCGAGACCTACTCCGCGGATGTCATCGCCTACTGCGCCGATGTCGGCCAGGGCGATGAACTCGACGGCCTCGAGGAAAAGGCCCTCACCACCGGGGCCTCGAAATGCTTCATCGGCGACCTCCGCGAGGAATTCGCGCGTGACTTCATTTTCCCGATGTTCCAGGCGAACGCCCTGTACGAGGGCCGCTACCTGCTGGGAACGTCCATCGCCCGGCCCTGCATCGCGAAGGGCATGCTCGACGTCGCCAAGGCGGAAGGCGCCGATGCCATCGCCCACGGCGCCACCGGCAAGGGCAACGACCAGGTGCGCTTCGAACTGAGCGCCGCCTCGCTCGCGCCTGAAATCAAAACCATCGCCCCGTGGCGCGAGGCCCGCTTTCGCGAAGAGTTCCCCGGCCGCGCCGAGATGATCGCCTACGCCGAGGCCAACGACATCCCGGTCAAGGCCTCCATGAAGAAGCCGTATTCCATGGACCGCAACCTCCTCCACATCTCCTTCGAGGCCGGGATGCTCGAGGACCCGTGGTACGACGCCACCACCGCGCAGGACCGCGACATGTACGTCCTGTCGACCTCCCCGGAGGAGGCGCCCGACACCCCGCAGTATATCCAGATCCTCTTCGACAAGGGCGATGCGGTCGGCATCCTGGGCGACGGACTCGACGAGGTCCTGGGCGCCCTCCCGGACGTGACCCCCGCGGGGGAACGGGACGGATACACCCTGCTCAGCCCCTACGGCATGATGCGCGTCCTCAACACCCTCGGGGGCCGCCACGGCATCGGGCGCATCGACATCGTCGAGAACCGCTTCGTCGGCATGAAGTCCCGCGGCGTTTACGAAACCCCGGGCGGAACGATCCTCCTCGCCGCCCACCGCGACCTCGAGACCCTCACCATGGACCGCGAGGCCATGCTCGTCCGCGACTCCCTTATCCCGAAATACGCCCAGCTTGTTTACAACGGATTCTGGTTCGCGCCGGATCGCCTCGCCCTGCAGGCCCTCGTGACCGAGACCCAGCAGACCGTGACCGGGGAGGTGCGCCTCAAGCTCTACAAGGGGAACATCATGAATGCCGGGCGGAAGTCGCCGCTCTCGCTCTACTCGGAAGACGTCGCCACCATGGAAGGCGGCGCCGAGGAAGCCTACAACCAGGACGACGCCACGGGCTTCATCTCCCTGAATGCCCTGCGGCTCAAGGCGAGCGCCCGGCAGGATCGCTCCTGATCCCCGCTCTCCCGCCGCGGCATCGATCGAGGCGCCAGCGCCCCGAAGCGCGGAGCGGCCTGCGCCGGCGGGGCAAGCCCCGAGGACACGTGAGGGACGTGTCGTCCCGATGGCTCAGGTTCGGTTCTTCGAAACAAGACCCCGGATCATGGCGCTGTTGAAAAGCGCATCGCTCACCCCGCGGACGATGCGGGCTAGCGGGGCAAGACGCGGAACTCCTGATCCGCGGCCGATTCCGTACCCGGGCGGGCTTCCATCCGGCCGGTGCGCACCAGGATCTGCACGATCTTGCTCGTCCGGGCGCGGCTCAGGCCCCACAAATCGGCGAGCTGCTCGATCGATTTCCAGCGCGACCGCATCGGGCGGGAACCGGCTGGCGCTGACTTTGTATGGCTCATGGTGGCGTCCTTTCACTAGTTGAGACGAACAACTCCCCCATCCTAGTCACTATATTTTTAAAAAATTGACTATCCGGCGGTCTTTATTTGAAAAAATCGGCATTCGGGGCGATATTTTGGAGTTCGTGCAGGTCGTTTCGGGGGGCTCCCGCCGTTCCGGGGGCGATCTTCCCCGACCGGCGAGGAGAGTTCCGGGGGGTGGCGCAGCGGGAACGGCGGAGGCGGGAACGAAAAATCCCGCGAGTCCGGAGACCCGCGGGATTTGTTGGATTGCCTGCGGAAACAGGCTTGGGGGTTGGAGATCAGAAGTCGCCGTAGTCGACGTCGAAGAACGAATCGACCACGAAGTCGCCGGCGGGCAGCCGCGTCAGCGGCACTTCGAGCCGGATGCCGTTCGGGGGATCGAGCGCGAACATGTCCTCGAAGCCGGGGATCGGCTGGAAGTCGGTGAGGTTCGGGCGGTCCTGGCTCTCGCGCACGCTGTAGGTCACCGCGAGGGACGTCTCCGGCAGCCGCAGCACCGCCACGCCGCGGTCGAAGTCGACTGATTCGATCACAAGGCGCGTGCAGTCCGTGGCGTCGAGCGGATCGGTGCCACCGTTGAGCTCGGCCCCATCGTCGCACCCGTCACCATCGGTGTCGGGATTGAGCGGATCGGTCCCGGTGTCATTGACTTCCTGGCCGTCGAGCAGCCCGTCACCATCGGTATCGGGATTGTTCGGGTCGGTGCCATGGATCCGGATCTCGTCCTGGTCGCTCAGGCCATCGCCGTCGGAGTCGCCGGGAGTTCCGGCGCCACCCACCACGCAAATGGTGCAGAGGCCCCAGTCGATGTCCTTGCCGTTCTCGAGACAGATCGTGATCTTGGCGGCATTGGTGCCGGGGATCTGGGTCACCGTCACGTTCACGAGGGCACCGGTCTGGGTGAGGAAGGCGCACCGGATGAAGTCCACGATCTTCTGCGCGCACTCGAAGGCGGTTCCGGCACCGATGAATCGGGTCGAGGGACCGTCGAGGTCGAGACGCTGGCAGGCGTTGTGGGCCCGGGCGGTGATCCGCACCTCGGCGTCGGCGGGCCAGTCACCGAAGAGGGTGACGCACAGCTTGCCGTCGACGAGATCCGCGAAGAACCACTCCTCGGTGGTGGGCGGGTTCGGGCAGGCCTGGACGTTCGGCCACTTGGCCTTGGCGTCCGGGTTGTTGCCTTCCCAGTTCCACACCGGATCAATCGGCTCGATTCCGGGGACGTTGAACACCGGCGCCCCGGCGACCCCGCGGCCGTTCATGACCTCGATGCAGCCCACGCCGTCGCAGTCGGGCGGGATGGGTCCCACGCAGACGATGATCCGCTCGGCATCGCCGTCGTTATCGACGTCGATGGTGTCGACCACCCGCAGGGGGACCCGTCGGCCGTTCTCGCACACGAACACCGCGCAGATGGCGTTCACGTCATCGACGAAGCAGTCACCCTCGATGGTGATCTTGTCCCCGGTCTCGATCTTGATCGCGGGGCAATTCGTGATGACGGGCACCTTCGGCGGCTCGATGCAGCACAGCGTCAGGAAGCCCTCGAGCCAGGTGCCGGTGTCGTTGGGGTCCCAATCGCACCAGCGGAGGTCGAGCTTGACGTCGCCGTTCGGCAGCGGGAGGCACGTGATCTTCACGAACTCGAAGCCGTCGAGCTGGCGGAAGACGCAGAGCAGGACGTCCTTGAGGGCGGCGGCGCATTGCTGGGCGGAGCCGCCGTCGCGCAGACGCACGCGCTCGGCCTGGATGTCGATGTGCCCGAAGGGCGGCGGCAGGGCGAGGTGACCGTCGATGGCCACGTTTTTCTGCGGCGTCCACGGGTTGGCCCCGGGGATGACGAGGCAGAGCCGGCCCTGGTCGAACTGGGCGTGGATCCAGTCTTCATCCGGCGGAGGGGTCTTCCCGATGACCTGGATGACATCCTCGGCGCAGATCATCGCCGGCTTGTCGGGATCCGACCACGTCCACGGGTTCCAGTCGGGACGCACGCCGTCGGCCTGGTTTCCGTCCACGATCGGGACGAAGGGACCGCGTTTGCCGTCGGCGCACGCGATGAACAGGTCGAGGCAGGCCCCGTCGAGGTTTTCGGGCACGGCCCCCACCCGGCAGGTGAGCTTCGTGCAGGCTGTTCCCGGGATGACGCTGGCGTCGAGGACCCGCATCCGGAAGTGGCTGAGGATCTCTCCGGTGGGCAGCTTCTCACCCACCACCACGCACTTGTCGTCGGGATCGACGGCGCTGGCGCCGGTGGGATCGATCGGCAGGCCCGCGAGCTCGAGACACACCACGTCGCCGGTGCAGACCGGGAGCTTGTTGGCGGAGGTCGGGAACTTCAGCGTGTAGGGCTGTTCCGGCGTGCAGATGCAGAGGCGGATCGTGCCGAAAATCCGTCCGCCTGGCGGGGCGCAGATTTTCAGGGCGTTGGTGGTGGGGTCCCCGTCACCCAGGTCGTCGCACTTCACCCTGACGCGGGTGATCTGCGCGAGCTGCGCCCACTGGCAGCGGAAGACGTCGAGCAGGGCGCGGCAGCACTCTTCGGGGCTTCCCGGGCCGATGGTGGTGGTCACCGGATTGCTGATGTCGAAACCCTCGGAGGTGCCATCCGGATAGATGACGCGGACGTGGCCCTTCAGCTTGAGGCGGGTGCACTCCACCCAGTTCGCCCGGGGCAGGTCGAGGCAGATGGCATCCTGGGTGGCATTCGGCGTGCCGACCAGCCAGACCTCGTTGACCGGGGGTTCGTCGAACTTCGGGAGGATGACCTCGTTGCTGTAGACGGGCTCGTTGCCGAGGCTTTCCCACACCCATCCCGAACGGGTCGGACGGGTCAGGTTGTTGACACCCGGCTGCCAGATGCCGCAATGGCCGCGGCCGAGGGTCAGGCAGAGCCGCCCGGGGCGGGCGCCCACGGGGACGACCCCCACCTGGATGACGAGCTTGTCGACGCCGGGACGGACGTCCTTGATGATCTCCACGACGCGCATCGGCACCGAGAGGGCGGGATCCGCGGCGGCGGTTTCGATCATGGCGCAGATGTCCTTCGGCTCGCAGCCGAAGTTGCAGACTTCGACACAGATGAGGTCGCAGCTGCGCACGCAGAGCGGAGTGACTCCACCCGGCAGGCTGACGCGCTTGATCTCGGGGACGTCCTTGGGCGGGTTGCGCAGGCAGACGACCATGTTGCCCTTGAGGAGGTTGCCCCACGGGCAGCACACCGCGATCTTGACGCGATCGGGGATGCCGTCGGGCGGCACGCTGGTGTCTTCCGGGGTGCACTTCCACCGCAGCGCCTGGCGGGCGGCGGAGAGCTGGCGGCCGACGCAGTCGGGGAGGTCCTTGATGCGGCGCGCGCAACGGACCAGACCGGCCTGGGTGTCACGGATGATGGCATCCGGAATGACCCAGTCGAAGCGCTGGCAGGTGGTGCCGTTCTTGTCGGTGTGGATCTTTCCGATGTGTCCCTCGAAGGAGATGCGGGCTCCGGGGCACCACTCCCCGTCGATGTAGAGGCAGATTTCCGGGGCGCCGCCGGCCGGAACCGGGAGCGACCGGAAGTAGACGTTCGGGTCGTCCGGATTCGGGGGCCGCAGCGGCAGGTTCGGGGTGGGCACCACCCCGGGGGCGACCTCGTCGCCGACCAGCACGAAGGGCGGTTCGGGCAGGGCGATCTCCGGGAAGGGCAAGAGCGGGAAGGCGCACAGGCCGCGTCCCGGCTCGAGACCGACGGCTCCCAGCGTGGTCTGCTGATCGCCGGGAATGCCGAGGCGCGCCGTGAGGGCGCCGTCGTTGTTCTGCAGGATGCGCATCAGGCCGCCGCCACCGCCGGCGCAGATGTTGTCGAGGTCCTGCGGGAGTTGTCCGCCGGCGGCGATCTGGACGATGCTTGCGTTCCCCTGGGCCCCGGGCGTCAGGTTGTCGACGCCCCCGGGAACGATGGGATCGAAGTTGTCGTAAACGCAGACGCGCAGGCGGCTGTTCTCCGGGCAGATGTGCATGCCGGGAATGAACAGGTAAAGCACCGGCGGGCCCACGGGGCCGACGACGAGTTCGCGCTCCCAGATGCTGTCGAGGCCGCAGATGAAGACATCCGCGAGCCGGCGGCCGCATTCAAAGGCACCGCCCGTCCCGGTATTTGTCAGGCGGAAGCGTGGCACCTTGATGTCAAGCGTCACGTTGGCCGGCAGCCCCGGGTCGCGCTTGATGGCGGCCTGGCCGCAGATCGAAACCCACGGGCACGGGCCCCACGGCTTGTCGAGGGGGATGCAGAAGCGGCCCAGCTGGTCGACGAAGGCGTCGATGTAGCAGACGCGCTCGGCCGGCGGCTGCGGGGGGACGATCACCGGCGGAGGCCCGAAGATCGGATCGAAGATGTCGATCTCGGGGACCGGCGGGCCGCCCTGGATGGGCTTGACCGGCGCCACGGCGAGCATGCCGGGCGTCTCGGGACGGATTTCCGGGAAGGCCGTGGCCCACGGGTGGTTCGACCCGCGGCCGCAGTAGAGCTTGATGGGTCCCGGCTGGATGCTCGAGTCGACCGGCATGGGGCCGACCTTCGCGATGATGCAGTCCGGGCCGACATCGATCACCTCGAGGGGGATCGGGACGGGCTGGGTGCACATGACCAGGACGAGTTCCTGGGCGCGCAGGTCGCCGAGGTTCCGGCCGCTGATCTTGATGAGGGTGCCCTCGCGGACTTCACCGGGAGTGCTCAGTTCGTAGGCCTGCAGGATCGGCGGGTCGGGCTTCTCGTTGCGCACGCAGAGGCGGAAGCCGCCGCCGCACAGCTGGAGCTGCTGGCCGCCCTGGTCAACGACCCGGATGGAGATCTTCATCTCCCCGCCGGGAAGCGGGATGCACTGGACGTCGAGGCGGTTGAGCCCGAGGCCCGGAGGCGGAACGACCTGGTTGAGGATGCAGACGATCTTGTCCTTGATGCGCTCCGCGCAGTCCTGGAGGGTGCCCGCCGCGGTGAAGATGGTGTCCCCGGAGCGGATCTCGATGGTGCGCTTCTGCCCACTGGGGAGCCGCACCGTGAAATCGCCCGAGAGGTAGAGGACCGCTCCCGGTCCCCAGTCCCCGCTGATGACCAGGCAGATCTGATTGGTGGCGGGATCGAATTCGCCCGGGAAGTAGGTGATGTTCGGACGCGGCCGCGGGAAGGGCGGCAGGGGCAGCGGCGGCAGGCCCTGGGGAGGACTGACCGCCTCGCCGGGCCCGACGAAGCCAATGACCGGCAGCGGCGGACAGACGTCCGGGAAGGCCGGGTTCGGATCCCACGGGGCGCGGTTTCCGGCACCGACCTCGACGCAGACCTGCGCCGGATCGAGTTCCCCGTTGCGCAGGACGCCGGGCGGGAGCCGCGGGATCTTGCAGACGATGCAACGCGGCGTCGGGACGCCGAGGACATCGAGCGGGAAGGCCGCCCCGGCAGGCGCTCCCGGGCGGAGATCCTTCACGACCACGCAGACCGCGGCCGGTTGTCCCTGCGGGAAGCCGCTTCCGAGAATCTTGATGATGGGACAGCTCAACGGTTCCTCGTTGGGATCCGTGAAGGTCGGAAGCAGGACGATTTGATCGACGGAAGTCGACTGATTCTGGCCCCATGCGCCGGGAACGGAGAGTCCCAGCACGGCGAGGACCGCCAGCAGCGGCAGGACCGCCCTCGGCAATCTCCGCCTTGCGCCGGCAGGCGTCCGGACGCAGGCCGCCAACAGCGCCCCGGCCCAATTGCGGCCCGGACACGATGATCGATGGATCGATTGAACTTGGTGTATTTTCATTTCAGTACCTTCTTGTTTGGGCCCAGGTTGCCGCCGACGGCCTGCCTCCACAGCAGGGCAGGAGCGCCGGGGAACATGGTTCCCGGTTTGACATGCGAGTTTGAAACCAACCGGGGACCGATGCGGGAACTGCAAACCACAGGAAACCGCCGCTGCGGGACGATTCCACCCTGGCCGGATTGCCGGCCATGCCGCCCGAATCAAGCAGGACGGCCTCGTTGCGAACGCCGCCTTGGCGACAACCCGCTGCGGAGTGGCTCCACTTCATCATCATTCCCCCCTTTCATGCGAAACGCTCACACTCCACCCGGAACCAAAAGGTTTTGTGCGACACCATTCCTAAGACAGGGCAGCACGATGGTGCAATCACTTTCTGGGAATAAATTCGCGCGCGGTCGCGGACATCCGGTAATCCGAGGGTTGCACGGGAATCACTTTGGATGCGGGGAACTTCCCCGACGCTTATCGAACTCGCGTTGCCGATGTCACGGGACGTTCGGCGGTGCGGGTGAAGGCCACGCGGAAGGGCGCGGGCGGTTTAGATGCCGGTCACGCCCCGCACCGCCCGCGCGCAAAAAAATCCCGCGAGTCCGGAGACCCGCGGGATTTGTTGGATTGCCTGCG
>JABDMC010000122.1 GCA_013001695.1 Akkermansiaceae bacterium
GCCCGGGAGCGCCTCGCCAAGCACGATGCCGAGGTGGCCGCCGCCAAGACCGCCATCCAGGAGAACGAGATCGCCATCAAGAACCTCGAACTCGACATCGGCACCCGCCGCCAGACGATCACCCGCCTCAAGCAGCAGCAGTTCGAAACCCGCAAAAACGAGGAGTATCAGGCCATCAACCACGAGGTCAGCCGCTACAACGGGGAGGTCGACGAGCTGGAGACCAGGGAGCTGGAGCTCATGGAGAACGGGGATCGGCTCGCCAGGGAGCTGGAGGCCGCGGAGAGCGCCTACGCGACGACCCATGCCGGGGTGCAGGACGAGATCAAGGCGCTCGAGGAGCGGGCCACCAAGTTCCGGGCGGAAGCGGATGGTCTCGAGGCCGAGCGGGCCGGGCTGGCGGCGGAAGCGGACCCGGACCTGCTGTCGCTCTACGACCGCCTGCTGGCCACCCGGGGGGCCCCGGTGGTGGTGGGGATCACGGAGTCCCGCCAGTGCACCGGTT
Organism: Akkermansiaceae bacterium; assembly: GCA_013001695.1. Classification (GTDB taxonomy): domain Bacteria; phylum Verrucomicrobiota; class Verrucomicrobiia; order Verrucomicrobiales; family Akkermansiaceae; genus Roseibacillus_B. The sequence goes on from JABDMC010000122.1 coordinate 506, forward strand.
GCCATGTGAGGGCCACCCCGGCCACCATGGTCCGGGTCCAGGGCGGGAAGGAGCTGGTGCAGTGCGAGAACTGCAGCCGCATGCTCTACCCGGCCTGAGGGGCCGAGGGGGCTGAGGGGGCCGAGGGGGCCGAGGGGGCTGAGCGGAGGGGGGCCGGAAGCGCCCCCGGCCCGCCGGGGCGCGTAAAAAATCGATTGCAATTGCCGGGGGGGTCGTGTAGCCCTCCCGCCCGCCGCCGGCGTGCCTTCCCGGCCCGCCGGCCCGGCCTGAACCTCAACATCCCGCACCATGGACGTCATTCGGAAAATCGAGCAAGAGCAACTGAAGGAAGACGTCGCCGACTTCAACGTGGGCGATTCGGTGAAGGTCCACACCCGCGTCCGGGAAGGCGGCAAGGAGCGCCTCCAGATCTTCGCCGGGGTGGTCATCGCGAAGCGTGGCAGCGGGGTGAATGCGGCCTTCACGGTGCGCAAGATTTCGTACGGCGAAGGGGTCGAGCGGTCCTTCCCGGTTCATTCCCCGCGGATCGCCAAGATCGAGGTCACCTCCCGCGGCAAGGTCCGCCGGGCGAAGCTGCACTACCTGCGCGACCGCGTCGGGAAGCGCGCTCTCCTCGTGAAGAGCCGCGACGCGCAGCGCCAGGGTTCCTCGTCGTAGCGCGCGGATCCGGGCACATCCCCTCCCCCGCCCGGCACGATCCCGCTCACCCTCCGCGGGACCCGCGGGGCGCCGATCCCCGGGAAGTTCTTCCGGGAGGCCCTCGGCTGCAGCGCTTTGCTTTTTGACAATTCCCGGCGGGCAGGGAATCCTCCCGGCTGGTGCGCGTTCCGTTTCCCGTCGTCATAGTTCTCGCCACCCTCGTGGTCGGAACGACGTGGTGGTACCGCACGCGCGACGTTGATTTCATGACGCCGGAGGGGACGCCCCCGGAGCTGCCGGCCTTCGCCACCGCGCCGCCGGAATTCACCGTCCTGCCGGTCACCTCCACACCCGACCGGGAGCAGCCCGGCGACAAGGAGCCGGCGTCGCCCGACGCCGATCCGCTCGACTTCGGCGACCTCGATAGCTCCCCGGGCCTGAGCGAGTACTCCGAGTTCGCCTCCAAGGGGGCGACCTACCTCATCCGGCTGGCCACCGAGCTCGAGTCGCGCGGGGAATTCGAGCGGGCCCTCCTCGCCTGGGAACGCGTCATCGACTCGTGCCCCGCGGAGCCGGACGAACGGCAGAGCGCCGAAGCCGCGGTGCTGCGGCTCCGCCCCACGCTGCCGCGGTGGAACATCGACCCGGCCGGCGAGATCCCCATCCTCCTGCAACTCGGGACGGGCCGGAAATCGAGCGAGGGCCTGACCGAGGCCGTGCGCGAAGCGGCGGAATTCCTGCGCCGCGACTCCGGCGACCTCTGCGCGGTGACGCCCCGGCTCACCACCGCCGCGGTGTCCACCGGCTCCGACGACGGCCCCATCGCGGTCTATCTCAGCGGGACCGGCGAGGCCGAGTCGAACCAGAGCAGCGTGGTCTCCGTGAATCCCGAATCGAATGCCATGGAGCCGGTCCGGCGGGACATCCTCATCGCCGTCTACCGGGTCCTCCGCGAACAGCTGACCGGGGTGGAGGGGATCCGCCCCCCCTCGCCGCCGAGCCACCCGGACACCCCGGAGGACGACTACCTGCGCCACCTGACCCGCTTGCACTGGCAGTACGCCGCCGAACGCCTCGCCCAGACGCCGAAATCGGCGGCCCCGTAGGAGCCCTGCCCCGAGGCCGTCCGCCCGCGGATCCCCCCCTCCCCGCCCTTGGACCGCCGGGGCAAATAATGGGCGGGGGGCACAGACCCTTCCTTGATCTTCGCCCCGACGGCCCCTAGTTTACCGGCGATGAAGGGTTTCGGGTTATTGCTCCTGGCCGTCACCGCCCCGTTCGCCCTCGCGGAACCCGGGGCCGGCGGGGCTGCCGCCGTTCCGGAGAAGCCGGCCATCCGGGACCTCGGGGACGGGCGCATGCAGGTCGGGACGGTCACCCTCAAGCAGGCCGACCGCACCATCTCGTTCCCCGCCGAGGTGAACATGACCGAGGGGCTCCTCGAATATGCCATCGTCCACCAGAACGGGAAGATCCACGAGTCCCTCTTCCACACCACCACCGACCCCTTCGATCTCAACGTCGCCCTGAAGCTCCTCCGCTACCAGCCGTCCGAGGAACTCTTCGAGATCTTCGACGACGAGGAGGGCCTCACCGGCAAGTTCCCCGAAGTCAGCGAGGAGACCAGGAACGCGGCCCGCGTCGAAATCCTCATCTCGTGGAAGTGCGAGGACGACAAGAAGAAGGAAGCCAGCCTGAACGATCTCATCACCTACGCCGTCACCAGCAAGCCGCTCCCCGCCATCCCGTGGGTCTACGGCGGCTCCTACGTCGCGAACGGCGCCTTCCAGGCCCGGTCCACCGGCGACATCGTGGCGATCTTCACCTCCCAGCCCGCCCTCTTCAACTACCCGGGAAAAGACCGCGAACTCGACGACGTCTGGATTCCCACCCCGAAGCGCGTGCCGCCCGTCGGAACGCCGGTCACGATCACGATCAAGCCATTCGCCCCCGAACGTCCCAGCAAGTAAAGATACCATGAAACGATTCAGCATATCTCTCGCACTCATCGCCGGCCTGAGCGGTCTCGGCCCCTTGGCGGCGCAGGACAACAATCCCTACCTGTCGGTGCAGCTCGAAATGAAGCGCGCCATCAAGCTTGGAAACCAGTACCTGAAGTCGCAGCAACACGCCGACGGCTACTGGGGCGATCCCACCATCCCGGCCTTCACGGCCCTCTCGCTGTCGGCGGCGGTGCGGGATCCCGGGCTGGACCGGTCCAAGCCGCTCCCCGATTGGGTGCAGAAAGGCTACACCTGGCTCCTCGGCCAGCAGAAGGACGACGGCGGCATCTACGGCAAGGGCCTCGCCACCTACAACACCTCGACGTCCATCATGGCCCTCCTGGCCCGCGGCGAGAAGGCCGATGAACCGGCCCTCCTCAAGGCCCGCGCCTTCCTCGTCAACCAGCAGACCGACTGGGGGACCCGCGACGAGACCGACAACAAGTACGACGGGGGCATCGGCTACGGCGGAACCTACGCCCATTCCGATTTGTCCAACATGCACCTCGCTCTCGAGGCGCTGTATCACAGCCGCGCCGTGGCCACCGACAGCGGACAGGGGAAGCAGCCCGAGCTCGACTGGAGCGCGGCCCTCGCCTTCGTCTCGCGGTGCCAGAACCTGGAGGAAACCAACGACCAGAGCTGGGCCTCGAACGACAAGGACAACAAGGGCGGCTTCGTCTACTTCCCCGGCGACACCAAGGCCGGCGAACAGGAGCTGCCCGACGGGCGCACCGCCCTGCGGTCCTACGGGTCGATGTCCTATGCCGGCCTGCTCTCGCTCGTTTACGCGGACCTCGATGAATCCGATCCCCGCGTCGCGGCGGTCCTCAAGTGGCTCGGCAACAACTACACGCTCAAGGAGAACCCGGGCCTCGGCGAGCAGGGGCTCTACTACTACTACCACGCCATGGCGAAGTCGCTCGCCGCGGCCGGCGTCGAGAATTTGCCGGTCGGTGACGGCAAGACCGCCGACTGGCGCCGCGACCTGGCGACGCGTCTCGTCTCGTCGCAGCGCGAGGACGGCTCGTGGCTCAACGCCAACTCGCGCTGGTGGGAAAACGATCCCGTCCTCGTGACGGCCTACGCGGTCCTCACCCTCGAGCAGATCAACTCCACCCTGCCGCAGTAGGTCCCCGTTCGCGCCCCCGCCCACAGCCGAAGCAGCCGTGTAGGGCGGGCGCCCCGCCTGCCGAACACCATCCCATTCCCGCCCACCCCACGGCCATGGCAGCCTTGTAGGGCGGGCGCTCCGCCTGCCGGGATCCATCCCACGACGACCCCCCTCCCGATGCACGCGTCATTCCTTGCGGGCAAGAATGGCACGCGGGCAACCGGTCCGGCCCATCGCCAGGCGGAGCGCCCGGCCTCCATTTGCCGCTTGAATCGACGCGCCGAATCGGGGAGTTTCGCGCCGCCCCGATCGGGGAGTAGCTCAGCTTGGTAGAGCGCTGGCTTTGGGAGCCAGATGTCGCAGGTTCGAATCCTGTCTCCCCGATTTCTTCCCGCCCTCAGCAGACGCTCCAGAAGTCGTCCCCTTCCCGGTAGCCGGCGGCGCCGGCGAGGTCGCGCACCCGTTCGCGTCCGCCCGCCACCCCGACGGCCCCGAGGAGGACCGCCTCGCGCCAGCGCCGGCCGAAGGATTCCGGCCCCGCCACCTCCGCGTCGTGAATCCGCTCCCCGATCCGGCGCGGGTTGACCTCGAAGAACCCGTGCACCCTCACGCCCCCGGCCTGGAGGAGGCGGGCGAGGCGTTTCCCGATCGGCCCGGCGCCGCAGATCGCGACCCCGCGTTCCCGCACCGCCGGCAGCCGCACGAGGTAGTGGGCCTTCATCCGCCAGACCTGGTCCTCGTGGTAGGCGGGATGACTGCGCGTCAGGCGTCCGGGGTGATCGCGCCACTGCAGGAGCCGCTCCGGCACCTTGCCGAAGCGCACCCCCCGTTCCAGCAACCGCAGGAACAAGTCATGGTCCTCGGCCCACTCCGTCACGCGGTATCCGCCGCACTCCGCCAGCACCGCCCGCCGCATCACCAGCGACGGCTGGATCACCGGGCATTCGATGAAGCGGGCCCGCGCCACCTTCTCCGGGGTGCGCAGGCTGTTCACCCACTCGACGTAGCGCGCCATCCCCTCGCCCCGGGCGTCCAGCAGCTCCACGCCGCAGCTCACCACCCCGAGGCCGGGATCCGCATCCAGCATGGCCACCTGCCGCGCGAGGCGGTCCCGGTGCGCCAGGTCGTCGGCATCCATCCGCGCGACGATCTCCCCGCGGCTGGACTCGACCCCGGCCTGCATGGCGCCCGCCACCCCGTCGCCGGGCGCGCTTTCGATGACCCGCACCCGCCGGTCCTCCCCGGCCACCGCCTCCGCAATGTCCCGGGAGCGGTCGCTGCTGCCATTCACGACCACCCACAGGTCGAAATCCGCGCCCTCCTGCCCGAGCACGCTCGCGAGCGCGGCCCGCAGGGTCTCCTCCGCATTCCGCACCGGGAGGATGACCGAGACCCGCCCGGTCATGACCCGATCCCCACGGCCTCGATCCGGCCTTCCTCGTCGACCCGCAGCACCATCGGCCGGCAACACACCTCGCAGTCGTAATCGAGCTCCGTGGGTCGTTCCTCCGGGGCGGGGACCGCCACCGCGAAGCGCTCCCCGCAGGTGGGGCATTCCACTTCGTCCACCATCGGGGAAGACCCTGACATATCCCGCCCCCGGCGCCACCCGGAATCCATTCCCATTTGCGCGGGAAATCACTTGTGACTATCGTGCCGCCAATCGACTCTAACGGCGTGAAGGAACCGGCCTCGAAAGGCTGGAAAACAACCACGAAAATATCTTATGAAAGCAAAATATTTGTTCCTCCTCGCCGCGGCGATCGGCATGACCGCCTGCGAAGAAGCCAAGAAAGCCGCTACTGATGCGGGCGAAGCCACCAAGGAAGCCGCCGGCGAGGCCGGTGGCGAAGTCGTCGAGACCGCCAAGGAGGCCGGCAAGGAAATCGCGGGCGGAACCAAGTCCGTCGGTGACGCCGCCAAGGAAGTCGGCACCAAGGCCACCGAGGCCGCCAAGGAGGCCGGAAGCGCGGCCCTCGAGAAAGCCAAGGAGGCCGGCCGCGAAGCGACCAGCGAGGCCGCCGAAGCCGGCAAGAACCTGGCCGAGGAAGCCAAGGCAGCCGCCGAGAAGGCCAAGGAGGCCGCCGAGAAAGCGAAGGAAGCCGCCGAGGGCGCCGCGCCTCCCGCTGCCGAATAGGCTCCCGAAGAACCCTTTTCCCGAACAAACCCCCTCGGGATGACGAGCCGGCCTGCACCTCGCAGGCCGGTTCTTTTTTTGGCGCCCGAATCGTTGGCATCGCACCGTGGCATGACCGTCCCCATGTTGTCGACCCGTGGCGGTCTACCCCCGGCCCATGGCGCCCGAACCGACGGCCGAAAAGCCAAGCCTGAAGGACTTCCGGACCCCGGCCCCGGGTTCTTTTCTTCGCCCCCTGGGCTTCGCAGGACACGGGGACAACCCGGGGAGCCTGCATGGGTGAGAAGGCCCAACCACAAGGCGGTTGTGGAGGCCGGGCGGTGGAAGGCGGGGATGGCGGGGGCGCCTCCACAACACCTTCGGCGTTGGCTCCCGCACCCTTCCCGGGATCCCAGGATTGTCCCAATCCTGGGCTTGGTTACGGAATCCCGTTGGGATTCAGGAATTGCGAATCCCGAACCCGATTGCCGTCCCGGTCATGTTGCCCGCCCGCGGCGGTCTACCCCCGGCCCATGGCGCCCGAACCGTCGGCATCGCACCGTGTCATGACCGTCCCGGTCATGTTGCCGGCCCGCGGCGGTCGTCCCCCGGCCCATGGCGCCGCGAGCGCGGGAGCTGCGGCCCTCACTCCACCCGCACCCGCACCGATTCGCCGTGGGCATCGAGGCCTTCCATCGCGGCGAACTGCTCGACGGCGGGAAGCGACTTCGCCACCGCGGCGGCATCCATCTTGACGATGCTCGTCCGCCGCTGGAACTGGTCGGCGCGCAGGCCCGAGAACGACTTTCCGGCCCCGCCGGTGGGCAGGGTGTGGCTCGGGCCCGCGAGGAAGTCGCCCACCGCCACCGGGGACATGTTGCCGAGGTAGATCGCGCCCGCGGTCTTGACCTTCTTCAACCACCGGGCCTCGTCCTTCACCACCAGCGAGAGGTGCTCGGGGGCAAAGGCGTTGGTGATGTCGACCGCCTCGGCCACCGACCGCACCAGGACGCAGAATCCCGCCTGGTCGAGGGACTCCTTGATGTAGGCGGCGCGCGAGAGGCGCTCCAGCTGCCGCGCGGTCTCCTTGCGGACCGCGTCGAGGACCCGCTTCGAGTTCGTGACGAAGCCGACCACGCTGTCGCCCCCGTGCTCGGCCTGGGCGAGCAGGTCGGCCGCGATGCACTTCGGGTCGCCGCTCGCGTCGCTCACCACCAGGATCTCGCTCGGCCCCGGGAGGAGGTCGATCGAGACCGCCCCGACCATCTGGCGCTTGGCCTCCACCACGAAGGCGTTACCGGGGCCGAAAATCTTGTCGACGCGCCTTACGCTGGTGGTCCCGAGGGCGAGGGCCGCGACGGCCTGGGCCCCGCCGACCTTGAGGACCTCCGTGGCGCCGGACGCCTTGAGGGCATAGAGGAGGGCCGCATTCACCTTCCCGCCGGGACCCGCCGGGGTGGCCGCCACGATTTCCGGGACCTTGGCGGCCTGGGCGAAGGCCGCCGTCATGAGCGCCGTGGACACCAGCGGCGCCTTCCCGCCGGGGACGTAGACCCCCACCCGGTCGAAGGGCACGAAGCGCTCTCCGACAACCGCCCCCTCCCAATTCTTCCGCTTCCAGTCGCGACGCAGGCTCTCCTTCGCGAAGGCGTGGATGTTCCGCCGCGCCGCCGCGATGGCCCGCTTCATCTTCGCCGGAACCGCCGCGGTGGCTTCCGCGATCTCCTCCCCGGTCGCAAAGAGGCCCCGGGGCTTCAAGGTCACCCCGTCGAACTTCCGGGTGAGGTCGATGAGGGCCCGGTCGCCGTCCTTCCGGACCTGCGCCACGATCTTTTCGACCGCCCCGCGGACCCCGGATTCCGGTTCCGCCCGGCGGTCCAGGGAGGCCACGAACTTCCCGTAGCCCTTGTCGCGATGGGTGATGACACGCATTTGCCGGGGAGAATTGTCCCCGATCCTCCGGCGGCGCAATCCTTTTCCCTCCCGGCCTGCCCCCCGGAAACTCCGCGCGCGCGGGTGGGCGGGGCCACCCGATCCCGTTCACTCCCCGCCGCCTGCGCCTAATAAAACGGCCGCAACATCAGGTAGACGACCGGCCCGGTGATGGCCACGTAGAGCCACACCGGGAAGACCCAGCGGGCGAGCCGCCGGTGCTTCGCCGGCTGGTGGGTGAACCCGTAGACGAAGGTCAGCAGGATGAACGGGAGGCTCACCGCGGCGAGGCTGATGTGCGACAGGAGGACCAGCAGGTAGACGGTGCGCCCCGAGCCGGCCGCGGCCCGCTCGGCGTCCTGCAGGACCCCGTCCCCGTCGCGGTCGCCGAAGATCGTCTCGGGGGTCGTGAAGTGGTAGGTGACGTAGGAGAGCAGGAAGAGGGCCGAGAGCCCCATGGCGAGGTAGACCAGGCCCCGGTGGAGGTCGACCCGGCGGGCCTTGATCGCCACGAGGGCCCCCACCAGGGCCGCCGCCGCGGAGCCGTTCAGGAGGGCGTGGACGAGGGGCAGGACCCCGAGGTCGACGCCTTCCGGCAGCGGCACCTTGACGGATCGCATCGCCCCCACCAGCCCGAAGACCACCAGCGAGACGATCCACACCGCGACCTTCAGGCGCGCCGCGAGGGCGAGGTTCGCCTCCCGGGCATGGTAGGACTGCCAACCGTCCGCCATGGCCTAGCGGGTTTCCTCCAGCGCTTCGCGGATGCGCCGCTGCAGTTCTCCAAAGGCGAAGTTGTAGTCAGCCTGCGTCTGGGTGCGGGCGTAGGCGAGGTCGACCTTCTTGAGAAGGCGCATTCCCGGCCCGTAGAGCTCGAGCCCGAGATCGTGCCGGTATTTCCCCTTCTCGGCGGCTTCCTGCGGGTCGGTCCGCTCCTCCATCTCGAGGAACTTCATCTCGTCGACGAGGTAGCGGCGCACGGTGTCCCTATCGCCGGTCAGGAACCACCAGTTTTCCGAGTCGGCGTTCAGCGCCCCGGAATACTCGCCGAGGCGCTCCACGGTGTCGTATTCGGGGTCCACCGTGATGCACACCATGTGAAACCCGTCCTCCCCGCCGAACTCGTCGTAGATCTTCGAGAGGTCCTCGTAGTTGCGCTTGGCGCACTGCGGGCAACTCGCGAAAAACTGGGCCGCGAGCCACACCTTGTCCTCGAGGTCGGAGAGCTTCACCTCCTCGCCGTCCTGGTTGACCGCCTGGAGGTCGTTTTCGAGGGTGAGCTTCACCTTCGGTTCATCCTTGCCGACCGCGAGGGCCACCTCCTTGACGCGAAAGCGCTCCTTGCGCGCCTTGCTGATCCACATCGACGTCCCCAGGACGGCGGCTCCCACCACCGCCACGGTGACGTAGATCAGGACAATCTTCATCCGGTCGCTCACAATTCGGTTCCTTCCTTCAGTTCTTCGTTGAGGACATAGTCGATGTGCCTGAGGACGGTGGCCTCCAGTTCCTGCACCTCGTTGGTGAACGTCTCGGGGTGTTGCTTGAACTCCCTGGTGAACTCCTCGATCCGTTCCGGCTCGGTTTCGATCAAGCGCTTGGCGTCATTTTCGACCGCGCGGGCCCCATGGAAATCGTAGCGCCCGCGGATATGCATCAGGGGATCGCCGTTGCGCGCCACCGCGGTCCCGTCCACGAGGGTGATCAGGGGGTCGAACCTCAGCCAAGGCCTCCCGTCCTGCTCGCCTTCCGTGACGGCCCCGAGCCGCAGCTGGTTCTTCAGGTAGGCGCGCAGCTTCTCCTCCCCCGCGGCCACGAACCACCAGCGCTCGTCATCGGCCAGGCCGAGCTTCCCGGCGAACGCGGCGAGGTCCGCGGGGCGGTCGCGTTCCGGATCGATGGTGAAGCAAACGAATCGCAAGCGGTCTTCAGCGGGCCGGTCGCCCGCGACGGCCTGCATGGCGCGCAGCGTCTCGGCCGTATCTTCCGGCTGGGACAGGCAGATGGTCGTCGCGAGCCAGACCTTCCCCTTCAAGTCCGAGATCGCCACGGTTTCGCCGTCGTGCCGCACCACCGCGAAATTGCTCTTCAGGCGCGCCACGATCGGCGGCCGCCCCTTGGCGCGCTCGGCGAGATCGCCCTTCCGCTTGATCATGTAGGCCACCATGATCATCACGCCGCCCACGACGATCAGGGCGAGCAGGACGAGCGCCGTCCGGCGGTTCTTGACCGGGTCGTTCTCGGCCGGTTCCAGCTTGCTTCCATCGGGCGCCACGGCGGACGAAGCTAGCCTACTTCCAATCGACCGCAAGCGCCGTCAGAACCACGGGTAAATAGAGCAGGGTCATCAGGAAAAAGCGCCGGAAGGCGGGGCGCTCGCCGCTGGCCGCAAAGCGCATCGCCATGGCGGCGAGCCCGAGGCCCGCCACGCCGGCCACCGCGCCGAAGATCCAGCCGGTGAATCCCGCCAGGGGGGCCGCCGCCCCGAGCGCCGCGAGACCCACCGAGAATCCGGCCGCCAGTCGCGCCGAGCGTTTCCCGCTGACGTCCCCGTCGGACCACATCACGAAGCCGGCCTCCTCGTATTGCTCGCGGCAGAGCCAGTTGATCGACACGAAGTGCGGGAGTTGCCAGAGGAAGAGGAGGGCGAAGAGGTACCACCCGCGGGGGTCCTGCCAGGCGCCCCCGCCCGCCACCCAGCCGATCAGGGGGGGGAGCGCCCCCGGAATCGCGCCCACCAGCGTGTTGGCCGCGGACCGGCGCTTCAGGGGGGTGTAGAGAAAGACGTAGGTGGCGATCGTGATGGCCGCCAGGAGGGCCGCCACCTTGTCGACCATGGCGGCGAGGTGAATGAGCCCGAAGGCGGCGAGCCCCACCCCGAGGAGAAAGGCGGGGAGCGGCAGGACCCGCCGGGCGGGCAAGGGGCGGTCGCTGGTGCGGCCCATGCGGGCGTCCTCGCGGATTTCCATGAGCTGGTTGAAGACCGAGGCCCCGAAGGCGGCCGCCGCGGTTCCCACGAGGGTGTGCACGAGGAGCAGCCAGTGCCGGCCTTCCCACCCACCGGCGGATCGTACCGCCACGAAAAAGCCGAAGAAGGCCGTGATGAGGACGAAGGTATTCAGGCGCGCCTTCACCAGCGTGGCCAGGTCGGCCCGCAGCGTGGGGGCATCGGCATTCGCGGGCGCGCTCACTGCGGCGACTATGCCCGGCCCGCCCGGGAGGCCAAAAAAAATCCGCGCCAATCGGCGGAATCTGCGCTTAAACCGTCCCCGCCGCCCGATGAAATTCGCGATCTGCAACGAGACCTTCCAGGACCGCCCCTTCGGGGAGCAATGCCGGGCGGCCGCCGATTCCGGCTACACGGGCCTCGAGATCGCCCCGTTCACGCTGGCGGACGACCTCCGGACGGTGACCCCCGCGGCGGCCGCGGCCCTCGGTGCCACGGTCCGCGACCACGGCCTCGAGACCGTCGGCCTGCACTGGCTCCTCGCCAAGACCGACGGGTATCACCTGACCTCGCCGGACGACGCGGTGCGGGCCGCCACCCTCGACTACGCCCGTCACCTCGCGGACCTCTGTCACGCCCTGGGCGGCGCGATCATGGTCTGGGGGAGCCCGCAGCAACGGTCCCTCGGGGACGGTTGGAACTACGAGGACGCCTTTGCGCGCGCCGCGGACCTCCTGCGCCCCGCCGCCGAACACTGCGGGTCGCTCGGCGTGACCATCGCGATGGAACCGCTCGGCCCCGCGGAAACCAACTTCCTGACCACCGCCGCCGAGACGGTGCGCCTCATCGAGACCGTCGACCACCCGCACTGCGGCCTGCACCTCGACGTGAAGGCGATGTCGACCGAGGGGCCCGGCCTCGGGGAGATCATCCGGGCGGGCGCCCCCCACCTCGCCCACTACCACGCCAACGACCCGAACCTGTTAGGCCCCGGCATGGGCGAGGTCGACCACGCCCCCGCGGCGGCGGCCCTGCGCGAGATCGGCTACGACGGCTGGGTTTCGGTGGAGGTCTTCCGGTACGAGCCGTCCCCCGACGAGATTGCGCGGGCGAGCATGGAGTACCTGGAACGGGTCTACGGCCGGTAGGGAGCTTTTTCCCTAGCCGTATGGCGCGGCCCCCGCTCAAATACCCCCCGCAACATGAGCACCGAACCGCCGAACCGCGAGCTCGAGATCATCGAGTCCGTCGCCGACAAGGGCCCCCTCGCGAAAGCCAGGGCCTACACGAAGCTCTCCGGCCCCGGCTGGTTGCAGGGCGCCATCACGCTCGGGGGCGGATCCCTCGCCGGGGCCCTCTACCTCGGCGTCATTTCCGGCTTCAACCTGATGTGGCTGCAGCCGCTCGCCATGGTCTGCGGGATCATCATGCTCTCCGCCATCGCCTACGTCACCCTCTCGACCCGCGAGCGTCCCTTCGGGCTGATCAACCGCCATCTCAGTCCGCTCCTCGGCTGGTCATGGCTCATTGCCACCATCATGGCGAACATCGTGTGGTGCATGCCGCAGTTCAACCTCGGCCGGGCCGCGGTGCAGCAGAACCTCATCCCCGCGGTGGGCGAGGGCACGGCCTCGACGGTCGTGATCTGCCTCGTGCTCCTCGTGGTGGCCTTCCTCGTGAACGTGGCCTACGAGTCCGAGGGCAAGGGGCTCAAGGCCTTCGAGATCATCCTGAAGACGATGGTCGGGATCATCGTGATCTCCTTCTTCCTCGTCGTGATCGCCCTCTCCGTCAACGGGGCCGTCCCGTGGGGCAGGATCTTCGCGGGCATCGTCCCGAATCCCTCCCACCTGTTCAATCCGGCCCCGGCCTACGCCGAGCTCATCGCGCAGTCGTCCAATCCCGACTGGTGGAACGGCAAGATCGCCAGCGACCAGCTCGACATCATCATCACCGCCTTCGGCACCGCGGTGGGGATCAACATGACCTTCCTCCTCCCCTACTCGATGCTGCGCAAGAAGTGGGGCGGGAAGCACCGCGGCCTCGCCATCTTCGACCTCTCGATCGGCCTCTTCGTCCCCTTCTTCCTCGCCACCGGGTGCGTGGTGATCGCCTCCGCCTCGCAGTTCCACGCGCAGACCGACGACATTTGGGGCGCGGAGGCGCGGGCCGCCACCGCCAAGCTGCCGGCCGCCATGCAGAAGACCATCGACAGCCTCGGCAGCGAGGAACCGAACGACGCCGACAAGATGCTCGCCGCGATGCTGGTGAAACGGGACAACTTCCAACTCGCCACGGCGCTCCAGCCGCTGGCGGGCAAGGCCGTCTCGCAGACCATCTTCGGGATCGGCGTCTTCGGGATGGCCCTCTCGACGATCATCATTTTGATGCTCATCAACGGCTTCGCCTTCCAGGAGCTCCTCGGGCAGCCGGGCAACAAGGCGATCTACCTCATGGGCTGCATGATCGCGGGCTTCGCCGGGGCGGCGGGTCCGTTCATCTGGGGGAACGCGGAGGCCAAGGCGGCCCTCGCGGTGCCCACCTCGGTCATCGGCGGGTCCCTCATCCCGATTGCCTACTTCACCTTCCTCCTCCTGATGAATTCCCGCAGCACCCTCGGCGACAAGCTTCCGAAGGGGGGCAAGCGGGTCCTGTGGAATGTCCTCATGATCGGGGCCACCGGCATCGCGAGCTTCGGCTCGGTGTGGGTCCTGATGAACAAGACCGAGGCCGCCGGCTTCCCGGGCCTCGCCGCCAAGCTCGGCCTCGGCTTCCTCGCCCTCCTCTTCCTCGTCGGCCTCCTGACCTTCCTCGCCAAGGAACGCCGGCTCGGTAGTCGGTAGTCAGAATTTAACAAAAACATCAGCATCCGGCATCAGCGGTCATGAGCGCAGATCAGCGGTGCTCAAAAACGGCCCCGCCCGTCACTCCAACATTATGAACTTCGGAATCATCGGGGCCGGCATGATCGGCCACTTTCACGCCAAGGCCATCGAGGCGATGGATGGCGGCACCCTGCATTCCGTCTTCGACCTGCGGGCCGAGGGCGCCGAGAAACTCGCCGCGGAGTACGGGATCAAGGCCTACTCGGACCTCGAGGCGTTCCTTGCCGATCCCGACCTCGAGGTCGTCACGGTGGGAACGCCCTCCGGCGCGCACCGCGACCCGTCGCTCGCCGCGATGAACGCCGGCAAGCACGTCATCTGCGAGAAGCCGCTGGAAGTCACCACGGAGCGCATCGACGAGATGACCGCCGCCGCGGCGAGCAACAAGGTCACCCTCGCGGCGGTCCTGAACCGGCGCTTCCACCCGGGGATGGACGCCTTCAAGAAGGCCGTCGCGGAAGGCCGCTTCGGGGTCCTCACCTCCGCGTCCTGCTACGTGAAGTGGTACCGGGACCAGGCCTACTACGACTCGGCGGCGTGGCGGGGGACCTGGGCGCTCGACGGCGGCGGGGCCCTGATGAACCAGGCCATCCACACCATCGACGCCCTGATCTACCTTGCGGGCGCGGTGAAGTCGGTGCAGGCCAGCACCGCCTGCCTGGCGCACACCGGCATCGAGGTCGAGGACATGGCGGTGGCCATCCTCGAGTTCGAGAACGGGGCGCGGGGCGTCATCGAGGGGTCTACGACCTCGTGGTCGAAGGACGGGCACCCGGCGCGGGTGCAACTCTGCGGGACGGAAGGGTCCGTCTTCCTCGCCGATGAGTCCTTCGAGGTCTGGGACTTCATGCACGAGAAGCCGGAAGACGCCGAAATCAAGGCCACCCTCATGAAGGGCCAGGAGGCCGGGGTCGGCGCCAACGACCCCTCGGCGATCAGCTTTTACCAGCACCAGCGGAATTTCGAGGAAGTGGTGGCGGCCATCGCGGAAGGCCGCGAGCCATCGACCTCCGCGGCGGAAGCCCGCAAGCCGGTGGCCCTCATCACCGCCATCTACGAATCCGCCCGGAACGACGGTCGAAAGATTGCCCTTTAATTCTTCGCCGATCGCCGGTAACCCGTCCCTCCACCTATGTTCCTCACCGGATTCGCCGACGAAGCAGCCCCCGACCTTGCCACCCAGATCAAGGCCACCAAGGAACTCGGCTGGAATGCCATCTCGGCCCGGTCCATCGACGGCAAGAACATCCACGAGCTCACCGACAAGCAGTTCGACAAGGCCGCCGGCAAGCTGGAGGATGCCGACATCAAGGTCGTCGAGTTCGGATCGCTCATCGGCAACTGGGGGAAAAAGATCACCAGCGACTTCGCCCTCACCCTCGGTGAGATCGAGCGCGCCATCCCGCGCATGAAGCGGCTCGGGACAAGGCTGATCCGCATCATGTCCTACGCGCAGGAACCGTGGGGCGAGGACCAGCACGAGGAAGAGCGGTTCAAGCGGTTGCGGGCCATCCAGCAGGCCTTCGCCGACGCAGGTCTCGTCGCCGCGCACGAGAACTGCATGAACTACGGCGGGTTTTCCGCGAAGCACTCCCTGCGCCTCGTGGAGGAAGTGCCCGGGCTGAAGCTGATCTTCGACACCGGCAACCCGGTGTTCCAGCGCGACCGGTCGAAGTCGGAGCCCTACCCGTGGCAGGATGCCCTCGGGTTCTACAACGACATCAAGGAGCACGTCGTGCACATCCACGTGAAGGACGCCCGCTACCCGGAGCTGGGGGAAAACGAGCCGCGCTACACCATGCCCGGCGAGGGCGACGCCCACCTCCGGGAGGTCCTGCGCGACCTGAAGGCCCGCCGCTACAACGGGGGCATCTCCATCGAGCCCCACGTCGCCACGGTCTTCCACGTCGAGGACGGCGAGGAGCCCGACTGGAAACAGTGCTTCCGCAGCTACGTCGAGTACGGCGGCCGCCTCGAGGACCTTCTCGACGAAATGGCGTGGGAGCCGGAGCCGGCGTAGGGACGGTTCGAGGTGGACCCCGTTCTGAAGGGGATGCGGGCGGCTTGTGTCGCCCCGGCTGCTCGGAGTGGCATGACCGTCCCGGTCATGAACGCACCGGACCGCCCTCCGGGCGGCATCCTTCGGCCGCAGCGCGGCCCCCGAGTTTGCCCATGACCGGGACGGTCATGCCACCGGGGCTTGCGGCATTTTTTCCGGGGCTGACCAGCCGGCCGCTACTCGACCTCCTCGGCGCGCTTGTCGACGCGGTCCATGGCCTCTTTCGGGTCCGGGTTCTCCGCGGCGAAGGCGTTGATGTGCTCCTCGCTGCCGTAGATCATGATGGTGTCGCCGGGATTGATCACGGCGTCCTTGTCGGGCGCGCCTTCGAAGCGCCCGCCCTGGTGGTAGATTCCGAGCACCACGATTCCCCGGTCCGACGGGCGGGAGTCCTTCAGGGACCGCCCGGCCATGGGATGCCCGTCGAGGATCTCGAGATCCGAGACGCAGAAGCCCTGCTTCACCTTCAGCAGCACCTCGTAATCCACGGCGCGCACCACCCCGGAGCTCTCGAGCGACCGGCGCATCACGGCATCGAGCGGCTTCTTGATGAAGGAGAGGTTCAAAAACATCCCGACCGCCACCACCCCGAGCACGAGGATCCCCAGCAGGGACAGGGTGTTGGCCATCGGTTCATCGCTCTGCCCGACAAAGGTCACCACGAGGGTCGCCATGGCGGAGGTCAGCCCGATGTTCCCCGCGACGATGAGGTGCATGATGATCCGGCGCCGCACCGGGTGGTTCACCACCAATTCGGCCTCCTTGGTCGTGAAGCCGGTGCCGAAGAACGCGGAGGCGGCCTGGAAGCGCGCCACCGGCAGGGTCATGCCCGTCAGGACGAGGGCATTCGTCCCGATCTGCACCACCAGCAGGGCCAGCAGGACAATCACGAGCAGCGCCAGGATCGCACCCATGGCGAAGTGTAGTCGAATCCCCCCGCTTTCCCAAGCGGATCCGGCGGCCGGCCCGGTCACCCCGCCCGCCCGGGGAATGGTCCGCAGCCATCCGGCAACGCGGCCGCGGCCTACCGCCGGTGATGCCGCGCCACTTCGCGCTCGGCCTCGCGCATTTCGACGCGCTTTTTCAGGTCGTGGCGCTGGTCGGAGTGGCTCTTGCCCTTCCCGAGGCCGATCTCGACCTTCACCCGCCGGCCCTTGAAGTAGATGCGCAGGCAGGGCAGCGAATACCCCTTTTGCTCGGTCATCTGGGCGAGCTTCAGGATCTCGCGCTTGTGCAGCAGGAGACGCCGCGGCCGCCGCGGGGCGTGCTGGAAATACTCCGCCGCGGTCTGCCACGGCTGGATGTCGCAGCCGTAGAGGAACACCTGCTCCTTGTCGACCCGGGCGAACGCCTCGCTGACGTTCACCTTCCCCTCGCGGATCGACTTGACCTCCGTCCCGCGCAGCTCGATGCCCGCCTCGAAGGTTTCGGAAATATGATAATCCCGCCGTGCCTTCTTGTTGGTGGCAACGTCTCGGGACATCAGGAGTGGCCCTTCCGCATGGACGAGCCGGGGCCGGTCACTTCTCGTCGGTCAGGCGCTTCACCTTCCCCTCGATAATCTCGGTCAGGGCAATATCGGCCGCACCCATACTGGGCACCGTGTCGATCAGCGGCGAGCGGCCCGTGTTCAATTGCTGAACACGTTTCGACACCATGTTTATCAATACCTGGGGATCGGGAACAATCTCCGCCGCTTTTTCGACAAGCTCGCTTTTCATGGGAGTACCTGCAAATCCAGAAGTCGGTCTGGGACGCTCGAAGGGGACAATGTTATCAGCATCCATGCCGTTCTCGCTCGTTCGGATCTTGCACAAGGGCCTGAACTTGACCCGGAGGCGAGGAGGCACCACAATTCAACGCTCTATTCAAGAAATTTCGCCACTCGGGAGGGCCTTTGTGGCCCCGGGGCGCCCCGGAGGCCCTAGAGTAAGCGGATTCCCACCGCTTTCAGGATCCAGCCGAGGAGGAGAAAAAGTGCCACCGTGAGGAGGCAATTGGCGGCGAGGGACCATCCGAACGGCCACCCCTGGCGCAGCATCCAGGGGAGGACGAGGAACATCGGGAGGGTCGGCAGGACGAACCAGAAGGTTCCCTCGGCATGGTTGGCGATGCGGGTGGAGTCCTGGCCCTCGGCCCGCATCCAGATCATGGCCACCAGGGAGGTCAGCGGCAGGGCGATCAGGAGGGCCGACAACCGGTCGTGGAAATGCTGGATCTTGGTGACGAAGACGATGACGAGGGCGCTCACGAGAAATTTCACGCCGTCCATCCACGTGAGGCTCAGGACTTTTTCCCAAGGAACTTTGCTCATCGATCTCCCCTGCCTTGCTGGCGGCCCAGCCTGACCGTATCGTGGCGGTCATGCAAGTCCTCCGGACCGTCGTGTTGGCCGCCCTGCCGCTCACTGCCTGCTCGCAACTGCCCGATCCGGGCCGGGCCCCGGCCGGGGAGCGCGCCGCCCCGCCCCGGGAGGTGCCGGTGGCGGCCCCGGCGGGGGTGAACCTCACCGCCTCGCAGAAGCGGGCCATCGGCCGCAAGATCTGGCAGAATGAATCCAGCGGGACCATCAAGGGGCTCACCCACTGGAACGAGGGCGAGGAATTTCCCTCCATGGGGATCGGGCACTTCATCTGGTATCCGAAGGGGTTCAACGGCCGCTGGACGGAGACCTTTCCGGAGTTCATCCGCTTTGCGCGGGCCCGCGGGGTGGGCAACATCCCGGCGGTGGCCATGCTTCCCGACTGCCCGTGGAATTCCCGCGCCGCCTTCTACCGCGATTTCGAAGGGGAGCGCCTCCGCGGCCTGCGCAACTGGCTGGCGAACTCCATCGACCTGCAGACGGATTTCATCATGTTCAAGTCGCGGGCGGCGCTTCCGGAGATCATGGCGGCCGCCCCGGCCGCCGAGCGGGCCCGGATCAAGGCGAACTACGAGAAGGTGGCCACCACCCCGAACGGGGTTTACGCGCTCATCGACTACGTCAACTTCAAGGGGGCGGGCACCAACCCGCGCGAGCAGTACAAGGGGCAGGGGTGGGGCCTGATGTGGGCCCTCATGGAGATGAGGGACGTCCCCGCCGGGGCGGCGGCGGCGACCGAGTTCGGGCGGGCCACCTTCCGCTGCCTCGACCGGCGCATCGCGAACTCCCCCCCGGCCCGCGGCGAAAAGCGCTGGCGCGAAGGCTGGCGCAACCGCTGTTACGG
>JABDMC010000123.1 GCA_013001695.1 Akkermansiaceae bacterium
CCATGAAGGGGCGCGCCGCGGCGGCAAGGGATTCCGGGGAGAGTTGCATCAGGTGCTGCTGGTTCAGCCAGCGGCATTTCTCCCAGTCGAAGCGGGCCGGGGACCGGTTCACGGCATCGAGCGAGAACCGCCGGACCAGTTCCGCCGGGGTGAACACCTCGGCATCGTCCTTCGGTGACCAGCCGAGGAGCGCCATGAAGTTCACCACCGCGGCGGGCAGGAATCCGCGCTCCGGGTACTCGGCGACCGCCGCCCCCTGGTCGCGCTTCGACATCTTCGACCCGTCGGCATTCAGGATCAGGGGAATATGGGCGTAACTCGGGGGGCTTGCCCCCAGCGCCTCGAACAGCTGGAGGTGCTTGGGGGTGTTCATGAGGTGGTCCTCGCCCCGGATGACGTGGCTGATCTTCATCTCGAGGTCGTCGACGACGTTGACGAAATGGAAGACATACGATCCGTCCGAGCGGCGCACGACCATGTCGGGCGTGTTCGAGTCGTCGCGGTAGTCAATGGTCACCTCCCCGCAGACGAGGTCGTTCATGGTGACCGGCTTGCGATCGAAGCGAAAGCGCCAGGCGCCGTCGTGCTCGTAAACGCGGCCGGCGTCCCGGAGGGTTTCGAACCACCGGTCGTAGATGGCCCGCCGCTCGGACTGGAAATAGGGCCCGACGGTTCCCCCGGCGCCGGGGCCTTCATCCCACTCGATTCCCAGCCACCCCAGCCCGTCGAAGATGGCGGCCCGCGCCTCGGGGGTGTTCCGGGCCTCGTCGGTGTCCTCGACGCGGAGGACCAACGCGCCGCCGTGGGCCCGCGCGAAGAGCCAGTTGAAAAGGGCGGTGCGGGCCCCCCCCACATGCAGGGAGCCGGTGGGCGAGGGGGCGAAGCGCGTGCGGACCGGGCCTGACATCGCGGCTGGTATAGCCTCCGGCCGGGTGCGCCGCAATCGCGGGGGGAATGAAAGATGCACTTAGGCTCTCCGTAGTATCGGCCAGTGCGTTGTGGCTCCTCTACTCGCGTGACGGTCTCCGGCGTTCTCCTTGGCGGGTTGGCGCTGCTGCTCTTCCTGATTTTCTCGGCCGGGCTGCCCCTTTTCACGGGGGCGGCGGGAAAACGATCGGCGGATGTGTCCTCGAAGACCGAGCGCCGCCCGGTCCCGCAACGGGATTGGGAAGGTCCCCTGGCGTCGCCCGACTGGAGCCGCCTCGATGCCTTTGTCGGGGAAGAGGCCGATGTTTTCGCGGTCGAAACAGCGGCCCCCGAATCGAAGAGCACCGCGGAACGCATCGCCTTTGCGGACCGGCTCGGTGCCCTCGCGGCGGCGGAGACCGGCAACGGGAAGGCCGCGCTGCGCCGGCGGCTCCTCGAGCGGGCGGGGGAACTGGCCCTGCAAGGCGAGGACCCCTGGAAGAATCTCGTCCTCGTGGCCCTGAGTTTCCACCGCGCCGGGGACCAGGTGGCCGCGGACGAGTGGTTCCAGCGGGCGATTCGCCGGGCCGTCGATCCGGACGAGGAGAAGCGCACCGCCTCCGCGCTCCGCGACGTCGTGAAGGGGCTCCTGCAGGCCGGCCGCCTCGACCAGGCGCGCGAACTCGCCAACACGATCGCACAGCAATCCTTCCGCGAACTGGCCCTGGCGGAGGTGGCGACGAAGCTCGCCCGGCGGAAGCAGTACATGGAAGCCCGGCAACTGGCCTCGACGCTGGGGGGAGCCAAGGCCCGCGCCATCGCCTTCCGGGGGCTGGCCGATGCCCAGGCCCGCTATGCCAGGGTGGAGGATGCCCTCGCGACCGCGACGCTGATTTCGCGCGGCAAGCTCCGCGACGACGCCCTCCTCCGGGTGGCGTTGGCCCGCGCCGCGCTGGGGGACGGCGGCGGGGCGGTGACCGCCATGGCGCGCATGTCGAGCGAACGCGCCCGGGAACTGGCGGAGTTGCGGGTCGCGGAGTACCAGGCGCGCACGAGCCGCGTCGGTTCGGCGGAAACGCTCCTCTCCCTCGTCAACGACCCGTTCCTGCGGGACGAGGCCCTGCGCCGCGTCGTCGAGGAACAGGCCCGCCGATTCAAGCTCGACCAGGCGCTGTCCTTCGCTTACCGGATCAAGAACCGCACCGAGCGGGCCTTCGCGATGGAATCGCTCGTGAAGCTCCAGGTGCGCAACGGGGACATGGCCGGGGCGCTCTCGCGGGCGCACTCGATTGATGTTCCGGCTTCGCGCATCCGGGCCCTGCAGACCGTGGCGGTGGCCGAAGCCGGCGCTTCGCGGGTCGCCGCGGCCCGTTCCGTGGCCACCCTCATCACCGACATCGCGCAGCGGGACGTCGCCTACCGGCGGATCGCGGAGCAGGCCGCCCACGTGGGGCGGACCGACGAGGCGGTGAATACCCTTTACGATGTCACCTCGGCGCAGGAGCGGGCCGCCGGGCTCGCGGCGGTGGCCAAGTTGAATGCCCGCCGGGGAGCGGTCGAGCCGGCGCGCATCCTGATTCGCGACGCGGAACGCCTCGTGGAGTCCATTCCCGGACGAAGAGGCCAGGCCAAGGCGCTGGGCGCCCTCGCGGAGGCCTACGCCGAGGCCCGGGACGCCACCACGGCCCTCTCGGTGGCGGCCAGCATCGGCGACGCCGGGATGCGGGACCGCACCTACCAGCTCCTCGCCCGGAAATTCGCCTCCCGGTCGGAAGTGGATTTTGCGGAACGCTCGGCGCAGTCCATCGAACGCGAGTCGACGCGCGAGCGCGCCCTGGCCGACATGGCGCGCACCATCGCGGGCCAGACCCGGGCGACGGAAGCCCTCGATCGACTGCGGGAGTTCGACTCGCGCCAACAGCAGGTGCGGTTCCTCCTGGCGGTGGCGCAGCGGATCTAGGGTTCGCCCGGCGCGCACCGCCCGTTGCGGGCCGCGGGGTAATTCACCGGCGCCGGACCGGAAGCGCCGCGGAGGGTTTGACCTGCCACGGGGGAACCCGCTAGCTTGCCTTCCAGATGAAGGTCAAGCCGCATTGGCAAATCCTGGCGGCGCTGGTTCTGGCCACCATCACGGCGATCGTGTTCCGCGGGATCGACGCCACCGCGCCTCCCGATTCCACGCCGGCGGTCTTCATCGGGCGCGTCATGGCGGTGGCGGCCTTTATCGGGGACCTCTTCATGCGGGCCCTGCGCATGATCATCGTGCCGCTCATCTTCTCCTCGGTGGTGGCGGGCATCGCGAGCCTGCACGGCGTCAAGGGGTTCGGGCGCCTCTTCGGGAAGACGGCCGGCTTCTACGCCCTGTCCAGCATCCTCGCCATCGTGGTGGGGCTCACCATGGTGAATCTCATTCAACCGGGCCTGGAGGACGGAAAGCCGAGTGTCCTGATCCGCGATGCCTTCGAGGCGGAGGCCTCCGAGGCGTCCGAGGAACAGATCGAGAAGGTCGAGAGCGCCAAGGGAAGGAAGGGGGGGGACATCTGGGACTTCTTCAAGCGCATGATCCCCCCGAATGTCATCGCCGCCGCCAGCGACAACGGCCAGCTGCTCGGCATCATCTTCTTCAGCATCCTCTTTGCGGTGGCCATGACGCGGTTGCCAAAGGACGAGATGTCCACCCTGCGGCAGGTCTTCCAGTCGCTGAATGACGCCATGATCGTGGTGACCCGGTGGATCATGGCGGTGGCGCCGATCGGGGTCTACGGCCTCATCCTGCCGGTCGTCTTCGAGACCGGGGGGGAGCTGTTCCTCAAGCTCGGGAAGTACTTCGCGACCGTCCTCGGGGCCCTCGCGGTGCACCTCTTCGTGGTGATGCCGCTGATTCTCCGTCTCCTCGGGAAGGTCAGCCCGCTGGCGCACTTCCGGGCGATGCGGACCGCGCTGCTCACCGCCTTTTCGACGGCGTCGTCATCGGCCACCCTCCCGATCACGATGCGCTGCGTGCAGGACAACGCGGGGGTGTCGAAGCGCACCGCGAGTTTCACCCTGCCGCTGGGTGCCACGGTGAACATGGACGGCACGGCCCTCTACGAGTGCGTGGCGGTGCTCTTCGTGGCGCAGGTCATGGGCATTCCGATGGGGGTCGGGGCGCAGTTCATGGTGGTGGTCACGGCGCTCCTCACCAGCGTGGGGGTGGCCGGCATTCCCTCCGCGAGCCTCGTGGCGATCTTCATCATCCTGAAGAACTCGGGCATCCCCGGGGCGGAGGCGGCAGTCGTGGCCCTCTTGGCCGTGGACCGCCTTCTCGACATGAGCCGGACCGCCGTGAATGTCTTCGGGGATTCCTGTGCGGCGGTGGTCGTGGCCCGCAGCGAGGGCGAAGTCGGCATCCTCGAGGCCGACCGGACGAGCGGGCCCGCGGCAACGGATTCCGATTGACCGCCGGGCGCCCGGGGCTCCCGCCGGAACAAAAAACTCCCCCGGTTTCCCGGGGGAGTTCCGTCCCTGGGGACAAGTTTGAATGGCCTAGAAGCTGAAACCGACGCCGAGGCTGGCGCCGTAGAGGCCGAGGTCATTGCCGTCGATGGACCAGTACTGGGCTTCGCCCCCGAGGCGCACATGGGCGCCGCTCAGTCCGCCCATGGCGGCGCCGAGGTCGTACTGCACCCCGGCCGCGATCTCCGAGATGAAGGCGAGGGTGTCGCCGGCGGCCCCGCCCTTCCCGTAGGAGCGCCCGCCGGCCTCCCCGAACAGGATCGACTGCTGGAGTTCGCCGTAGAGCGACCATGGACCGCCGAGGCGCCGGATGCCATCCAGCTGGATGGTCGGCCCCCAGCCGTCAAAATCGAAGTCGGTGTAGCTCTCGCTGATGACTGCGAGGGCACCCAATCCGGCGATGGAATCGATCCCCGAGGAAGTGGCCCCACGCTCGTAGGATCCATAGCGGAGACCGAAGGCCACATCGAGGCAGGCTTCCCCGCAATGCAGGTTGTCGCCGATCAGGAAGTCGATGGCGATGTGCTCCACGTCATAGTTGACGCCCGGCCAGTACATGTTGTCGGCGTCGCCCTCCCACCAGAATCCCTCGATCTCGTAAAAGAGCCCGTCGGGACGCTCGAAGCCCACGCCGAGACGTCCGCCGAGATCCCAGTCGCCGTCGTATCCGCTGCGCTCGGAGGCGCTGTTCAGGTAGAGCGCCGCGGCATTCAGGTAGAAGCCGGGCTGGTTGCAGGCATCGCAATCGGGTGCCGGGGGAGCATAGGAGGCCATGGGGCCGACTTCGCCGGCCGGCAGGGTCGCCAGGGTTCCCAGGAAGAGCCCCGCCGCTGTGAGCGGGACCCGGGTGAGGTGCAGTGGTGTTTTCATAACGCCCCCTGTTAGAGTCCCGAAGCGGCGATTGTCAATCGCCGCGAGGCGGTGGTTCAGTCCGCCGGACATTCCGGGATGCCAAACCCTGCCGGGCGGCCCGCAAAAAAAAACTGCTCTCCCGACGGCATCGGGAGAGCAGATGAAGGTTCCTATGGTGGAGTCGGTCCTTAGAAGGTGGAGCCGAAACCGAGGGACGCGCCGTAGAGGCCGACATCGTTCCCGTCGATCACCCAGTACTGGGCTTCCCCGCCGAGGCGGATGTAGGCGTCCTTCAGTCCGCCCATCATGCTGCCGAGGCTGTACTGCACTCCGGCGGCGATCTCGGTGATGCTCGCGAGGGTGTCGCTGTCTCCTCCACCCCGGCGGCGGCTCGATCCGCTCGTTTCCCCGAAGAGGAGCGACTGCTGGAATTCACCGTAGAGCGACCACGGACCGTCCAGTTGACGCGTGGCGGTCAGCTCGATGGTGGGGCCCCAGCCGTCGAAGTCGAAGCTGTCCCCCGACCGGTGGAAGTGGCGCTTGTTCCAACCTTTATCGAAGTGGGCATAGCGGCCTTCGCGCTCGTAGGACGCGTAGCGCACCCCGAAGGCGATATCGAGGCAGACTTCCCCGCAATACAGGTTGTCGCCGACAAGAAAGTCGATCGCGACGTGCTCCACGTCGTAATTCACATCAGGCCATCCCGGGCGGAAGGCGTCGCCCTCCCACCAGAATCCTTCGATCTCGTAGAAGAGGCCGTCGGGGCGCTCGTAGCCGATGCCGAGGCGTCCGCCGAGGTCCCAGTCGCCGTCGTATCCGTCGCTCTCGGCGACGCTGTTCAAGTAGAGGGCCGCGGCATTCAGGTAGAAGCCGGGCTCGTTGCAGGAATCACAGTCCGAGGGCGGAGCGTAGGCCGGAGCCTTGGCCATTCCGCCAGCTTTTGAATGGTCGCCGGCCTGCAGCAAGGTCAGGGAACCCACAAGGACTCCCACCGTCAGGGTCGCACGGGTGAGGTGCAGTTGTTTTTTCATAACGCCCCCTGTTAGAGGGTAATTCCGCCCCTTGTCAATCTTGGCAAGGCGATGGTTTATCACGCCCGATAATTCGGATATCCTTAAACATCTGCCGCCCGGTCCCGTGGCTTTGGGAAATTCCGACCTGAAATCCAGAAAATCGGCCGCCCAGAATTTTCAGGAGGACGGAGTAAAAGGGGAGGATTTTTTAAGAAGCGCGGGATGCGGAATCCGCAGCCGGGGGCCGCGCCGTGGAGGGAGGAGCGGCGGCCATCGCGGAACGAGGATGGCATTTCATTTTGCCGCCGCGACAACCGTGGGCGCCGGCCGCTCCGCCCCCCGGGTTGGCGAGGCCGGACCGGATGCCGTCCGTGCTCATGCCGATGCAGGCGGGGATCTCTCGATCGGCGGAACGGATCGCGCTGGTTTCACCGGACTTCAATGATTGCCCTGCATCATGCCGGCATGATTCTCTCCCGGAAACCGAGTCCCACGGAACATTGACCTATCACGACGATCCCGCCCTGCAGCCGGGCCGGCCCCCGGAACTGCAGTTTGCCGGGGACGTCGGGCCGGCGGAACGGCCGGTGGTGGGGATCTACCGGGAGATCGCCGCAAGCCAATGGTGGCCGGCGGAGAGGATGCGACGGGCGCAGTTCGGGCAGTTGGCGGCGCTCGTGGAGCACGCCCGCCGGCACGTCCCGTTTTACGCCGCGCGCCTCGAGGGCGTGCGGCCCGGCGCGAGTGGATTGGTCGACGAGGATGCGTGGAGGTCCCTGCCGCTCCTGGAGAAAGCGGAAGTGCAGCGGGAACATGCGGACCTGAAGAGCCGCGGGCTCGATCCGCGCGAGAAGGTGGCCGCCCGCCAGACCTCCGGTTCCACCGGGGTCCCCCTGGAGGTCTACATCACCTGGATCAATCGCCTCCTGTTCGCCGCGATCCGGATGCGGTTCCTGCACGCGCACGGGTATGAGTTCACAGGGAAGGTCGTCGACATCCATCCCATGTCGGCCGAGGACCCCCTGGGCGCGGTCAGGCGCCACGCGATGTGGGAGTGGCCGCTCGGGGAACTCTTCGAGACGGGCGAGCTGATCGAGATGGATATCTGCTCAGAGATTCCCGACCAGGTCGACTTGTTGGAGCGGGAGGCGCCGCGCTACTGCGTCACCCACCCGTCGAACCTGCGCCTCCTGCTGGCCGCCTTCCGCAAGTCCGGCCGTCGTCTGCCGTCCCTCCGGATGGTGCGGACCCGGGGCGAGACGATTTCGCCCGAAGTGCGGGCGGAGTGCAGGGAGGTCCTCGGGGTGCCGCTCATCGATGCCTACGGCGCGACGGAAGCAGGCTACATCGCCACCCAGTGTCCCGGCCATGATCATTACCATGTGCAGAGCGAGACGAACCTGGTGGAAGTCCTGCACGACGACGGCACCCCCTGCGGCCCGGGGGAGAGCGGGCGGATCGTTGTGACCCCGCTGCAGAACCTTGCGATGCCCCTGTTGCGTTACGACCTCGGCGATTTCGCGGAGGTCGGGGAGGCATGCCCGTGCGGGCGGGGGCTTCCGGTCCTGCGGCGGATCCACGGGAGGGAAAAGGAGGTCCTGACCCTGCCCTCCGGCGAAAAACGCTACTCGTTCTTCCCCTCCACGCTGTTCAAGGACATCCCCGGGGTGGCCCGCTTCCAGATCGTCCAGACGAAATTGACGGAACTGGAACTGCGCATCGTCGCGGAGCGGCCCCTGACGCCGGGGGAGTGCGGGGTGATCGAGGCCCGGCTGGAAAACCAGGCCGGCCCCGGGTTCGCGATTCGGTGGGCGTTCGTGGACGAGATCCCGCCCCTGCCGGGCGGCAAGCGCATGGAGTTCGTTTCGGAAATCAAGGCCGGCGGATAGGGGGCGCGACGGCGGCCTCACTTCCGGACGCGGGCATTGGCATGCGGAAACGGCTCCGGCGGGAACGGCTTCCCGAGAAACGGGCACAATTTCTCCCATCCCTCGCCGCGCGTGATGTCCATGACGAGGAGGCGCCCGGCGGGGATCACGTTCTGCACGCGCTCGATGTGCTCGCGATAGCGCCGCAGGTAGAGCGCCGGGAGGACCTTCTCGGACCCGTAGGCAAATTTCCGGAGGTCCTCGGAGATCTTCGCCAGCCACGCCCGGTGTTGGGGTGGGAACTGCTTCAACCGGTCGAAGCGATTCGGGTTCTCGTAGAGCGCGCGGATGCTCTCCAGCCATTCCTGCTCGTCCCGCACGGTGAGGATGAACTGGCAGGCCGGGTAGGCCGCCAGGACCTCGCGGTAAAAGAGGGCCGCGGGAATGTCGGTGACGGCGTCCCAGCCGTTGTAGCGGGCCAGGTCGGGCTCGACCCCCTTTTCAAAGACATCCGCGAGGTAATCCGGGGCCCAGTGGAGCGTCCGGTAGCCCAGGGTGCGCAGGGCGCGCGCCAGGGAGGCGGTGCCTGTCCTGCCCATCCCGACGCCGAGGACCTTCATCGCCGCGGTGTATACCCCGCCCCGGCGACCCTGTAAAACCCCGTCCGCCGCGGGCCACGCGGAATGCGGGCCCCGGCTCAGCGGGCCTCGCAGAGGAACTCCTCGAACTTGCCGCCCGGGCCGCGGGCCAGCGGTTCCCGGTGCCACTCGTAGCGGATCTCGAAGGGATGGCCGAGGCTCTCGCGGAGGATCGCGGTCAGTTCCGCCTCCTGCCCGGCGGTGGGCACCCCGGCCGCCGACATGCGGGCCAGGATCGTCTCGCGGTCCAACTGCACGAACTGGAACTGCCGGACGGGAAAGACCCCGGCCCAGCGGTGGAACCCGACCAGCGGCCAGTGCCGGCTGCCGTCGGGCATGAGGACCAGGTTGCGCTCGCGGCCGAGAAACCGGCGAATGGAGGGAAGGCCGCGCCCGCACGGGCAGGGGTCGCCGACCTCGGCGTAGTCGCCGATCTCGTAGCGCACCATCGGGGTGGCGGTGTTGTTCAGGTCGGTGACGAGGATCCGGCCGACTTCCCCGGGACCGCACGGATGGCCGTCTTCGTCCACCACGTCCATGATGATCGTTTCGCTCACGTGGTAGGTGCCCTCCTCGGGACACTGCGTCGCCATCACGCCGCATTCCTGCGAGGTGTAGATGTCGTCGATCCCCTTGCCGAGGACGCGTTGCACATCCTCGCGAAGCTGCGGCGTCACCGTTTCACTGATGGTCCGCACGCCCTGGAGGGAAGGGAGCTGCCGGCCGTCGTCCTCGAGCTGGGCCACGATCCCGGCGAGGCTGCTCGGGAGGGCGAGGAGATAGTGGGGATCGAACTCGAGCAGCCAGCGGACGAGGTCCCCGATCGGAGTCGAGGGCGGCATGGTGGATACCGGGCCGGTCTCGGCGACCTGGCTGCAGGGTGGCCCCCAGGACGGGGACGTTTCCGCTTCCGTGATGTTGGCGCGCATCACGGCGAGGCGTCCCGAGAAATCGCGGTCGTGCCAGAGGTGTTCGCGCAGCGTGCATGCCAGCCAGTGCAACTGGCAATAGGCGGTGCGGCGGACCGTCACGGGCTCGCCGGTCGACCCGGAGGTGGAGGTGGTGGTGACCTTCCCGTGCGCCTTGGGGGAGATCCGGCAGAAGAACGATTCGCCCGCCTCGACGAGTTCGCGGCGGGTGAGGGGCGCGAGGCTCGCGAGGGCTCCCGGTTCCGCGAGGTCCTCCGGCGACAGGCCCGCGGCCTTCATGCGCGCCGCGAAGTGCGGCGACCAGATGAGGCAATGCCGGGCGAGGGTGACGAGCTGGTCCGCCTGGCGGCGGGCGAGCTCCGCGGGCGGGAGCTGCTCGGCGGCGCGGTAGCCGTGGAGGATCTTCAGCACCGGTTCGGCGCCGGCGGCGCGCCGGGCGGACGCCGGGAGGAGGTTCCGGTCGCGGCGGAATCGCGTGAGCCAGTCCGCGCTCATGGCCGGGGGGTCAGCGAAAAGACCGGGCAGCGCTCCGCGAGGGGATAGTCGCCGCGCGGGCCGAGCTGCAGGTCGAAGCTCTCGAAGGCCTGCGCCACCTCGCGGAGGGGGGGAAACGCGTAGTGGGCGTCGCGGTCGCGGTAGGCGTCGATCGTCCCCACGATCTCCGGGGCGCATCCGAGGCGGGAAGCGAGGCGCGGCCGGTCCGGGAACAGGCGTTCGAAGGTGGTCCAGGCGTCACCAAGCCGCACGCACCGGCCCGGGTCTCGGTGCGCCATGGCGAAGAGGAGCCGCAGTTTCAACTCGTGAAAACTCCCGACCCCGCCGGTCTCGGCCGACGCCACGAGGTCCTCGATACGCTCGTCATCCTCCGCGCCGGCGAAATGCCGCATGACGACGCGCCCGTCCGGGCGGAGCACCCGGCGCAGCTCCCTCCCGAGGGCCTTGACCTGGTGCTCGGCGGCGAGCTGGGTGAGACCGGCGTCGCATACCGCGAGATCAAAGGACTCATCCGCGAAGGGGGTCTGCAACCAGTCCCCCTGAACGGCCCGGCGGTGCGGACCTTCACCCGGCCACACGGCCCGGATCATGTCCCCGCTCGAGTCGATGGCGGTGATCGAGGTTTCCGGCGCCCACCGGAAGGCGGCGAATTCCGGGGTGACGCCGAGGGAAAGCACATCGACCCGCCGGGACGGGATGCCGGCGGGCAGGGAATCGGTCCAGGCCCGGACCATCCGGTCGAGATCCTCCCGGCAGGGGCGCAGCGGCGGACCGAGCCGGTTCCAGTGGGCGGCATGGGCCGCCCAGGTCTGAATCCGGCAGCCTGCCGCGGGAAGATCGCCGCCCTCGTCCATGTGCTCTCTGACTCGCACTTTTCCCGCCTCCGTGATTCGGCCCCGGCCCAAAGAAAAACTCCCCCGGTGGGTTCCGGGGGAGTTGGGTGATTCGTTGGATGCCGGAAAAGGCGGCGTTCCTAGAAGTTGAACCCGACGCCGAGGACGCCACCGAACAACCCGAAATCGGATCCCCCGATGGACCAGTATTGACCCTCGATGCCGATGCGGGCGTGGGCGCCCTGGATTTGTCCGGCGTTGAAGTTGAACTGGAGGCCCGCTTCGATCTCGGTGACGAAGGCCAGGGTGTCCCGTGAGCTGCTTCCTGAGCCGTTCAAAATGATCGCCCCGGGACCGGGAGGGCTGGTGACCTCCGCGCGGTTGGTGCTGGAACGGCTGAAGTCCTGCTCTCCAAAGAGGATGGCCTGGCTGAGTCCGCCGTAGAGGGTCACCTGCTCGGTCAGTTGGCGGGTGCCGTCGATCCGGACGACCGGGCCGACGCCTTCAAATTCCTCGGAGAAGCTGCTGCCTTCCCCGCCGTCGGTGATATCGCGCCGCAGCGTGCGTGAGCTCTCGAATTCCAGGTTGGCGTAGCGCAGGCCGAAGGCGAGATCGAGGCAGGCCTCTCCGCAGTGGAGGTTGTCGCCGATCAGGCCCTCGACGTACCAGGTGGAGACGTCGTCGTCGTAGTTGTAAATCGAATTGGGACTGACCTCGCGGTCGAATTCGCCGTCGAACCAGAAGCCGTTCAGTTCGTAGAAGAGGCCGTCGGGTCGTTCGAAACCAAGGGTTCCGCGGAGGCCGAGGTCCCACTCGCCGTCCAGTCCTTCGCCGCCCGAATAGGGCTTCATGTAGAGGAGGGAGACGCCGCCGTAAAAACCGGGGTCGTTACAGGCGTCGCAGTCGGAGACCGGAGCCGGAGGCATGTAGGCCGCCATGGGACCGACCTCGCCGGCTTCCAGCTGGGAAACATAGCCAAGAAAGACTCCCGCAGTTGCAAGGGGAGCTCCTAACACGTGTGCACGGATGTTCATATCGACGCCGTCTTATGGCTCGCGGGCCACCCTGTCAAACAATGCATCGTGGATTGTCAAGATGGCCTAAGGACATCGCCGCCGGTGCCGTCCGGGCTTTGGCGGAGGTCATGCCCAAGGCCCCAGTTTCCGCGGCCGACGCCGGGCCGGGTCCTTGTCCACGAGCCCGCGGGGGAGAAAAAAAAACTCCCCCGGGAACACCCGGGGGAGTCGATGAATCAGGGGATGGGACGGTGCGGGCCTCAGAAAGTGAAGCCGACGCTCAGGGCCGCGCCGTAGAGACCGAAGTCGTTGCCGTCGATGACCCAGTACTGGCCTTCGCCGCCGAGGCGGACGTGGGCCCCGCTGACGCCGCCCATCATGGCGGCGAGATCGTATTGCACGCCGCCGGCGATTTCCGTGACGAACGCGAGGGCGTCACGCTCGCGGGAGATCTTTTCGTCGACCTTGATGTCGCCGAAGAGGATGGACTGCTGGAGTTCGCCATAAAGCGACCACGGGCCGCCCAGGGAACGGGTCCCTTCGAGTTGCACCGTCGGTCCCCAGCCATCGAAGTCCGCGAGGGTGCGGGTCCCGTTGAATCCCGGAGGCGGGGTCTGGGGATCGGGCTCGTTGCGGGTCCCGGTGAGCTCGAAGGACGCGTAGCGCAGGCCGAAGGCGAGATCGAGGCAGGCTTCCCCGCAGTGCAGGTTGTCGCCGATGAGAAAGTCGATCGCGTAGATCTCGGAATCGTATTGGACGAAGGGATCGGACGAGTCGTCGCCCTCCCCCTCGTACCAGAATCCCTCGATCTCGTAAAAGAGGCCGTCGGGACGCTCGAAGCCGACGCCCACGCGGGCGCCGAAATCCCAGTCGCCGTCGTAGTCCGAATCGGAGGCGGCGCTGTTCAGGTAGAGAGCGGCGGCGTTGAGGTAGAAGCCGGGAGCATTGCAGGCGTCGCAATCCGAGGTCGGCGCGGGCGGGGTGTAGGCCATGGGGCCGACTTCGCCGGCGTGAACGGAAGCGAGGGAACCGAGGAGGATTCCCGCGGTGGCAAGGGGTGCACATCGTGTGTGCCGATTTGGTTTCATAACGCCCGCTCTGATAGGCGACCGGGCCCGCCTGTCAATCCTTGTTGCGTGAATTATCAGCATCGGCAAACGACACCCCGGGAACCGCCCGGTGGCGGGGAGGGCGGCGGCCGGCGGGCGCGGCCCGAATGTGAACGGGGGGGGCCGCGCGGGGGCCCAAAAAAACTCCCCCGGACGACCCGGGGGAGTTTTTCGCTGTTATGAGACGTTGGGTGTCTCTTGATTGTTTAGAAATTGAAGCCGACCTTCAGGACGCCGCCGACGAGGCCGATGGTGAGGTCGTCCACGGCCCAATACTGGCCTTCCACGCCGAGGCGGGCCCAGGCGTTCTGGACCGGGCCGGCATTGAAGAAGAACTCCACGCCGCCGCCGAGCTCCGTGACGGAGGCCACCGTATCGACCGAAGTGCCGTCAAAGTCGAGGTCGCCGAAGAGGATCGCCTGCCGCATCTCGGCATAGACTCCCAGTTGCTCCGTCAACGGGCGCTTCCCGGAAAGTTCCAGGACCGGGCCGATCCCGTCAAAGCCGCCCGAGTCGCCGTCGATGGTGACTTCCGCATCCGCGTAGCGCAGGCCGAACCCGTAGTCGAGACAGGCCTCCCCGCAGTGCAGGTTGTCGCCGATGATGGCGTCGATGTAATAGACCTCCAGCTCGCCGGGTTCGGTGTCGACCGAGAAGTCGCCCTCGTACCAGAAGCCGCTGACCTCGTAGAAGAGACCGTCGGGCAGCTCGTTTCCGACCGCCACCCGGGCCCCGAGGTCCCAGTCGCCGTCGTATCCGTTGCCTCCTCCCAATCCGCCAAGGAGCAGGTTGTTTCCGCTGTAGGAGGTCATGTAGAGCAGCGCCGCCTCCGCATACCAGCCGGGCTGGTCGCAGGCGTCACAGTCCGAGGTGGGGGCCGGGGCGGACGGCATTCCAAACGTTTCCATCTCACCGCCGCTCGAAACTGCCGGAATGCCCATCAGCATCGTTGCGATTGTAAGAGTCTTACCAATATTTCTAGGTTGTTGCATGGCGCTCTCTCAGTAACGAAAGAGAGCCTTATAGTCAAGATAGGTGAAGTAAATTGGGACAAATTGTGAACAACTTCACCCGAGGTCGGGGACCATTTTTGTGGCGTTACGCCGTCCCGCGGGTGGCGTCGCGGAGGATGCCGCGGCCGTTCCACAGGTAATGGAGGCCGGAGAGGCCGGTCAGGCCGACCGCCAGCCAGAGGAGGAGGGGCTGGAGCCAGCCGCCGGGGTCGGAGAGCCGGGCGAGAAAGGAGGGGTCGCCGGGGCCCGCCGGGCCGGCGGCCTCGACCCGGGCCTGGAGGAAGAGCCAGAGGAGGGCCGTGATGCAGAAGGCGAGTTGAAAGCCGGTTTTCCATTTTCCGGACCACGCCGCGGCGATGACCTCTCCCTTTTCGACCGCGATCTGGCGCAGGCCGGTGACGAGGAACTCCCGGGTGAGGATCAGGACGGTGGCCCACACCGGGCAGAATCGCGGGGTGAGGAAGACGAAAGCGGCCGCGACGAGAACCTTGTCGGCGATGGGGTCGAGCAGTTTTCCGAGGGACGTCACGAGGCCGAGGCGCCGCGCGAGGTAGCCGTCGAGCCAGTCGCTGATGGTCCCGGCCACGAAGGCCGCGAGAGCGATCCCGTAGCCGGCCGGTCCGGGAAAGGACACCGCCGTGATGAAGACGACGGTCAGGACGAGGCGCGCCAGGGAGATGGAATTCGGGAGATTCACCGGGGGCCAGTGTGGAGGGCTGCGTTCATCCGTCAAGGTAGCGGGGGGGGGCCGCCCTGCGGCGGCGGGGCGCCCTCCCTACGGGTCCCGCAGGCCGTGCCGGTTGGCGAAGGCCGCCGCGGCGGCCGCGTCGCTTTTCTTCCAGTGGTGGTGGATGGTGTGGAGGAGGGTGGTGCGCTCATCCGACGCCGGGAGGGTCACGGCCCAATCCGCGGCGGATTCCGGTTCGTGCGGGGCCACCGTTTCGGCGAAGGCGTGGGTCGCTTCCTCGCGGAGGGAGCCTCCCGGCTGCACCGTGATCCAGTCGGCGGCGGAGCGGAAATCGGCGGAGGTCCAGGCGGTGACGAGTTGCTGCACGTTCGCGCTGCGGTCCGCGGGGTCGGAGTGCTCCGAGATCCACGGGATCCATTCGCCGGGACTCCCGAGGCCGGGGCCGTGGCCGGCGAGGTGCGTGGCAAGCTGGGCGGCTTCCGCGCCGCTCAGGGCGAGCTCCTCGAGAAACTCCGCCGCTTCGCCAAAGGGCTGGCTCCCGAGGACCGGGGCGAGGCCCTCCACGATCCCGCCGCGCAGAAGGTCCCCCTTGGCGGCCGCATCCGGGGCGGAAGGACCCGCGAGTTCTCCCGACAGGGCGTCGAGGACGATCCGCTTCCCGTCCCGGCTTCGCGCCAGGTTGGCGATCTGGTGGCCGAGCGGAGCGAGGGCATCGCGATCGAGTCCGAGGGCCAGCTCGATTCCGCGCCGGGGGTCCTGCGCAATGACCGCCGACACGGCCGTCACCCGGGCCGCGGCGGCCGTCTCGTCCGGCAGGGAGCCGGCATGCAGGTCGAGCCACGCCAGCGCCCGGCCGGGATCGGCGCGGGCCAGCGATGCCAGCGCCATCTGCAGGATGTGGGCCGAATTCGGGACCTCGTCCAGCATGTCCTTCGATGCCACGAAGAGGTTGAGGGCCGTTTCCGGCGAGCTCTGCGCCATGGCCATGAAGCTCATCATGATGATCTCGCGCTTCTTGCCGGCGTCGACCTCCGTGCTGGCCCGGAGTTCATCGATGAGATGGGCGATCACCTCGCCGTCGAGTTCCAGGAAGCGTTGGAAGAGGGCCATGGCTTCGCGCTGCAGTTCGGGTGGGGCCTCCTCGCCCCGCTCCTCCCACTCCTTCATTTTCGTCACCATGGCGATGAGTTCCGCGGCGAACTCGCCGGCGGTCGCCTTGGAGCGCGAAGCCGTGGCGATGGCCGCTCCCCCCGTCCCGCCGGTGCTCCCCACCGTCTTGCTCGGCGGCAGGCCCTCCACCGGGAGGCCGAGACCGATGGCGCGCTCGACGAGCGAGCGGTGTTCCTTCTCGAGGGCCGTGATCCCGTCCTGCTGAAGCCCCGCCACGATGGCGGCCAGCAGCACGATCAGGGAGGTAAAGAGGAGCGGAACCTTCATGGGGCGGGGGGCTCGAGCTTCTCCAATACCGCGGCCCGCCTCGCGGGGTCCGTGATGAGGGCGGCGAGGTCCCGCGCCGCGCCGCGATCGGACATGAAGCGGGATTGCTGCAGGAAACCGACGAGGATGTCATCGTTGGGATTCCCGGCGTGGAGGTCGCGGATGAGGCCCGCGGTTTCCTCGAACATCCCGGAGGAATAGGCGAAGTGGGCGAGGGCTTCGCCCGTGATGACCTCCGTGGCGGCGGGGGCCTGTCCCTCGGCGAAGGCCCGCAATTCGGCGAGGTCCGCGGCGCCGGGGAGCTGCCGCTTCCGGCCGGACTCCATGAGCTTGTTGTTGGCGGCCTGCGCCGCGATGGCCTGGCGCTCCGCGGGGGTGGCCTCGATCGTCTCGAGGAACTCCCCGACGCCCTGGAATCCGTCGCGTCGCACCAGCGCATGGGCATGGGATGCGTAGGCCCGCGCCTGCAGATCCGCGGGGAGGGTCTCGCGCACGAGGGCCGCGAAGGCCGCTTCGGTTTCCCGGTTCACCTTCAGGAGATGGCCCTGCTGGAGGATCTCCCGGCGGTGTTCTTCCGGGAGGGCCTCGAGCCGCTCCCGCGCCCGCGCCGGGTCGCTTCCCAGGAGATGGCCCAGCGCCGCGGCCTCGAACCGGATCCGCGCCAGCGACCGGCCGTCGATCGATTTCGAGGTGAAGCCCCCGGCCGCGATCTTCTCGTCGAACCACGCGAGGGCCGTGGCGGGGTCCTTCTTCATCCAGCCGGTGAATCCGGACGTGTAGGCCCAGGTGCGGTCCGCGACGTCGAGGTGCGGCGACGAAAACGCCAGGTCCAGCGCGCGGCGCGGGTCCTTCTGCGCCAGGGCCTGCACGAGCTGGGCGAGGAGGGACTTCCGCGCGGCGTCCCCCAGGTCGAGATCGGCGGCGCGCGCCATCAAGGCGGCCACCGCGTCGGCGTCGGCTTCCAGGAGGAAGCGCTGGAGGCGGACCATTTGCTTGAAATCGGGCATGCCGCCCTGCTGTTGCGCGTTCATCGCGGCCGCG
The DNA here is from genome assembly GCA_013001695.1 of Akkermansiaceae bacterium. Lineage (GTDB taxonomy): Bacteria > Verrucomicrobiota > Verrucomicrobiia > Verrucomicrobiales > Akkermansiaceae > Roseibacillus_B. The sequence continues at coordinate 17,334 of JABDMC010000123.1, forward strand.
AGGGCCTCGAGATCGATCTCGTCGATGGACGCCGGGACCGGGAG
>JABDMC010000127.1 GCA_013001695.1 Akkermansiaceae bacterium
CCGACCTCCGACCTCCGACCTCCGACATGACCACCCGGCCCCTCGGCACCACCGGCATCGACCTCCCGATCCTCGCCTTCGGGGCCTCGTCGCTTGGCCAGGAGTTCCGCCAGGTCAGGCTCGACGAGGCCCTCGAGTCGGTGCGGGTGGCGCTCGACCTCGGGATCAACTTCATCGACACCTCGCCGTTCTACGGCCGCGGGATGTCGGAGGTCCTGCTGGGCATCGCCCTCCGCGATGTCCCGCGCGATTCCTACCTCCTCGGCACCAAGATGGGACGCTACTCGCTGGAGCATTTCGACTTCTCCGCCCGGCGGGTCGACGAGTCCGTGCACGTCTCCCTGCACCGGCTGGGCACCGACCACCTCGACGTCCTCCTCCTCCACGACGTCGAGTTCGTGCACCTCCCGCAGATCTGGGAGGAGACCATCCCGGCCGCCCTGAAGCTGAAGGAGGAGGGCAAGATCCGCGCCCTCGGGTTTTCATGCTACCCGATGAAGGCCTTCCACACCGTCCTCGATCACGCCGAGGACGACCTCGATTGCATCCTTTCCTACAACCAGTACACGCTGCAAAACACGCGCCTCGCGGACGAACTCCTGCCGCGGCTGAAGTCCAAGGGGCTCGGCGTCATGAATGCCGGCCCGTTCTCGGCGCGGCTCCTCACCAACGCCCCGCTCCCCGAGTGGCTCAAGGAGCCCGAGGAGGTCAAGCAGGCGGCCCGCGACGCCGCCAAGCTCTGCGACCGGCACGGCGTCGACATCGCCCAGCTCGCCCTGCAGTTTTCCTGCGCCCACGAGGACATCGCCACCACCGTGGCGGGGTCAGCCAACCCGGACAACATCCGCAAGTGGGCCGAGTGGCTCGCCAAGCCGGTCCCCGACGACCTCCTCGCGGAAGTCCTCAAGATCTTCGAACCCGTCAAGAACCTCGGCCACACCGAAGGCCTCCCCGAGAACAACTGATCCCGCCCGCGGGATCCGCGTTTCCAGCCCGCGAACCTCGAACCGGGACAAGACCAGACCATGCACGCCATCCAGATCACCGAGCCCAAGTCGATCAAGCTCATCGACCTCCCCGAGCCCGCGCAACCGGGTCCGGGCGAGGCCCTGGTGCGGACCCACTGCATGGGGATCTGCGGCACCGACCTCTCCGGGTACCTCGGCAAGATGCCCTTCTTCTCGTACCCGCGCATCCCCGGACACGAACTCGGCCTCGAGGTCCTCGCCGTCGGCGAAGGGGTGACCAATGTCTCGTCCGGCGACAAGTGCTCGCTCGAACCGTACGTCAACGACCCGGACAGCCCGACGTCGCGGAAGGGCGCCACCAACTGCTGCCCGGGCGTGCAGGTGCTCGGCGTCCACACCGACGGCGGCCTGCGCGAGTCGTGGGTCCTCCCGGCCCGCAAGCTCCACGCCGGAAACCAGCTTTCCTACGACCAGCTCGCCCTCGTCGAAACCCTCGCCATCGGCTACCACGCCGTGCAGCGCGGCAACCCGCAACCCGGCGAGACGGTTCTCGTCATCGGCGCCGGGCCCATCGGCCTCGCCTGCCTCGAGTTCCTCAAGCTCATGGACCTCAAGGTCATCGTGATGGACATGGTCGAGGGGCGCCTGGGGTTCTGCCGGGACAAGCTCGGGATTCCGCACAGCGTCCGCTTCCAGGCGGACGGCTCCCACCTCGCGGAACTCGAACACCTCACCGGCGGCCAGCTGGCCGATGTCGTGATCGATGCCACCGGCAATGCCAAGTCGATGTCGACCTGTTTCGAGTATGCCGCCTACACCGGGCGCGTCGTCTACGTCGGCATCACGACCGACACGATCTCCTTCCCCCACGCCCCGGTGTTTCACCGCCGCGAACTCACCCTTCTCGCCAGCCGCAATGCCCTCCCGGAAGACTTCGATCATATCATCAGGGTCATCGCGGACGGCAAGATCGACACCGCCGCATGGATCACCCACCGGCTCGATTTTTCCCGGGTGCCCACCGACTTCGCGCAATTCACCGACCCGTCCCTCGGGGCCATCAAGGCCATCATCGACGTGAACTGAGCGCGGCGTTCCCGCGGCCGCGGGCCCGGGCGGGTCTCCGGTTTCGAGCGGGCCTTGACCGGGCCCCCGCCATCTCCCCACCTGAAGATCCCCAAAACACGCATCATGAAAGAAATCGCAAAGCTCACCTTCGGCGTCGGCGACCGGTTCGCGCACCAGGCCGAGGCGCAACTCCGGGCCTTTGAACTCTGCAAGGAGGCCGGCGCGGACGTCATCCCGGTCTGGAACAAGTCGAACCGCGAACACCTCATCGTCGGTTCCGAGCCGTCCGGCACCCGGGCCGCCGCCGACGCCGCCGTGCAGGCCCTCGGCTGGAAGGATGACTACCTGCTCGACGCCGATCACATCAACTTCGAGACCGTCGACCGCTACCTGCCGCACTGCGATTTCTACACGCTCGACGTGGCCGACGACATCGGGTCGCCGGCGGACATCGACGAGGTCGACGCCTTTTGCGCCCGCCACCGGGAACTCCAGGGGTCCCTGAAGATTCCGGGGATCAACGACCCCATCAACACCACCTGCGAGGACATCCGGAACATCGCCCGGCATTTCCTCAAGGCGACCCAGAAGGCGGGGGAGCTTTACCGCCATATCGCCGAAAAGCGCGGCAACGAGGACTTCGTGGCGGAGGTCTCGATGGACGAAACCGACCTGCCGCAGACGCCCCCGGCCCTCCTCGTCATCCTGGCCGCCCTCGGCGACCAGGGGTTCCCGATCCAGACCATCGCCCCGAAATTCACCGGGCGCTTCAACAAGGGTGTCGACTACGCGGGGGATGTCGCGCAGTTCGAGCGCGAGTTCAACGCCGACCTCGCCGTCATCGCCCACGCCATCGACGCCTACGGGCTCCCGAAAACCCTGAAGCTCAGCGTGCATTCCGGGTCGGACAAGTTCTCGATCTACCAGCCGATCCGCCGGGCCCTCGCCCGCACCGGCGCCGGTCTGCACATCAAGACGGCCGGGACGACCTGGCTGGAGGAACTGATCGGTCTCGCCGAGGCGGGGGGCGAGGCCCTCGATCTCGCCAAGCACATCTACGCCGCGGCCCTCGACAAGCGCGAGGCGCTGTGCGAGCCGTACGCCACCGTGATCGACGTTGATCCGGCCAGGCTTCCGACCGCCACCGAGGTGACCGACTGGACGAGCGAGGACTACACCGGCGCCTTGCGGCACGACCAGTCGAACCCGCAGTACAACCCGCATTTCCGCCAGTTGCTGCACGTCGGTTTCAAGGTTGCGGCGCAACTCGGGGACACCTACACCGGCGCCCTCAAGGCCCACGCCGAAGTCATCGGCCGGAACGTCACCACCAACATTTACGACCGGCACATGAAGCCCCTCTTCATCGGCTAGGCCGGAGGCTTCCTCCCGAGGCTCCGGCGGTGCGGCGGTGGTTCGTTTTGCGCGACGGCAACCCGCCACGAACCGCCTCCCCGCCGGACCAGCCTCCCGACCGCCCACCCCTGACCCCTGATCTCCGCCATGCTCGACTCCCATCACCACCTCTGGAACTACAGCGCCGAGGAATACCCCTGGATTCCCGCGGGCTCCCCGCTGGCCCGGGACCAGCTTCTCCCGGAACTCGACGCCGCCACCATGGCCGCCGGGGTGGATGGCACCGTCGTGGTGCAGGCCCGCCAGGTCCTCGCGGAATCGGACTGGCTCCTCGGCCTCGCCGCGCAATCGGAGGTCATCAAGGGCGTCGTCGGCTGGGTGCCCCTCGTCGACGCCGAAGTCGGGACCGAGCTCGAGCGCCTCGCCCCGGAGAAGAAGTTCAAGGGCGTCCGCCATGTCCTCCAGGAGGAGGCCGACGGGTATTTCCTGCGCGACGACTTCCACCGGGGGCTCGCGCTGCTTCCCGGCTTCGACCTCCGCTACGATCTCCTCCTCTTCCAGCGGCAGCTTCCGGTGGCGATCAAGCTCGTCGACCGCCAACCGGACCTCGGCATCATCGTCGACCACATCGCCAAGCCCGAGATCCGCCCCGGCCGCGTCGAGGACGACTGGAAACGGGGCATGAGGGAACTCGCCCAGCGCGACAACATCCTCGGGGTGAAATTCTCGGGCGTCGTCACGGAGTTCCCCGAGGGTCCCGTCGATGCCGGCACGGTCCGCGCCTACTTCGAGGAAACCCTCGACATCTTCGGCCCCGAGCACGTCATGTTCGGCACCGACTGGCCGGTCTGCCTCCTCCGCATCGACGCCTACAGGGACTGGGCCGGGACGGTCCGCGAGCTCGTGGGCGCCCTTTCGAAGGACGAGCAGGACGCCATCCTCACCGGCAATTGCCGCCGGGCCTACGGGCTCTGACCCTCACGGCACGATGAGCGTCATGACGAGCCGGTAGAAGTCCCGCGGCGCCTCCGCCCGCATGAACAGGATGTCCTCGTAGCCGCCGCCCGCGGGAATCACCGAGGCCGGTTGCTGGCCGGTCCACGGGCCCGGCCCGAGGCGCGTCGCCACGACCTCCCACGACGGCCCGTCGAGAGTCCCGGATCGCTGCAACTCGTAGCGCACATCGTCGGGCGGGACGGCCGGCATGCGGAGCCGCACCTCCACCCCGGGCGCGAGGGTGATCACCCCGTCACCGTCCGGCGTCATGGGGTCGGTCCCGCTGCCGTGCTCCCACAGGTTGGAACGCCCGTCCCTGTCGGGGTCGTCGCCGGGGTCCTGGAGGAGCGGATCGGGAATTGTCGAAACCGTGGCGAGGAAGGGGGACTCCTTCAGGGTGGCCTCCAGTTCGGAGACGAGGATGAACCCGCGGTCCTTCCTGCCGACCTCCCCGTTCATGCCGTGGAGTGCCAGGACGTTGACTCCGTCGACGAGGACCCCCGGCGGGAGCGTGATGGTGAAGTTCTGGAACGACAGGGCCTCCTCGTCGTTGCGCTTCGTGGCCGCGAGGCTGGTCCAATCGGGCGGGCCCGGGAGGGCATTGGCCCGCGCCACCTCGAGTCCGTTGACGTAGCCCACGAAGGCGTCGTCGTACTTGACCCGCAGGGTGAGGTTCAGGACCCGTCCCGCCTGTCCCACCGTGAAGGGGATCCGCACGTAGCACCCCGGCGCGTTCTCGTAGACGGCGTCTTCCACATCGGTCGCGATCAGGGGCAGGTAGATGCGGCGGCTGGACGGCCCCTTGTTGGCGTCGTAACCGATCCCCAGCGCGCCGGCCTGCCAGCCGGAGTCGTCAAACCCGAGCGCCGGCCACAGCCCGTCGACGCTCCCGTCGGGAGGCACCAGGTAGGTCAGGGCCGCATCGGCGGCGGAGAGGACCTCGGTGACGAAGCGTCCCGTGAGGGTGCCCTCCGCGTAGGTCCGGATCTCCCCGTCGTCCACCACGAGCCGCAGGGACACCGCCCCGGGCGCCCCGAAGTCCAGCCCGGGCTGCGGGACGCTCCCGTCCGAGAGGTTCCCGTTGCCGGCGAGGATCGACCACTCGTAACCGAGGGAGGCCGGGGCGGGGATCCCGTCGTCGGTCACCACCGGCGCCACGACCGTGCTCACGTCGTAGACGTTGCGGTCCGGACCGAAGTCGATGGAGGCGCCCCGGTTCGGGAAGGCCTTGGCCGCCCCGGCGGGCTCGACCGAAACAAAGAGGGTGTCGTCCGCGGTTTCCGCCCCGGAATCGGCCTGCAACCGCAACTCGTAGATCCCCTCGCCGGAGAAGGTGCAACGGGTCGAGGCCGCCGTGGGGGAGGAAAAGCTCGCGCTGCCCCCGGCGGGCGCGTCGAGGACCTGCCACGCGATCGCCCCGCCCGCGGCACTGCCCTCGAGGACGAGGCCCACCCCGGCGGGCACGCTCACCCCCGGGGCCGCCGGCGAAAGAATCTCGGCCGTCACGGTGGCCGGCTGCGGAACCGTGCCCGTCAGCGTGTAATCCCCGAGGCTTCCGTAGTCGTTGTAGGCCGTGGCGGGACTCCCGGTGCCCACCCCGTCGACCTCGAGGTAGTAGGTGCCCGCCGCCACGGTGGCATTCAGGGTGGCGTCGAGGCTCGAGAGCGGATCCGCGATGGCCACCTGGGCGCCCTGGGCATCGAGGAGACGAAGGCGAATGTCCAGGTTCGGGTCCGTGGGCGCGTTGGTGCCGGTGATGCTCAAGCTCCCGCCCGCCGTCTCGATCGAGAACATGTCGATGTCGGTGTTGCGCTCGATCAGGCCGCCGGCCGACACCCCGTCGCCGCCGGTGAGCGTCATGGGAGTCGCCGCCCCGGTCGAATTCCCATGATCGTCGGTCACGTATCCGAGGCCGTTGCGGGAGCCTGCAATGATCGCGAGATCGTCCTCGAGGTTGCTGGCGTCATTGTATTCGCCCCTGCTCCAGTGGGTCACGGTCCGCTGGTAGGAGTTCCCCATGATGGGGGCCCAGCTGGTGGCTCCGGACCCGTGACCCGCGTAATATTCCACCGTGGATGTTCCATCGTGGCGCAGACCGACGACGTGACCCGCCTCGTGGGAACCGGCCTCCGCCGCAAAGGGGGCATGCGGATTGCCGCCTGACAGCAGCTGGTCGGTGAAGACCCAGCCGGGCTCGTCAAAGGACGAGCTGCCGAAGATGTCGACGTAGGCCACTCCCCCGGCCGTCCCGTACCACTCGTTGTCCGGCGTGAAGATCATCATGGTCTTGCGGTTCGTCGGGTAGGAGTCGTAGACGGCACGGTTCGTGGTGACGTTCACGTTGAACGGCCGGTAGTCCTCCGAGATTCCCTCCCACACCAGCTGGATCTGGGCATCGCTGAACCCCGCCGCGCCCGCCACGATCGGGGCCCCACCGGTAAACGACGCATTCCACTGCGTCCCGGAAACCGTCTCTCCGTCGAAGTCGAGATAGATCACCCCGTTTGCCCCCGGCCGGCTGTTCAGGTCGGTCACATCCAGCTGGTTCTCGGCGAGTTCGAGCGGCGACGGCGGTGGCGGCGGCGGGCCGGGCACCGAGATCGGCGGCAAGCCCGCGGTCTGCCGCCCGCCCTCCCGGTTGGCGCACAGGATGGCGCCGATCTCGCGCTTCTCCATGGTGCCCCCGCTGCGATCCCCCGTCATGATCCAGCTGGCGGCTCCACCGGGTTCCATGAGGCGCCCTTCCCAACGGTCACCGTCGGATACGACGTAGAGGATGGCACCGTCCTCGAGGCGCGCTCCGACCGCCACCCGGCCGTCAGGCCGCGCCGAGCGCTGGAAGACCCTGGCGTGGTTCCCCGGGCGGGGGCCCAACGCGATCCGGACGCTGCTCCCCACGTCGGCAGCAACAAGCCTCTCGATGCCGCTGCCTTCGCCCCATTCCCGGCGCTCGAGCGCCTTCGCCCGGATGTGCCCGCAGGACCGGTCGCAGACGTGCCCTGCCGCCGGCGTCCCGGGAGCCGGCCCGGCCCCGGTGGCATCCGCCGCGGCAACCGGTCGCGAGGGCTCCGCGAACCACGCCGCCAGGAACAATCCGGACAGCACCGTGATGGCCAGCGGGAATCGGGATGTCCAATCGGCCTTCATGGGGAGAGGGAACAACCTAGCCCTTACGGGACGGGCATCGAGCGAATTCCTCCCGGTCCCGGTGGTTCCGGGCATTTTTCCCCTTGCTACCGGCACGCCCCCGCCCGCAACTTCCCCCGCCATGTGGAAGGGCCGCTTCCAGAAACCGACCTCGGGACTCGTCGAACAATTCGGCGAGTCCATCTCCTTTGACTGGCGCCTCTACCCGCACGATGTGGCGGGGTCGGTGGCGCACGCCCGCCTCCTGCTGGAAGCCGGCATCCTCGACCCGAAGGAGTTCAGCGACATCGAGACCGGCCTGCGCCAGATCGAGGCCGACATCGACGCCGGCACCTTCGAGTTCGACCCGGCGCTGGAGGACATCCACATGAACATCGAGGCCGCCCTCACCAAGCGCGTCGGTGCGGCCGGCGCCAAGCTCCACACCGCCCGCTCGCGCAACGACCAGGTCGCCACCGCCACCCGCCTCTACTGCCGCGCCGAGATCGACGCCCTCACCGACCTCCTCGCCGGCCTCCAGAAGGCCCTCCTCGAGCGCGCCGGCGCCTACGCGGGGGCGGTGATGCCCGGCTACACCCACCTCCAGCGCGGCCAACCGGTCACCGCCGGCCACCACCTGCTCGCCTACATCGAGATGCTCGAGCGCGACCAGGAGCGCCTCGCGGAATGCCGCGCGCGCCTCAACGTCTGCCCGCTGGGCTCCGGGGCCCTGGCCGGCTCGACCATCGCGCTCGACCGCGCGGCGGCCGCCAAAGAACTCGGCTTCGACACGGTGACCACCAACTCCATGGACGCCATCGCGGACCGCGATTACATCGTGGAACTGCTCGGCGGCCTGGCCCTCTGCGGGGCGCATCTTTCGCGCCTCAGCGAGGACCTCATCCTCTGGACGAGCACCGAGTTCGGATTCGCGACCCTCAGCGACGCGCACACCACGGGCTCGTCGCTCATGCCGCAGAAGAAGAACCCCGACGTCTGCGAACTGACCCGCGGGAAAGCCGGCCGCCTCTTCGGCAACCTCCTCGGCCTCCTCACCACCCTGAAGGGCCTCCCGCTGACCTACAACCGCGACCTCCAGGAGGACAAGGAACCGCTGTTCGATTCGATCGACACCATCAAGCTCGCCGTGGCGGTCAATACCGACATGCTCGGCGGCCTCGAGCTCGATGTCGCCCGCTGCCGCGAGGCGGCCTCCGACCCGCTCCTTCTCGCCACCGACCTCGCCGATTACCTCGTCAACAACGGCGTCCCGTTCCGCGAGGCGCACGAGCTGGTCGGCACGGCGGTGGCCAAATCCATCGAGACGCAAACGCCGCTCGACGAGCTCGACCTCGCGGCGGTGTCGAAGCACTTCGGGGATGACACCGCGGCGATCTTCGACCTCGACCGCGCCCTCGCGGCCCGCACCACGCCCGGCGCCCCGTCGCCCGCCAACGTGAACGCCGAAATCGAGCGCTGGCGCGAGAAGCTGGGCGTCGAGTGACCCGCCCCGATCATTTCATGAGATTTCCGGGCTAGTGTGCCGTCCCGCAAGTCCTGCAACATGCTGGGGTTTTCAGAGTTTCAAAAAGTGGCTCACTTCGTTCGCGGGGAAGGTCGAAGCGCGGCCTGGTTTCCCAACTTCTTCGTTC
>JABDMC010000139.1 GCA_013001695.1 Akkermansiaceae bacterium
CTCCCGGGCCTGCTCCTGCTCTTTCGGGATCTTCTCCAGTTGCTGCCGGAGCTCCTGGAGGCGGAGATCCCGCTCTTGGATGGCGAGGAGGCTTTCGAGGCTGTCGGTGGCGGGCGGCATGGCTGATCTCTAACGGGTCCCACCCCGCTCGGCAAGTGCGACGGTTTCCCGGGATTTGGCGAACGGAATATGTTGAATATCGGCCTTGGACAGGGGATTCTCCCGGCGGAATCGACTCCCCGGCGCCCTTCCCCCATGACCCTCCGCATCCAATGCCCCGAATGCAGCCGGAATTTCCGAGTCAGCGATGAACTGCGGGGACGGACCGTCGAGTGCGGCGCCTGCGAGCACCGCTTCACGGTCGACGAGGCCTCCATCGTCACCCGGCGCGAGAAATTCTACCCCGGCGAGCACCGGAAACCGGGCCTCGAGGGGTTCAGCACCGCCGGGTCCACCGGCAGCGGCAAAAGCCGGCCCTCCGCGGCGGTCGAGTTCGAGACCGCGGCCTACGCCCAGACTCCCAGCTCCCTCGACATCACCCCGATCTCGCCGCCGCAGCTGGTGGCATCCGCCGCCGGCCTCATCGTCCTGCTCCTCGGCATCGGCTTGTGCCTTCTCGGCGCGCGGGACGGCGGGCTCCTCCAGGACATGGAAGTGCGGGAACGCACCGTCCTGGCGTTCTTCATCGTCATCGTGGGGCTCATCCTCCTGTTCATCGGGAGCCATCATCGCAAGAAGATGGCCCTCCTGGCGGGCGGGGTGCTGGGCGCCATCATGGTGGCCCTCGCGGTGCTCCTCCCGGTCCCGCGCACCGTGCAGGAAGGCGAGATCGTCGAGACTCCCGGCGGCAACGGCGGCACCGATGCCGGCCCTGACGTCGGGGCCGAAAAGACCATCACCGAGATCATGCAGGAGGTCGGCTACGGGCCGGTGAAACGGGCCATCACCACCCACACCACCGCGACCTACGACGGCCGCCAGAAGGTCGCCGCCCTCTGGGTGCCGGCCATGGAGGAACGCTTCAAGTACCAGATCCAGAAATACCTGCACCGCAAGACCGGCACCAAGGAGCGCCCGTCGTTCTATCGCCGCGGCGACGGCGGCCTCTTCGTCGTCGAGGGCGTCGAGGTTCCCCTCGAGGAGATGGCCCTCATCGTGGAGCGCTTCGGCCGCGTCGAGAATACCTACCCCGACATCCGCGTCATCGAGATCGCGGTGGAGGGCGAGCGCCTCCTCGAGGTGAATACCGAGTTGATGAGCAAGCTCACCGACAAGGAGCACCCGGCGTTCTACGTGCGCAATCTCGCCGAACTCGATCACATCGACATCGAGCGCGTGCAGGAAGCCGCCAGCCGCCTCGCCACCGCCGAGCCCCTGCGCTTCCGGAAGGAGATCACCCAGCGCCTCGTCGACCTCCTCGCCGAGGAAGCCGAGGCCGATTTCAAGGGCGTGGTCACCAAGGCCCTCTCGGTCTGGTCGGAGGAGGGGGACGGCGCCCCGCTCGCCGTCGCCCAGGCCGCCCAGGACATCCTCCTGAAGGGCGAGCAAATGCCGCGCAGCATGCTCGACTTCCTGACGGCGCGCAATCCCGCCGTGGCGGTCCCCATCATCGAGGTCCTCTGGAAAGCGGACCCCTCGTCGTGGGAACCCTTCGTCGCAGAGCTTGGCCCCGACGCCGAGGAGATGGTCGCCTCCCATCTTGGCGATGAGAATCGCGCCGTCCAGCAATCCGCGGCCCGCATCCTGAAGCGCATCGGCAGCTCCCAAAGCCTCCCCGCCCTCCAGCGCGCCCTCCCCGCCGCCGACGACGAGCTCAAACTCATGATCCAGGATGCCATCCAAAGCATCCAGGAACGCTAACCACCACCCACACGCCGCCGTGGCGGAACTGGTAGACGCTGCGGACTTAAAATCCGCTTCCCGCAAGGGAGTGGGGGTTCGACTCCCCCCGGCGGCATCGCCTTATAGTTAGAGGGTTACGAGGATTTTGGGTGAGCTGAAATTTGATTTGGATGAACGGACCTGCCCGAATACTG
>JABDMC010000161.1 GCA_013001695.1 Akkermansiaceae bacterium
GAGCAAATTTGGGCGATTGGCTCAGGAAGGTCTTGGGATTTTCGAAGATGACCTTCTCCACCACGTCCTTGGAGTGCTGGCGCTTCTTCATCTCGAGGGCGCATTTCACCACGGCGAGCGGGTCGGAGATGCCCCAGTCGCAGGCGGCATTCATCCAGACGTTCTCCATGCCGAAGGTCTCGAGGATGTCGATGGCGCGGGCGGGAGAGCACTTCGACTCGGGGTAGAGGGTCATCCCGGCCCAGAAGCCGGCGTCGAGGACGAGGCTGGCGGTGTGTTCCTCGATGTGGTCGATGATAACGCGGCCGGGGTCGACCTTGGCATTCTTCAGCGCATCCACGATGAGGCGGGTCCCCTTGAGCTTGTCCTCGAGGTGCGGGGTGTGGACGAGGATGGGGAGATTGTGCTTGAGGGCGATCTCGACGTGCTCCTCGAAGATGGTGAGTTCGTTCTTGGTGTTCTTGTTGAGCCCGATCTCGCCGATGCCGAGGACGGTGGGCTTGTCGAGGAAGTCGGGGATCATCGCCATGACCTCACGCGCGAAGACGGGGTCTTCGGCCTCCTTCGGGTTGATGCAGAGCCAGCAGAAGTGCGGGATGCCGAACTTGGCTGCGCGCTTGGGCTCGTATTCGGTAAGTTGGCGGTAGTAGTCGAAGAACCCCTGCGGGGTGGCGCGGTCGAAGCCCGCCCAGAAGGCCGGTTCGCACAGAGCCTCGCATCCGGCCTGGGCGATGGCCTGGTAGTCGTCGGTGGTGCGGCTCACCATGTGAGCGTGTGGGTCGATGTATTTCATTTCAGAAGACGAAAGAAGAAAGAGGACAGATGAAAGATGAAAGACGAAAGACGAAAGACAAAAGAGACTGAGTCTGTCGGATGGTGCCGGGTTTGGTGATTGGATTTGGTCTTGGAGCCTAACTGGAAATTGGTCTGTGGGTTTAGAGGGCGGCAAGATCAGGCTTCAGGATTCACAGCTCCCAATGCGAACTGTATGCTGGCGCTCTCGGCTGGCTCGGTGCTGTGGTCCGAGAAAGCATGGTGGACGGCTTGGGCGCGGGTGAGGCCGGCGGGCGGGTTCTGCATCGCTTCGAGGGCTTTGTGGAAGGCGGGATGCCGGAAGTCGGCCTCGCCCTCGTGGCGGTCGACGCGGTCGAGAAAGGCCGCGATGTCGAGGAGCTTGAAGCGGGCATCCATGAAATAGAGGTCCTGGATCTCGGTCTTGGTGGGCATGGGGGGAGTTTAGCTTCGTTTTCGGTTCGCTGAAGGAGTTTTCGCCGGAAATACGGGTCTAAATCTGCGGATTTTTTGAGATCTTTCGAAACCAAAGGCCCCGGCCCGGACATTTGCCAATGATGCGCGGCACACGGATTGGTCTGGTGGCGGCTGGGTGGTCCCTGGCGGCAGGAATTCTCTGGGGAAATCCCAACGTCCACGTCACCTACCACTGGCACCAGCACCAGCCGGTGTACTGGCCGGAGCGCAGCAACGGGGCCTACTCACCCGGCAGCAACCGCTACCAGTTCGCCTACGACAGCATCCGGCTGAAGCAGGACAACGCCGGCAATTATTATCCGGGGTCGACCGCGAAGCATCCCCAGAACCAGCTGTGGCAGGGAGACGGGGGGGCTTACGACGATGTCTTCTCGAAGGCGGACCGCATCAACGCCTACCAGCACGGGATGCGGGATTCGATCAACACGATCCGCGGCCACGCGAACGCGGGGGTGTCGATTTCCTACTCGGGCGCGTTGCAGGAGAACATCGGTTCGCTGGGGCGGGCGAGCTACGGGGGATACTACCCGGCGTGGAACCAGCCCACGGCGGAGGCGCGCGGGTGGACGACATCCACGGGGCATCCGCGGGCCGACCTCGTGGGGATGACCTACCACCATTCGTTCAGTCCGCTCCTGCCGGAGTCGGTGTTGCGGAAGGAGATCGCGATCTTCCGCGACGTCTGGTGGAAGTCGTGGAGCGGCAACCCCGACAAGTCCGACCATTCCAGGGGCTTCTGGCCGATCGAGTGCGCCTTCTCGCGGCACATGATCCCGGTCCTCAGGGAGTTCGGGTACGAATGGGTGATCGTGGCGAACTCGCACCTCGCGCGGACCTGTCAAAATTACCTCGATGTGGCGCCCAGCGCCGGGACGAACACCTGGAACAACGTCCCGCCGAACCGCGCCGACCGGTTGGGGCCCGCGGTTCCCGTGAACCAGTGGTGGAGCAGCACCATCGACGGGCGCGGCGGGACCTTCCCGGCACCCTACGCCTACCAGGCCCACAAGGCGCAGTATGTCGACCCCGACACCGGGGCGGAGGAGACCATCGTGGTGGTCCCGATGTGCGACCAGCTATCCTACCAGAACGGCTTCGGCAACATGGGCACCGGCGAGATCGACAACGAGATCTCGCCGTTCGCGACCGACCCGGCCCACCCCTGCATCGTGTTGATGGCGCACGACGGGGACAACGCGTGGGGCGGCGGGAACAGCTACTACTTTGAAAGCGTCCCGGGATTGATGAACGCGGTCAGCGGCAACGGGTACCAGCCGTCAACCATCGAGCACTACCTGGGCTCGCTGGACCGGAACAACCTCGACGTGGTGCACGTGGAGGACGGCACCTGGGTGAACGCCGACGACCGGGGCTCGCCGGGGTTCTACCACTGGCTCTTTCCGCCGCAGCGGGACCGGGGCAGCCCGGCGTTCGACGGCAACGACCCGAAGACCTTCGCCGATTTCGAGACGCCGGGGTTCAGCGAGGACTTCCGGAGCTGGGCGATCATCGTGGCCGGGGCGAACTACCTCGAGACCGCGGAGCAACTCTGGACCGGCGCGGGAGGCAGCGTCCTGGCATGGAAGATCCAGGAACCGACGCAGGTGAACGGCACCGACAACAACCCGAATTTCGTGGAGCAGGGGTGGCACTACTACCTCGGGGGCCTCGACTCCGGGTTCCTCTACTACGGGTCGAGCCTCGACGACGAGATGAAGTCGTCCCTCGCGCAGCGTCGGGCCCTCGATGCCGGCGACGGGAGCCAGACGCTGAAGCAGTACGTCGACGGCCACCTCGCATCGGACCTCACGGCCCCGACGGTCTTCAAGCCGCAGCGCTACCCGTGGAACCCGGGCGGAAAGGACTGGGGGAATCATATCGGCTACAGGAAGATCGGCTTCGACGGGGTCGATCCCTGGGAATCGGAGTTCTTCGTCTGGTCCCACATCTTCGACGTTTCCGGGGTGCAGTCCGCGACCCTGCGGATCCGGGTCGATGCCGACGGCGTGAACCCGGTCGAGACCACCGCCAACGAGGTCTACGCCGGGGGGACGTGGATCAGCGTCCCGATGACGAAGCGGAGCATCGATCCGGCCTTCAACCCGGACCGGAATCCGGGCGATGACCCCGGCGCATCCGGCGACATCAACTTCTTCATCCAGCCGCACGTGATTGCCGACTACTACTACGCGCGGGTCGATGCGACCGTGGTTCCCGGGATTCGTGACAGCCTGCTCGACTATTACGTCGAGGCCGTGGACGGGCAGGGGAACGTCTCGAGGTCGGAGATCCAGCACGTGTACGTCGAGGATGACGGCGGCACCACCGGCGGGGGATCACCACCGCCCACCCCGGCCGATCCGGCGGCCACCGCGAGCGGTTCGCACGCGGTCCTCCTGACGTGGAGCGCCAGTGCCGGCGCGGTCGATTACGTGTTGCGGCGCGGAGGCGTCGAGATCGGCGCCAGCGGGATGACGGACTTCACCGACAGCGGCCTGAGCCCGGGGAGCGAGTATTGTTACACGGTGGAGGCCCGCAATGCCTCCGGGGTTTCGGCGCCCACGGCGGCGGTGTGCGCGACGACCACCGGCGGGGGAGGATCGCCGGCGGTCCCCTTCACGATGGATGGGACCCTCGATTCGGCGGGATACCTTCTCGCCGGCGGGGGAATGGAACTCCACGCCGCGGTGCGGGGCGGGAGGCTCTACGTGGCGACCGGGGTCCCGGCGAACGGGAACGATCATTTCATCATGATCGGGAACGCGGCGCTGCCGTCCGCGACGCAGGGCGCGCCGTGGGCGAAGGCCGGCTTCACCGCCCTGCCGGCGGGATCGCCGTTCCTTGGCGCGGAGAGCACCAACAACTACCTCGGCTGGTCGAACACCGGCACCGCGGGGAACGACAAGTTCCGGGGCGGGGCGGGACAGGTCATGGAGGGCGAGATCGACTACGAGGCCGTCTTCGGGTCCGTTCCGGCGACCGTCTGCCTCGCCGCCCTCGCCTACGAGACCCCCGACGCGGCGGCCCTCGCCGGGCAGGCGCCCGCGGGTGATGCCGATGGCGATGTCGATCCCGCCGAGCTCCGGTGCATTCCCCTCGAGGCGCTGCGGGACGAGGACGCCAGCGGCGTATTCGATCGCCTCGAAGCGCACATGCTCTTCGAGATCACGAGCGTGTCGCGGGACGCCGCCGGGACGGTCACGATCGGGTGGAATTGCTTTCCCGGCCGACGCTACGCAATCGAATGCAGCGGCGACCTCGCGGGCTGGACGACGGTGGCCGGGTCCGAGGTGACCGCGGGCCCGGGCGACCTGACCACGTCCACGACGCTCAGCGGCCAATCCGCCACCGCGAAGTTCTTCCGGGTGAAGCAATTGTAGGGCGGGCGCTCCGCCTGCCGAAAAGCCGAATGGTTGTAGGGCGGGCGCCCCGCCTGCCGAACAGGAACACAAGTTCACCCGGATCT
>JABDMC010000167.1 GCA_013001695.1 Akkermansiaceae bacterium
TACCCCACGTGGGCGAGACGTAGCGGAAGGCTTGCGCCTTCCGACGATGGCGGAGGAGTCCTGCCCACGGGATTTCGTCGGCACGCGCAAGCGCGCCGCTACCCCACGTGGGCGAGAGCTACCCCACGTGGGCGAGGGCTACCCCACGTGGACGAGAGCTACCCCACGTGGGCGAGACGTAGCGGAAGGCTTGCGCCTTCCGACGATGGCGGAGGAGTCCTGCCCCCGCGATCCCGTCGGCACGCGCAAGCGCGCCGCTACCACCTCAGCGCGCCAACCGCTTTGCCAATTGCGCCCGCAGTTCCTGCACCACGCCGGGATGCTCATCCGCGATGTTCTTCGTCTCCCCAGCGTCGCTCTCGTGATCGTAGAGCTCGACGTGCCCCTTCTTGTGGGCGATGAGCCGGTAACGGTCGGTGCGGATTGTCTCGGCGTTCCCGCTGTAGGAAATGGCCGGATGGCCGGCGGCCCTCGGGCTTTCGAGGAGGGGGACGAGCGACGTTCCCGGAAGATCCGGCGGCGGAGGCAGATCGGCGAGCGCGCAGAGCGTCGGGAAGATGTCGATCGATTCGACGATGGAGCGCGTCGGGGCGCCGGGCGACTTCACCTCCAATGCTTCACCCTGCTGGCTTCGCACGGCAGGCGGTGCGACGATGATGAGCGGGGAGCGCAGGCTTTCCTCGAACAGGGCGTGCTTCCCCCAGATGGCGTGCTCGCCGAGGTGCCAGCCATGGTCGCCCCACAAGACGATGATGGTGTTGTCGGCGAGCTTGTGCTCGTCGAGCTTTGCAAGCAGGCGGCCCACGAGGGCATCGGCGTAGGTTACGCAGGCCGCGTAGTGCTTGCGGACCTCGAGCGCGAACTCCGGGTCCGTGTTCGGGTTCTTGCCCCAGCGGTTGTACTTCATGAACTCCCCGCTGCCGTGCCAGGTCGTCTTGCCGCCGGGCTTCTCCGGGTGGGGGATGGGCGGCAGCTCGGCATCCTTGTAGGGCGCCATGTACTTCGCCGGGGCCCCGAAGGGGAGGTGGGGACGGATGATGCCGGTGGCCAGGAAGAAGGGCTTCTTCGCAGCGGCGAGCTTGTCGAGTTGCTTCAGCGCCTCGTCGACGATGAGTCCGTCCGGGTAGGCGGTGTCGGGGCCGGCGAATGCCTGGAAGACATCCATGTCCTTGGCGTTCTTGCGGATCTCGCCGTTCGCGAGCCCGTGCATGGCGCCGCGCGGATGTTGCCACGGTCCGGCCGGGAGGAGGTGGCGCGTCCAGGAATGCGGCATCTCGAGCTTGGTGTCCTCGTCCCAGTCCTTGCCGCCGCGGCCGCCGGGGTGATGCGAAACCTTCCCGACCGAAACGGTGGTGTAGCCCTTCTTCCAGAAAAATGCGGGCATCGACGGGGGGACCCGCGCGCCCTCCTTCGCGATCCGTGCCGCCCGCTGGAAGAGGGCCCCGTTGTTGGTGCCGCCGTAACGCCCGGTCAGAAGCGTGTAGCGCGAGGCCCCGCACGTCGGGGCCTGCACGTAGTGGCGGTGGAAGGCGCGCCCCTTCGCCGCCAGCCTGTCGATGTGCGGGGAGTGGATGTAGTCCGCGCCAAAGCACTTCAACTCGGGCCGCAGGTCATCGATGCAGATGAGGAGGACGTTGGGCTTGGGAGCTGCGGAACAAGGAGACCACGGAAAACACGGAGTACACAGAAAGAGAACGAGAAGGAGTCTTGTCGGGGAGCGTTTCATCGGATGATTCTTTCGATTTCGATCTGGGGATAGTGGCCGAAATTGACCAGGAGGCCGAGGCGATGCCCGGAGGCCTTGAGATAGTTGTGGACTTGGGCGCGGTGTTCGTCGGCCAGGGACGTGACGGCCTTGAACTCAATCACGATTTTCCCGAAGCAGATCAGATCCGGCCGGTAAGCGGCCTGGAGCATTCTCTGCTTATACTCCAGTTCGAGCATGGGCTGCGGCAAGAAGGGAACGCCCCGAAGACCGAGTTCGATCTCGAGACATTCCTGGTACACGGCCTCGAGAAAACCACATCCCATTGCTTTGTAGACCTCGAAGCACGCTCCCCTGATCTTGTAGGTCTCCTCCCTGAAGAGCAGCTTGCTCCCTTCGGTGTGTTCCGTGTCTTCGGTGGTCATGAAGCGGCAGCTACAGCTCCGGGATCGGGTCGCCGGGGGTGATGGGTTTGCCTTCCCAGATGGTTTCCTTCGTTTCCTTGTCGTAGGTCAGGATGCGGGCCGCGGATTTCGGGGCCGGCGGGACGTTCTCCTTCGGGAGCCACTTGGCGAGGGCGTCGGCCTTCCGGCGGGCCGTCGGGTCCGGCGCGCCGGTGTCGAGGGCGAGGAGGTTGTGCCATTCGTTGGGGTCCTCCTTCATGTTGTAGAGTTCCTCGCTGCCGTCGGCGTAGCGGATGTAGCGCCAGTTCTCGGTGCGCACCCCGTGGTTGTCGTGGTTGTGCGTCGTGATCGCCGGCCACGGGCGGTCCGCGCCGGCGTCCTTCAGTTGGGGCACGAGGGAATGCCCCTCGACGGCCTCGTTGGCCGGCAGCCCGGTGAGTTCCACCAGCGTCGGGTAGATGTCGAGCAACTCGGCGGGCTTCCGGCACACCTGGCCCTTCGTGACGCCCTGCCCCGCGAAGATGAGGGGCACGCGGGTGCCGTCGTCCCAGAGGGTGTTCTTGCCGGTGATTTCCTTCTCCCCGATGTGCCAGCCGTGGTCGGACCACAGGACGATGATGGTGTTGTCGGCGTGGCCGGATTCCTCGAGGGCCTTCAGGACGCGACCGACCTGCGCGTCGACGAAGGTCGTGCAGGCGAGGTAGGAGCGCGTGAGGTTTTCCCACTCCCCCGCTTCCTTCAGGAACTTCAGCCGCGGTTCCGGCAGCTTCCAGTGGAGGTTCCAGGAAAAGCGCGGCGTGTCGGCGCGGTCGTTGGCGATGACCTCGGGAAGCTTCAATCCCTCGAGCGGATGCATGTCCATCCACTTCTGCGTGGCGTAACACGGAACGTGCGGAAGGAAGAAACCGACCGCCATGAAGAAGGGACGCTTGCCGTTCTCGGTCAGTTCGTGGTGGTTCCCGAGCCGGTCCACGGCCCAATCGGCCACGATGTAGTCGCCCTTGTCCTCGTCCTTGTGCGGAAAGGTCCCCCAGTCGACGAGCTTGTGCGGCTGCGGGGTGTTGACGAGCTTCTTCGGCGGGAACGGCTTCCCGGAGGCGCCGGGCCCGGCTTCGTCCCACTCCTTGTGCTTCGGGGTGTTCTTCCGCCCGTAGCGGCCGTGGTAGATCTTACCGGCGGTGGCGGTGTAGTGGTTCCCGTGCTTCGCGAACCACTGCGGCAGGGTGACGCTGTCGGCCAGTGCCGGGACATCGCGGAACCACGGCGCCAGTCCGTAGATCCCCGTGGCGCCCGGCCGGCGGCTGAGCATGAGGCTCGTGCGCGACGGGTTGCACAGCGGCGATTGGCAGTGGGCGTTGGTGAAGACCGTGCCGCGCTTCGCGAGGGCGTCGATGTTGGGCGTCTTCGCCTGCGGGTGCCCGCCAAGGCAGCCGATCCAGTCGTTCTGATCGTCAATGGCGATCATGAGGACGTTGGGACGGTCGGCTCCCGGCGCGTGGTGCGGAAGAAGGGCGGCCGCGAGGGCCAGGATGGTGATGATGACTTGTTTCATTAATCTTTGGCGTGGGCGGTGGCGGACCGGAGAAGCTCGTGGAGCTTCTCGATTTCCAGGTAGCGGTCAGGATCGGGCGCGAGATTGATATGCTCGCGGGGATCGCGCTTGAGGTTGTACAACTCGCGGGCCGAGGGTCCACCCCATTCCGCGTAGCGTTGATCGCGCGTGCGGATCGAGCGGCCGAGCGACTGCCCGCGGGTCACCACGGTGTAGGCGGCGGGCTTGCCGGGGAGCGCGGGATCCTTCAGGACGGGCACGAGGCTCCGGCCCTGGAGGCCGCCCGGGTCCGGAAGCCCGCACAGCTCGTTGAGGGTCGGGAAGAGGTCGACCAGCTCGACGAGGGCCGCGGTGCGCGCGCCGGGGGTGGTCAGCCCCGGGGCGTGGACGACGAGCGGCACGCGGGCGCATTCCTCGAAAAGGGTGACCTTGCCCCACATGAAGTGTTCCCCGAGGTGATAGCCGTGATCGGAGAAGAAGATGACCACCGTGTCGTCCCAGAGCATCTTCGCGTCGAGCGCGTCGAAAAGCAGTCCCAGCTGGGCGTCGACGAAGGAGATGCAGGCGTGATACGCTTGGATGTACTCCCGGGCGAGCTCGGGCCGCGAGCTGTCGAGCGCGAAGCCAAACGCCTCGAACCGCTTGTTCATCGCCAGCGGCGGGATGTCGTCCCAGTCGGCGGGAGGGACCTGCGGGGGATCGATCTTGTCGAGCGGGTAGCGGTCGAAGTACTTCTGCGGCGCCCAGAACGGGACATGCGGCTTGTGGATTCCGCAGGCGAGGAAGAACGGCTGATCGCCGTGGGGCCGGTCATCGAGCCACTTCAGGATCTGGCGGACATTCTTGCCGTCCTTGTGCTCGGCGTCGGTCATGCGGGTCGGTCCCTTTCCCGGCGGGTTTTGTCCGCCGGCCTCCTGGCGGAGTTCGCGCTGGCGTTGCTTCCACTTGCGCACGTTCTCCGGCTCGTGGATCGATCCGAACTTCTTCTCGAAGGCGCGTTCGGCGTCCCGGTAAACCGGGTTGTGCTCGTTTTCGAACTTGTGGAACTCGTTCCAGAGGGTGGCGTCCGTCCCGGCCTTCCCGTGGAAGATCTTGCCCACCCCGCCGGTCCAGTAGCCGTTCCGGCGGAAGTGGCGTGGGATGGTCGCGAGGTCCGGGTGCAGTTGCAGGACGTTGGTCCGGTTGTTGAGGACGCCGGTGGCTTCCGGGTAGCGGCCCGTGAGGAAGGACGTCCGCGACGGCGCGCAGACCGGGTACTGGCAGTAGGCCCGCTCGAAGGTCAGGGCGCGCTTCGCCAACTTGTCGAGGTGCGGCGTCTGGATCGGCCCGTAGCCGTCGAAGGCGAGGTGGGTGTTGAGGTCATCGCAGACGATGAAGAGGACGTTGGGGCGCTTCGCGGCGCCGGCCGGGGCGGGCAGGAGGGCGCCGGCGGCGAGCAGGAGGAACAGGAATCTCATTGTGCCTTCGGCTTGGGGGCGTTCTTCCGGTTCTTCCGGCCCTTCCGGGCGGAGCCCTCGGCCGGCGCGGCGTTGGTCTTCGGGAAGTGGCGGGCGAGGCGGGCCTTCAGGGCGGCATGCTCGTCCCCGCCGGCAAGGTTGGTCCACTCGTCGGGGTCGGCGACGAGGTCATAGAGTTCTTCCGACCCGTCGTGGTAGCGGATGTAGCGGTGGGTCGCGGTGCGCACCGCGTGGTTGTTCCGGCCGTGGGTCGTCAGGGCCGGTTGGTCCCAAGCGGCGCCGGGATCCTTCAGGAGCGGAACAAGACTCGTGCCGTCGAGGTCGTCGCGCACCGGCAGGCCGCAGAGGTCGATGAGCGTCGGGTAGATGCCGAGCAACTCGGCCGGCCGGGCGCACGGGGTGCCCTTGCTCACCCTCCATTCCTCGCCGTCGCGGCTCCGAAGGACGGGCGGCCCCGCGATGATGAAGGGCACCTTGGTGGCGCGTTCCCAGAGCGACTGTTTCGCCCAGCGCTGCTTCTCGCCGAGGAAGAACCCGTGGTCGGAGTAGAGGACCACGATGGTGTCGGCGGCGTGCGGCGAGGCGTCGAGGGCGTCCAACAGGCGGCCGACCTGCTCGTCGGTCCAGCGGATGCAGGCGAGATAGGACTGCACGGCCTCCTTCCAGCGGCCGGACTCGACGAACCAGCTGTGGTCCGGGGCGGCCGGCGCCCGGCACAGGTCCCTGGCGATCGCCGGGATGTCGCTCCAATCGTCGTCCTTCACCCGGGGAAGATCGATCTCGCTTTCCGGGATCTGCTTGAAGACGCGCGCTGGAGAATAGAATGGGACGTGCGGGCGGTAGAATCCGATGGCGAGGAAGAACGGATCCGGATTCTTCTCGCGGATCCGCTCGATCGCCCAGGTGGCGTCGGCGTGATCCTGGAAGAGCTTCTCGTCATAGTCCTGGGCGCCGAAGTCCCAGAGGCCGCTGGCGCCGTCGCCGGTGGAGGGGACGAGACGCTTGTCGATCTTGAGTCTCTGTCCGGGGCGCGGACCGACGACGTCGAAGTCGCCGGGCGGCAGGCCGGACCCGTAGTAGATCTTGCCGGTGGTGAGGGTGCGGTACCCGTTGGCCGCGAAGTGGCGCGGGAGGGTGACGCGGTCCTTGAGGGCCGGCACCGTCCACGGCCGCGGGGAGTTCTCGTAAACGCCGCTGGTTGAGGGACGCAGGCCGTACATGAGGCTCGTCCGCGACGGATTGCAGATCGGCGCCTGGCAGTGGGCGTTGGTGAAGAGCACCCCGCGCTTCGCGAGCCGGTCGATGTGCGGGGTCCTCGCGTCAGGATGACCCCCGAGACATCCCACCCAGTCGTTGAGATCGTCGATGGCGATGAGAAGCACGTTCGGCCGGGCGTCGGCGGCGGGAGTCAGCAGCAGGGAGATCAGCGCAAGGAGCAGGCCGGAGGTGCGATTCATGGCGGTCGGCGGGGCGCCCGCCCCGAAGCGAGGACTACGGGCGGGGGGGCGGAAATTGATCAGGGATCTCCCCGGCGGGGGACGGTTTGTTTTTTGATTCAAGATTCACGATTCCTGATCCACGATCACACTCTTGGGGATGGGAAATCCATGCAGTCCGCGCCGGCGGGCCATGCTGCGCCGGGGCGCGGTGCTCGCGCTGTCGCTGGCGCTGGCGTGCCCGGGAGCGGCCGCCGCCGCGGAACCTCCCAACGTCCTCTTCATCGCCATCGACGATCTCAACGACTGGGTCGGCTGCCTGAAGGGTCACCCGCAGGCGAGGACCCCGCACCTCGACCGGCTCGCCGGGTCGGGCGTGCTCTTCACCAACGCGCACTGCCCGGCTCCGGCGTGCAACCCGTCGCGGACCGCCATCTTCACCGGCATCTCGCCGCACGTCTCGGGGCTCTACGCGAACGGGCAGAAGATGCGGGAGGTCCTCCCCGACGCCGAGCTGCTGCCGAAGTACTTCTCGCGCCACGGGTACTGGGC